>JADJXQ010000003.1:0-300000 GCA_016710335.1 Rhodospirillales bacterium
CAGCGGCGCCAGCACGGCGACGGCGAACGCGCGCCAAGGCGCCCACCACCGCAGGTCGGAGGCGTGCGCACCACAGCACGGAACGCCGCCGCGATGCATGCGACGCCTGGATCACGTACACGACCGCCACCGCCTCGTAGTGGCGAGCGCATCCAACGTCCAGCAGCTTGTGGTGCACGTGGTTGCGGTCGCCGCTGAACGGCGAGCGCCCTCCGCCAGGCGCACCGTCATCACCATCAGCGTGTCCACCACCGGTACGCCGAGGAGCAGCAACGGCAGTTCCGGATTGAGCGCCGGATCGGCGCCCGATGACCCAGCACGCCTCACACCGCCACCGTGAAGCCGACCAACGGGCGCCGGCAACGCCCGCGAAGACGTTGGCCGGGTGGGTGTTGAAGCGCAAAAAGCCGAAGATCCCGCCGATCACCGCGAGCCGCGATCAGGGCGTAGCCAGGAAGCCGTCCCCTTGTGCGGCAAGAACCCCGACGGCGAGCAGGCTCAACGCCGCACAGCCGCCGGCCAGGTCTTCCAGCGCCGTCGAACAGGTTAAAGGCGTTGGTGACTGCTCGCGAGGAGGAAGAGGGCCGTGACCGGATAGGTCGCCCACGGCGGCGCCGGGTCCATCCTGAAGAACGGCAGGACCCACCTCGAAGACGATCCCGCGGCACAGCGCCACCGCGACGGCGATGCCCTTACGGCCGAAGAACTGCCCACGCGTTCATGCCGCGGAAGTGCGTCGATGACGCTGAAGGCGACGACGACGGGGGCGTTTCGCGATATAGCGCCGGCCAGGGCATCGTCCACTTGGGAGCCTACATGAACATCGGCACCAGCGCCGCGCGGATGATGGCGAGCCTGCCGCGCAGCGCGGCACGGCGCTGGCATTGTGGACCTTGCGTTCGCCCGGCGCGTCCACCAGTTGCAGCCGCCACGTGAGCCGCATCAACAGCGGCAGCGCCACGAAGCTCGCGAAAGCGCAATGTTGGAAACTGAATATCAACACTTCGCGCCGCGGAATAATAGACCGAAGTGGGAATCCGCTCGCCGGGAAGAGAAACCCGTCCCTGTGTCCGTTTGAGGGTACGGACCCGTTTGATCTACCATACAGGCCCATGTGATCTAGTGCACAGACCCATTTGAACGATTCCGACGAATGGAGTTGTGCCTTAGAATCAATATGTTACGTGCGGTGGTGAATTCTTTGCATGCACCGCCCGCACTAGCGGGCGCCGCCGGGCAGCGTTCAGCCCCCTTGCCGGCGCGCGGCCCCGCCGCCGGCCCAGTGTCCCGCTGAGTTTCGGTCAGTTGCGATCCTTTCGCAACAGTGGCCCCGGCGGCGCACGCCAACACCATGACGTCGGCATTGTGCAAGCAGGGGGTTGCGGCCGGCGCGGGCGGGGCAGCAGGCATCGCCGCGACCGTGGTGCGCGCCGAGAAGGCTGTTGCTTTATCTTTGCCGGTGCGGTACAAACCGGCCCGCTGATGAGAAGGCTTTTTCGTCGTTCCGTCGGGAACAGCGTCGAGCGAGCCGCAACTACCTGCCGATCCAGGCTCAGAAGCAGCCGGCGGCCAAGACAAAAAAGAACAAGGATGGGCTAGAGGACGGGGGCGATCATGAGTGTCTATCTTTCTGTCTGCGCCGTCGCGGTGCTGGCGTGCGTCTATCCGCTTATGCCTGCAAATGCGGAGCATCCAGTTCCGCCAATGCACAACTAATTGGTGAGCGCGGCGAGCGGGCGGCGCCGGTTGCGGCTCAGGCGGCCGTGGCGCCGGCCGCGGCCAACCGCGTGCGCCGGGTCCTCGGCGGCCCTTTGTGGCGGCGCCGGCTGCGCCGGGAAGCCTCCGCCTCGCGTGCGGTGACGACGCGCTCCGGCTCGCGAGCGGCAACGACACGTTGACGGTCGGCACGCTGATCGCGGATCCGGCGAGCGCCGCCGCCGCGGTCGCTTCGACCCGGCGTCGACGCCGCTGCCCTTGAGCTGCCGGCGGAATGGCTGCTGGGCGCGGTCCTCTCGGCCTTGTCACCATCTCCCGCCGCAGCGTCGATCAGGCGCCACGGCCGGCGGACGCGGCCGTCCCCGTCGCTGCAGCCCTGCCGCGGCTGCTCCGCTTCGCCCGAAGCTGGCACTCCGCCCTAGCCGCCGCGGTTGCGCCGGGCGCCCGACCCGCGACCGCAACAAGCCGCGGCGCGGGTCCCGTGGCCCAGCCCGACGCCGAGAGCGACCTGCTGCCGGCCTGCCCCGCGCTCGCCGCCACCGCCATTCCGTCATGAGCGCCGACCGACCCGTCATGAATGGACTCCCCTGAGCGCCGAGGCCCCGCCGCGGCGCGAGAGACACGTACGACGACCCGCCGGCCATCCCGGCGGCAATGTAAAGTGCGAGCGCCCGCACTCCGGTGAACCCGCTTTCACCCGGAGTGCGGTAGCGTGGGGCAGGCACGGCAGCCGAACCGACGCCACGACCGGACTGTGCTTCCTCAGCCTTCCTCGATTGAGGTTTGCCAACCGTGGCGGAAGGTGCAGGCGAACGCACTTCGGTATCGTGAGTGGTGTCACGGTTCACCCTGCTGCGATTGAACTCGGTGAGGGCGAACTTGACTACAACACCGGCGGCAGGCCGACCACGTTGTGACGAAGGTCGCAAACCACCCCCTACTGAAACCGCCCGCTTTTGGCGACTCTGCACGGTCCTTCACTATGGCGTGCGTCTTGGGCGAGTTGCGATATGTCGAGATTGTCGTGCTTGGCCTGCTCCTCTTGAATCTGCATAAGGCTGTTCGGTGTCTTGGCCGCTGGGAACAGCGCTTCGTCATTCTGTTCTTGCTCGCGGCTTCCGCGCAGATCGTCTCGGACCTCATCAACGACGCATCCATCGACGGCACGTTGAAGCGTGCCGGAACCTACGTAATACTTGCGCTGCTGGTCATTGCGATAAAGTGGCTGTCTCGTGGAGACCCCGCGCGTCTCCGTCTGATACTGGCGGGCTACTGCATTTCCTACGTTTTCATCTTGTTGGTCGGACAGAGCGCTAGCAAGAACTATGGACTCCAACCCTGGCGACTCGGACTCGGCACATCGGCGACCATTTTTTTGTGCCTGTTGTCTACAATTCTCCACGCCTTCAACGGTTTGGCGGGCCCGCCCTTATCGGAATGGCCCTCGTGCATATAATTCTGGGCGCTCGCGGGATTCTACCGGACGAGCTACAGCTTAAAATGGAGCAGCAGTTCTCGAATCCCTACGGTCTGCTCGCGGCGGCGCGCCCCGACACGATCGCAGCGCTCTATGCCATATCGAAACGCCCGCTGCTTGGTTTCGGTTCGACCAACGTAGACTCGAACGTTTACGACTTCTGGGTCGATGTTTCCACTGCGAGCTATCTCGGGCAGGATAATTATTATTCGCTGATGCAAAACCACCAGGCACGCCAGTGGGAGCTCGGTACGCCGAGCCATAGCCACCTGTTCGGTGCCTGGGCCGACGCCGGCATCCTCGCAGCTCTTTGCTGGTTCGCGGTGCTTGGACTCTCCATCTATGTGCTTGCACGCAGCATGCTGTGGCGTAACCCTTACGCGCCTCTGTTCGTCTACATCACACTCGACACGATCTGGAACGTACTTTTTTCGCCTGGTCCGCACCGCATGGATGTGGCCCTTCACCTGATGGTGCTGGTTTATGCAGCTGAGGCCCTGAGATCGTTCGACGTGCGGGCGATTGCCGCCACCGCGATGTCGCCGACGCGAGGCTTCACATCCGCAGGCAACTTCGTGCGCCCGCTGCGCTGACGCCGGCGGAAAATTGGTATCTCTGTGGGGCTCTATGTTCAGTACGGCTGCGGGCTTAGCTGCCCTGAGGGCTGGTCCAATTATGACATCTCGCCCCGCCTGCGTGCCGAGAGGGCGCCAGCCATAGGTGGCATCATCCACGCTGCCGGTATAGCGCTTTTCCCGAAGGGTGTCATGTATGGGAGCATCGTTCAGGGCTTGCCGCTGAAGAACGCCTCGGCCGATGGCGTCTATTGCAGCCATGTCCTGGAGCACCTCGATCGTCAGAGCGTCGCGGTTGCGCTTCGCAACACCCACGCGATGCTAAGACCGGGCGGCGTGTTCCGTCTCGTCGTCCCCGATCTGATCTGGCGCGCCCGCCAGCTCGTCGAGGAATCCGAGGTTGGCCGACGCGATGCCGCCGACCGCTTCATGCGTATTTCCTATCTCGGCGAGGAGACCCCGATCAGGTCGTTGGTTCAGCGGCTACGGGCGGCCTACGGCAATAGCGCACACCGCTGGATGTACGATTATGGCCTTATGACCTTCCTGCTCGAGGAGTCGGGCTTTACAGCCATTCGCCGCTGCAAATTTGGGGATGCCGAAGATCCGATGTTCAACCGCGTCGAGGAAGTAGACCGGTTCTACGACAGCAGTAACGAGGAACTTGCTATCGAGTCGCAACGGCCGAGTTCATGAGGCTCGCCATTACCTCGGTGGCAGGCCATCCGCTGGACGTTGGGACGTGGTCGGCGGCGCCGGCCAACCTGTCGGCGGCGCTGAAGAGGCGGACCGTCGACATCGTCGCAGTGGACAGCTCGCTCCTGACGCGGATCGACAAGGCGGTGATGGCCGCGGGCAATAGCATGCGCGGCTACCCCTGGAACGCCGTAAGTTGGTTTGCTCCGGCGCGGCAGCGGCGGGGGGCGTACGTAGCCGAGCGTGCACGCCGCGCCGGCGCGGATCACGTTCTCTGCACCGGTTCGCTCGACGTGCCGCTCGGTACCGATGTGCCGTACTCGATCTGGATGGACAACACCTGGAACCTGCTCCGCAATAGCCGCGTCGCACCGAGATTCTCCACCACCGCCATGGACGAGGTCGACCGACTCGAGCGGTCCGCGCTTGCCGGCGCAGCCACTGTGCTCACTTTCTCCGCCCACGTGCGTGACGACGTCGTGGCCCACTATGAGGTGCCGAGCGAACGCGTCTTCGCTGTCGGCTGTGGCTCAGGTGAACTTGCTCCCTTCGAAGGCGAAAAGGACTACGCGAACGGCCACTTGCTGCTTGTCGCAAAGCACCTCTTCGCCGAGAAGGGAGGCGAAATCGTCCTTGCTGCGCTTTGAGATCATCCGGCGAGAGCGGCCGCAACACGACTGGTGTTGGTAGGCAGCCGGCAAGTGGTGGTGAGCTCAAGAATACAGCCGGCGTAGAGGCTTACGGGTTCGTAAAGCGCGAGACGCTCAGCCGTTTGTTTTATGGCGCGGCGATGCTTGTTCAACCGATGCTAGCTGATCCCTGGGGACAGGTTTATCTCGAAGCCATGAAGGCGCGCGCGATTGTCATTGGCAACAACGTCGCGGCATTGCCCGAGTTGACCGAGAACGGTCGGCTCGGCGTGCTCGTCGACGAGCCCAGCGCCACAGAGGTTGCTGCGGCAGTGCTGGCCACCTACGCTCGCCCGCAACACGAACTCGAACAAATTGCCCTGGAGGCACAGGAGCGAACACTGCGGCTATACAACTGGGATGCCGTTGCTGACCGCTTGCTCGCGGCATTAAGGGGCGGTGGCAACTTGAAACAAGTGTCATGATTGTCATCTGCAACGGGATGCTGCGCTCCGGCTCGACGCTCCAATACAATATTGCGGCTATGGTGCTCGAGACGAAGTACAATCTGGAACGTGTCGGATTCTTGGGCCACTTGATTAGGCCCAAGGAACGGGCCCGCCTCGAGTGGCTCAGGCAGTCCAATCGCTGGGCCATTGTAAAGACCCATGACCCGCCACTTCCGCAGGACTTTTACACCGACCGGGTCCACGTGTTGTTCAGCTATCGCGACGTGCGCGATATCGCCGCTTCGATCAAGAAGAAGTGGGCTTATCCCTTCGAGCAAATTCTTTCCGATCTTGATGCAACGATCGCGATAGAAAATTCCTTCGTCGACATTCCCGGCGTGCTCGTGCAGCCGTACGATCTGCTCTTTGCCGATATTGCCTCCGCGGCGCGCCAGATAGCCCACCAACTGGGTGTGGCGCTTGCGGATGAGCGGGTATTCACGATTGCTGATTTCCTTACAGCGGGTTCGCGCCAGGACGATATCAGCGGGAGCGGATATATCCTAAGGCGGCTCGCGTCGCGGATAATTAATCGCACAAACTACGACCCGGAGACATTGCTGCATAGCGACCACATCTCGGCATCCTGCGGGAACGATGGCGACTGGGCCAACCAGTTCTCAGCCAGCGAGATCGATGTTCTCAATGATCGGTATGCTGGTTGGCTCGCATCTCACGGCTATCCGATGCCATGACCAAGACTTCGATCGTTCAGTAGGTCTTATCGGGAACCGTCCTTGGATACTGCGCTTCTTAAAAGGCTCAAAGCGTGCTCGCGGATGACCATGCAAAGCAAGGCGCAGCTGCTTTGTCGGAGGCCCTGGAGCGCCGTCAAGCCATATGCGCTCGCGCGGGTGGGGCGCATCTGCTGCACCGAGGCGCAAACATTTTTTGGTCGCCGTATGCTCGTTGTCCTTCCTGAAATGGTTTCGGTAAGCATTTGGCGATACGGCGTATTCGAGCAAGACGTTGCGTTCTACATGATGCTGACGCTCAACCCCGGCGACACCTTCATCGACATCGGCGGCCACTTCGGCTTCTTCTCCATGCTCGGCCGCGAGCTGGTCGGGCCAGACGGAACCGTTGTCATCTTCGAACCGATGCTGGATACGCGCGCCATTCTTCAGGAGAACATGGAGCGGTTCGCGGCATCAGCTCGGCATCACCTGATCGCTGCGGCGGCAGGCTCGGCCCCAGGCAAGCTCACATTCAAGGATTTCGGCCTCGCAGGATCGGCCTTTGCTACGTCCGGCGCAGAGCGCAATGCGAATCTCGTCTTTCGGGGCGAGGTCGAGATCGACGTATGCACCGTCGCGATCCGGTTGTGAAGGAGCTCGGACTGACAAGCTGCAAGCTTGTGAAGATCGATGCCGAGAGTGCCGAGATGGATGTCGTGCAGGGCGCCCTCTCGACCATCGGGCGGCTTAAGCCCAGGATCGCTATAGAAACCGGCGACAGCAGCCAGAGCGGTAGCACGACCCGGCAAGTCCTCGACGTTCTCCTCGCGCAAGGTTATCTCCCGTACGAATTTCGGGACTGGGAGCTGCATCCCCATTCACCAAAAAAGAAGTACGGTTATCAAAATTTGCTGCTCGTCCACCCGGAGTGTGACGCGAACTAATGTTGGGTGTCGCTAGTCCAAAGCCATGAAGCAGCGTGAGGCCTTGGCCGCGGCAGAAGTCGAGCGACTCAGACGTGTTCGTTCCACTCTTTCGAAGCGCATCTCCCTCGGGGCTGGCCGCGCGGAGCAGCTCCAGCCCAGATCGGAGTTATGCTCGGCCTGCGCGCCTATCAGCTGGGACTGGGCTTCTTCATCTCCGTCGCTGTAGCCCGTTATCTCGGCCCCCATGAATTCGGTCGGCTGAGCTTCGCCATTCTCATCGTCACCATGGCGACACCGTTGGCGACATTCTCGGTTGAAAAGCTTGTCATGGGCGATTTGACATCTAACCGACCGGATAAGCCCGATATAGTCGGAGGCGCAACAGCTCTCCTATTTGGGCTCTCGCTCGTAACGTTCACTGCGGTCGTCGTTGCATCCTCCATGCTCGAAGGTGATCGCAGAGATTTCTGGTTGCGCGCGATCCTTGCCTGCTCTCTGCTCCTACAGGGCAAGACCATCTTGGAGGCTTTCATCCAGAGCCTTCGCTATGCAGAGTGGCTTGTCATCCTTAAAAGCATATCCCTCTCGGTGGCGGCGGTATGTCGAGTTTGGCTGATCGCGGGAGGTGCGGAGACGTTCTATTTCGCTGCAGTCAATGTCGGCGAGATGGCGATGTACTCGGCCCTTCTGTTTGTCAAAGCACGGAGCGACGGGTTCCGGCTTTCCCTGGGAGCGGACGCGCTGCGGCAGGCATCCGCTACTTTAAAGTATCGCCGTGGTATCTCTCCTCAACCCTTTGCATCATGGTATTCCTACGGGCCGATCAGTATGCCGTCGCGTCGCTGCGCGGCGAATTCGAACTTGGCCTATATGCGGCCGCGATCACAATCTCGCAGATCTCCTATGTCCTTGCCGATATCATCATGCTGACTTCGGCCCCAAAACTGACGCGCGCCTTCCACATCGATCCGGCAAATTTTAGGGCGACACTCCTAAAATCAATGGGCGCGATGGGCTTGCTGGCCGTACCGATCGCCCCTGGCTTCTCCGCACTCTCCGAACTAATCCTGCCCGCGGCCTACGGGCCTGCTTATTCCAGCGCCGCCGCGGTGCTAGGCGTACATGCCTTTGTAGCGATCCCTGTATATGTCGGCTACGTGCAACAATACTGGTACACCGTCAATGGCAAGATGCGCCTCCATGCGTTCAACATGTTTCTCGGCGCGACGCTCGTCGTGGGACTGTCCTACGGGCTCGTTTCCATGTTCGGCGCAGTCGGAGGCGCATGGGCGGTCCTCATCGCGCAATGCGCTGTCGCATTCGTATTGAACATGCTGCCTTTACTTCGCATCCCGGAGAGTGAATACGTTGGGGCGAGCGCCAAGAGGCGCTGACAGTTGGCGATCCCCGTCCTTCTCATGGCATTCAACCGGGCCGAGCCGACGCGGCAGGTCTGCGAAGCTATTCGCGTTGCTCAGCCAACAAAAGTGTATGTGGCCTGCGACGGCCCGCGTGCGCAAAAGCCGAGCGACGCAGAGTCTTGCAGCGCTGTCAGGCGCCTCGTCAGCGACTTTGACTTCGGCTGCAAGAAAGAGCTCAACTTCCAGGGTCAGAATCTCGGCTGCCGCGGCGGGGTTGCCGCGGCCATCAAGTGGTTCTTCGGGCGCGAGGAGGAGGGAGCGGTCCTAGAGGATGACATCGTTCCCGATCCGGCCTTTCTTCCCTTCTGCGAGGCTCTGCTCGATCGCTACAGGAGGGACACGCGAATATGGTCTATCGCCGGCATCAACCCGGTCGAGAGCGCAACGAGCAGGATCGAGGGCGACTATTTCTACTCTCGCTATTTCGAGGTTTGGGGGTGGGCGAGTTGGCGCTCGCGTTGGTCGAATTACGATTCGAAAATGGCAAACTGGCCGCGCGAGCGGGCGCGCTTCCGTGTCGGGTCTGGCTTGACAAGCCGGCTGCAAACCCCCCATTTCCGCCATTTGCTGGATGCCACCTATTCGGGTTTGGTCGACACTTGGGACTATCAACGGATCTATGAGCAAATCGCGGGCGGCGGGCTGTCGGTGGTTCCGAAACACTGGCTCGTAAAGAACATTGGCTTCTCAAAGGATGCAACACACACGACGCGTCCACCCCAGTGGCTTTCTGAACCCCGCGGTTGGACACCGCATGCTGTCCCGCGCGGTCCGGAAGAGGCAATATCCATTGAGGAATGGGACTACCTAATCGGTCGGGTGCGCTACGGCGCGGTTTTCTCGAGATATGTGAAGAACAGCGTCAGGAGATACGTGTTGCGTCTCCGCGGCCGTGCTAATATCCCGGGGACTAACCCTGATGTCGAATTTGGCATGACAAACGATCCTGAGTAAAGCCTAGATAAAAGAGATGTTCCTGGTGAAGTTGAATTTTTCGAACACAAAACTTGATTTACGTCGATCGATTTTCGGCTACTCGAAAGTGCAGCGTATTGTCTCCGCTTTGATCCGCAATAGGATAGTGTTCGCAAATAGGAAGAAGAAAGGCTGCTATCTGGACCTTGGATGCGGCCAGAATGTTAGCCCCGATTTCTGTAACCTCGACTACGGCTGGCATCCCGGCACCGACATCTGCTGGGACGTGACACGGGGGCTTCCCTTCCCAGAGGGGTATGTATCCGGCATCTTCTCGGAGCACATGCTGGAACATATCCCGTTTGCCGATGCTCTGAAACTCCTAGCGGAGTGTCGACGCATCTTGCGCAAAGGCGGCACGCTTCGACTTGTGGTCCCTGACGGGGAACTTTACCTCTCACAGTATTGTAAACACCAAGGAGGAAACAGGGCTTGCATGCCCAACGCTGACAGCGACAAGACTTACTTTGCGATCGTAACTCCAATTGTTAGCGTTAACCGCATTTTCAGGTTCTACGGTCATCAATTTATTTGGGATTATGAAACGCTGCGGCTGGCATTGTATCGTGCAGGATTCGAGAATGTCGAGAAGCGTACGTTTGGAGAGGGCGCCGATGTACAACTGCTTCGCGACACTCCAAGTCGTAGCGTTGAGTCTTTGTATGTCGAGGCAAGTTGAGGACAAAGAGTGAGGCGCTGAATGCACCGGCGGTGTCTAGGCGTAAAAGCCTGAATTGGGGGGCGCATGTCGAACCTGAGAAAGTTGGTGCGCAGGACGGGGCTGATGCCGCTGATCAAGCCCATCGCCCAGAGGTTAGTCAACCTTTTCGGTTTTACGTTGCTGCAGAGTAGGCAGGTGCCGAACGCGCTCTGGAACGGCTTGAGCACCTATCCGATGCGCACCATCCTTGATATCGGCGCCTGTCGCGGCGGATTCGCGCGCGAAATACTTCATGAGAACTTCCCAGCGGCCACCATCCACAGCTTTGAGCCCTCTCCTGTCGCGTTCGAGACCCTGAGAGTCGTCGGCGCCAATTCAGGGGGGGCGATCGTCGCACACAACTTCGGTCTCGGCGAGCAGGCTGGCACTATGACGCTTTGCTCGACGGTCGAATCGCTGCCGTCATCCTCTTTGCTGCCGTCGACAGCGGAGAACACGACGGCATTTCCGCAGATCCGGCGCACAGAGGACCTAAGTGTCGAGCTCAAGGTGCTCGACGACATCGCTTCTACTCTGAAGCCGTCCATCGCGGACGACCTGCTCGTGAAGATTGATGTGCAAGGGTTCGAGGACCGTGTCATTCGCGGCGGGAAGAAGACGATCGCGCAGGCAAGGGCCGCTATCATTGAGGTGCAAGTCGCTGGGCTTTACGTCGGTCAACCCTCTTTTCGCGATCTGTTTCTGCTGATGGACGAAGTCGGCTTCGCCTTCATCGGCGTGCTCGATCAGTACTGCGACTCAGATGGCCGTGTGCTCTATTTCGACGCTGTTTTCCTGAAACGGTGAACCGGACAGTTACTTTGCTCCCATGACTGCTCCGTTCCTGTCCATAGTGACTATCTCGTTCAATCAGGCGCAATACGCACGCCAGGCGGTCGAATCCGTGCTGTCGCAGCAGGGCGACGACGTCGAGTACATTGTCGTGGATCCGGGTTCAACCGACGGTAGCCGCGAGATCCTTGCCGGGTATGGCCACGCTATCGACCATTTCGTCTTCGAGCCCGACAACGGCCCTGCCGACGGCCTCAACAAAGGCTTTGGGCGTGCAACGGGCCGATGGATACCTCCTAAACTCTGACGATTTTCTTCTCCCTGGTGCCATCGGGCGCCTGCGCACGGCATGGCAGGAAAACCCGGACGCGGATGTGTTACTTTTTCGAGGTTGGATGGTCGATGGTGATGGCCGGCCACTGAGGGAGATGGTGCCGACCCCGCTCAGCGTAAACGCGCTGGTGCATGGCCGCGCCGTGATCGTCCAGCAGGGCTTTTCATTCCGCATGTCTACGTTTCGCGACATCGGCGGGTTTAATCCGTGCAACTGCTCCTGTTGGGATTACGAGATTCTCTGCCAACTGGCGCAGCGGAGAGTTGGTTTCCGGCTTTGCCGCGACCGGATCGGGGTTTTTCGGTTACACAGCGGTAGCCTGACCGGTGGCGTTGCGGGATCCGCCCACGAGGCGAGGTATCGAGAGGATCTGGAACGCGTCCATAGGAATGTTCTGGGCAGAGATCCGGTTTGGCTTATGCGATTATATCGGGCGCTCGGTCCTGCCATCAAATACCTGAAGCAACCAACTCAAGCACTGGCGTTGGCGGAAAGCCGCTTGTTGTCGAGACGGCTCGCGCGTCGTTGGCAGGCTGATAATCGAGACTCGAAAACCGAACGGCTCTTCGGATGACGTCGATCGCGGTGGCGTGGATGGGGATGCCCGACTACGCGGCGCGGTGCATTAAGGCTTTTGTCGACGACTTTGGCGGGGATGTGGAAGTCGTCGCAACGCGGCCAGATGTACCAATTGCAGGAATGGAACGTTCGCTTGGGCAGACAGTGCATTGGATAAGGAGCGACTGCCGCGGCCTTTGTTGGCAGGATCTCGGTATCAACCGGCCCGACATCCTGCTCCAGGGAGGCTACTCTGTACCCTCGTTCCGCTCACTAGCGGCGGATGCTCGCAGCATCGGCGGCAGGGTGGTGTTGGCATCAGACATCAACTGGCAGGGTACCCTGCAGCAACGCTTTGTCGATCGGTTACGACACAAGTTGCTGTTTCGCCGGAAGTTCGACGCGGTAATGACGCCAGGTGCCGCTGGAATTCGGTACATTCGTGCCATGGGATACTCTGCAGACCGGACTGTGCCCGGCTTGTATGGCGCAGATCCGAGCCTGTTTAACGGTGGCGCGCCGTTGATCGAACGATCGCAGACTTTTCTGTTCGTCGGCCAATACATCGCGCGCAAGAACGTTCTCGATCTTGCCGAGGCGTTCTTGAGCGTCGTCGAGGATCATCCTGACTGGAGCCTGGTACTGTGTGGCAGCGGCTCGCTACATTCTGCGATCCCGGTCCATCCTACGATCCGCGTTCTTGATTTTCTTCAGCCACCACAACTTGCCGAGTTGATGCGCCATTCGCGTTGCGTGGTGCTGCCGTCACTCGAGGAGCACTGGGGCGTCGTGGTACACGAGGCGGTGCTTTCGGGTTGTGCTTTAGCTCTCGCCAATGTGGTCGGTGCGGCCCCCGATTTCGCGCGCCCGGAAAACTCAGTGCTGTTTAGACCCGGCGACAAAATGGCGATCGCGTGCGCGCTGCGCCAGATCATCTATTGGGACGATGCGCATTGGGCCAAAGCCGAGGCGACGTCGCGGGCTCTTGGAGTGCAATTCGGGCCGCATCGATTTTCAAGTGAATTACGTCAGCTTATCGACCGGCTCCTAAAAGCTTAAGCATCGTGCGGAAACCTCGCATCCGATACCCTCGCATGTTCTTCGACTTGGCACGCACTCTAGAAATCTCATGTATTGTGAGTCTACCCTGTTCCAGCGCCATGTATACTATGTTGTAATGCGCCTGCTTTACGTGTCCCCTAGCTATTACCCCGCCGTGCGATATGGGGGTCCTATTGTCTGCGTTCACGCTTTAGCGCAGGCTGTGGTGGAACTGGGGCACGAGGTGCACGTCTATACGACGAACATCGACGGCGACTCGAATTTGGACGTGCCTTTAGGTCAACATGTAAAATCGGCGGGGTACACGTTTGGTATTTTCCTGTTGGTGTGTTCCGACGTGTCTGCCGATCCCGTGCAATGCATCGTGCTCTACGACTGAACGTGCCAAAGTTCGATGTTCTGCACCTACATTCAATCTTTCTTTGGCCGACCACCGCAGCGGCAGTGTCGGCGAGAATGCATCGGAAACCATACGTTCTCACCACGCATGGGATGCTTGTTCCGGATCTCATCTGGCGAAAGAACTGGATGGCGAAAATGGCATGGATCAGTCTCTTTGAGAGGCGGAATATCGAGAATGCAGAGGCCATCCACTTTACGTCACAACATGAGGAAAAGGAATTCCGGGCGTTACGGCTGAAGCATCGGCGAGCTGTTGTGATACCAAACATCGTTGATCCACCGCATGCGGATGATCTGATAAAGAGTGGTGGTAATTGGCTTCCCAATAGCCGCTTCATTCTATTCCTTGGCCGAGTGAGTCAAGAAAAAGGGCTGGACAGGCTGATTCCCGCAATGGCCGCAGTCCGCGATGCCGATCTCGTGATCGTGGGAAACGATGAGGAAGAATACCAGCGCTCACTCAAAGGGCTGGCTTTCCGTGAAGGGGTCGCCGATCGGGTTCATTTTCTTGGCCCCGTACATGGGCCCGAAAAGTGGAGCTGGCTTAGGGCGGCGGCAATGCTTGTGCTGCCCTCGTATTCTGAGAATTTCGGTATGGTCGTGCTGGAGGCGATGGCCGTCGGTTGTCCGGTCGTTGGTCACGCCGGAGGTTGGGCTACATGCTGACACTGTGCGGGCTTCAGGGAGCGGCGTTGTTGTCGATGGCGCGCCACAGAAGCTCGCCGAAGCCATCAACCACTTGTTGCGTGACGACGCTGCTCGGGCGGCAATGGGTGAGGCAGGCCGCCGAACCGCGCGCGAGGAGTTCAGTTGGAGCGCAATCGCGGAGCGGATGGAGCGCGTATATATGGATTGCCTGCAATCAAAGCAGCTAAGCGATCACCCATCCGCCGGCAAGACGCTGTAGTGACCGAGCCCCTCCTCTCCGTCATCGTCCTGACTAAGGACGAGGAGGCCAACCTGCCGGCCTTGCTGGCGTCGCTGGAAGGACTGCCGTGCCGCGTGTTCGTCGTCGATTCCGGCAGCACCGATCGAACGATCGAGATCGCGCGCTGCGCCGGCTGCGAGATTGTCGAGCATCCGTTCGAAAACTATGCCGCTCAACGCAACTGGGCATTCGACAACCTCCCGGTCACGACGGCCTGGACGCTCTGCCTTGACGCTGACGAGCGACTGACCCCGGACCTGAGAGTGGAGATCGCCGGCGTGTTGGCATCCGACACACCCGGCTTCGATGGCTACATGCTCAGGAAGCAGACCTGGTTCATGGGCCGTTGGCTGCGACACGGTGGACAGTACCCGTCCTGGCATTTGCGCCTTGCCCGCATCGGCAAGGTCCGCTGCGAGGATCGACTGTACGATCAGCACTACGTCGTCGATGGCAATGTCCGCAGGCTCGAGAACGACTACATCGACATTCTGACCGATAATCTCACGAGTTGGACCGACCGCCATAACCGTTGGGCCACGCTCGAAGCGAGAGAACTCCTTTCTGATCAGGATCGCGTCCAGATCCAGCCCCGCTGGTTTGGAACGCCCATCGAGCGCAAACGCTTTTTGCGCATGAAAGTTTACAGAGCCTTCCCGCTGTTCGTCCGACCCCTCTTCCTTTTCTTGTTCGACTACGTCATCCGCCTCGGTTTTCTCGACGGTCGTCCAGGTCTCGTTTTTCATGTCCTGCAACGCTTTTGGTTCCGCTTCCTCGTCGACGCCAAGCTTTGGGAGATGCGGTTGAACGGTAGCAGAGGAAGGGGGACGAGCCAGTGACGATGGATCCGCACGCGGTGTCCGAATACCGGTACGCCGACGCCCAGCCGACCTGCGCCCACGCCTACCTCTGGGATGCACTGCGCTCCATCGTCGAAGAGCACGCCTTTCGCGACCGCCGCGCGTTCGATCTCGGTTGCGGCAGCGGCGCGACGGCGAACATGCTCTCGGAAATGGGCTTTGAAGTCACCGGCGTCGATACGTCGAGGTCCGGGATCGACAATGCCAGAAACGCCTACCCGGATCTGCGGTTCGCCCTCGGGAGCGCCTATGACGATCTGGCGGCGACATACGGGACGTTTCCGCTCGTGGTCAGCCTCGAAGTGGTCGAACACCGCGCGACCCGCGGCGCTTTGCCCGCAGCTTTTATGCTCTCCTGGAGCCGGGGGTAGGGGGTCATCTCCGCCCTACCATGGTTACCTCAAGAACCTTGCCCTCGCGGTAACCGGAACGTGGGACCGGCATCTGACGGCCCTGTGGGACGGCGGACACATCAAGTTCTTCTCGATGGCCACCTTGCGCGCGGTCCTGGAAGAAGCCGGCTTCTCCGACATCCGCTTCCAGCGCGTCGGCCGCATCCCGCCCCTCGCCAAGTCGATGATCGCCGTCGTCCGCAAGTCCTGACACCACTCGCATAGGTTCATCCGTGCCCCACATGCCCATCCTCGGCCTGAACGCCTACCACGGTGACGCCTCGGCGTGCCTCGTCGCCGATGGGCGCATCGTCGCCGCGGCGGAGGAGGAGCGGTTCCGGCGGGTGAAGCACTGGGCCGGGTTCCCGTCCGAGGCGATCCGCTACTGCCTCGCCGAGGCCGGCATCGGGCTCGGCGGTATTGAGCACGTCGCCGTCAATGCCGACCCCCGCGCCAGCTTCCTGAAGCGGGCCCGCTATGCGCTGACCCAGCGCCCGGACCCGCGCCTCATCGTGGACCGCATCCGCAACCAGGCGAAGCGGCAGTCGGTCGAGAACGAATTGCGGCAGGCGTTTCCGGACGCCGCCTTCCATGGCAAGGTGCACCGGGTCGAGCACCATCTGGCGCACCTGGCCTCCTGCTTCCTCGTCTCGCCGTTCGAGGAGGCCGTCACCGCCTCGGTCGACGGCTTCGGCGATTTCTCCAGCGCCGCGTGTGGCGTCGGCCGCGGCTCAAAGATCCGCATCGACGGCCGCGTCTCGTTCCCGCACTCGCTCGGCGTCTTCTACCAGGCGATCACCCAATACCTCGGCTTTCCGCACTACGGCGACGAATACAAGGTCATGGGCCTCGCTCCCTACGGCGCGCCGCGCTACCTCGCAGAGATGCGCAAGGTCGTGCGCCTCGACGGCGACGGCGGCTTCCGCCTCGACACCGCCTACTTCCGCCACCACCGGGAGAAGATCGCATACGAATGGTCGGGCGGTTCGCCCACCGTCGGCACCCTGTTCAGCGACGCCCTCCCTGGCCTGTTGGGGCCGGCGCGGAAGCCGGGCGAGCCCCTCGAGGACCGCCACCGGGACATCGCGCGCTCCGCCCAGGCCATGTACGAGGAGGCGTTCTTCCATCTGCTCGACACCCTCCACGCGCGCTACCAGGTGGGCGCGCTCACCCTCGCCGGCGGCTGCGCCATGAACTCCGTCGCCAATGGCAAGGTGCGGCGCATGACGCCGTTCAAGCGGGTCTACATCCAGTCGGCGGCCGGCGACGCCGGCGGCGCCATCGGCGCGGCGATCCACGTCTCGCACGCGCTCAACGGCAACGGCGCTCGACCGGCCGCAGCGTCGCATCCGGATCCGCGTTTGATGGCGGCCTCGTCGACGCCGCTTCGTCCTGGACCACGCCTCGGTCCGGCGTGCAGCAACGGGGAGGTTGCCTCGCTGCTGGAAAGCCGCGCGGGCGAACTGCGCGCCCAAGGCTGCGACGTTGCCCACATCAGCAACGAATCCGAGCTTTGCCGGCAGACGGCGGAGGCCGTCGCCGCGGGCCTGGTCATCGGCTGGTTCCAGGGGCGGATGGAGTGGGGGCCGCGGGCGCTCGGCAACCGCTCCATCGTCTGCGATCCGCGCCGCGCCGACATGAAGGACATCCTCAACTCCAAGATCAAGCGGCGCGAGTCCTTCCGCCCCTTCGCGCCGTCGATCCTCCGCGAACACGTCGCCGAGTGGTTCGAGGAGGAGGCGGACGTCCCCTTCATGATGCAGGTGTTCCAGATCCGCGAGGAGCGGCGGGCGCAGATCCCGGCCGTCACCCACGTCGACGGCTCCGGCCGCCTGCAGACCGTCCACCGCGCCACCAATCCCCGCTACTATGCCTTGATCGAGGCGTTCCGCGACCTCACCGGCGTGCCGATGGTCCTCAACACCTCCTTCAACGAGAACGAGCCCGTCGTCTGCCGTCCCGAGGAGGCACTCGACTGCTTCCTCCGCACCCGCATGGACGTGCTGGTTGTTGAGGATTACTTCATCGAACGGTGTGCCGGTGACTGACAATACGACATTGTTGATGCCTCGCGGGGGCTTAACCTTCCTCGCCCATCTACTTCCGTATTCAGTTGCCACGTTGGCAGCGCTTATCGCCCTATACGCAATATTCGGCGGCCAAGGCCAAGATTTCGAAAACTTTGCTCTCGGTGAAGAAAACAAAGCTGCATATGGCGAATACGAAGGCGAGCCCATTCATTGTCACGATGTGACGGACGCTGAGCGATGTCTGGCACCGGCGCGGGAACGCGACTTGGCGCGTTCAATCCTCTGGCTCGGCAACTCTCAGCTTCACGCCATCAATCAAATGAAGCCGGGCGAGCGGCCCGCATCGGCGCTGCTTGCTGAAAGGTGGCGCCCGCGCGGAGTCGAGGTCCTGGCATTCAGCCAACCAAATGCGTCGCTCCGTGAGCACTATATCCTGTTCGAGTATCTTTTCGCTCAGCGGCGGTTTACGATTTTGGTTCTGCCCTTGGTATTCGATGATACACGCGAGAATACAATCCGCTCCGAAATCGCGGCAGCCATCGAGACGCCAAGCGTTCGTGAGCGACTTGAGGAGGAGCCGATCGGAAAGGTAGTTCTTGAGCAGCTTTCGTCGGATGCGACTGAAGATGAGTCTGGCTCTCCTACTACACTCCAAGACAGAACAGAAGCATGGATCACCGACCGCCTCGAAGACTGTTGTCGTTGGAAAACCTTAAGTTTACAGGGGCGCGGCCAAATAGCGCTCGATCTCTTTTACTTTAGAAACCTCGCGTTCGGCATAACGGCTAGCAGCAAACGCCGTGTTATACCCGCGCAACTGGCTTTGAACCTCGAAGCTCTCGATGCACTGCTGCGAAGGGCGGAAGAAGCGGGGACGAAGGTGATCGCATACGTCGTACCCCTGCGTTCCGACGTACCACCGCCGTACGTCGAAGCCGAGTACGCCAGCTTCAAGGGGACAGTCGGCGAAATGGTGCGTGCGCATAGCGGTATCTTTGTGAATCTTGAGGGACTCGTACCCGGTGAGTTCTGGGGCACGAAGGACTCAACCGATCTGACGGGCGGCCAGGAACTGGACTTTATGCATTTTCAGTTCGCCGGTCATGTACTATTACGGGATGCAGTCAGCGGTTCTTTAAAAGACCAATTACAATGATCTTCAATTCATTTGTATATGTTGTTTTTCTCATCGTTGTTGTCGCGTCGTATTGGCTTCTTGCACGGAAGGCGCGACTTATACTCATCTTTCTGTCGAGCATAGTGTTTTATGGGTTTTGGCGATTTGATTTTGTGCCGCTACTTCTGATTTCGGTTGTGACAGACTATGTGGCTGCTTTGGCGATATACAGAAGTCACACCGCCCTTCATCGCAAAGTTTGGCTAGGAGTGAGCCTTTGTATCAATCTCGGGCTTCTTGGATTCTTCAAATACTACTATTTTTTTGCGGATTCGCTCAGCGGTCTTGGGGCGCTCGCGGGTGTTAATATATCGCCGCCGGCTCTCGACATTTTATTGCCCATAGGCATAAGCTTTTATACGTTTCAGTCGATCAGCTACACCATCGATGTTTACGCGGGTTCATTAAACCCTGCCGGGAGTTCGTTCTCTTCGCAAATTACGTGATGTTTTTCCGCAACTCATCGCGGGCCCGATCCTGAGAGCGCGAGAAAATTATATGGCAGTTGGATGTTCGGCCGAAGTTCGAATCTGCCAACATCTTGATTGGCATCGAGAGAATATTGGGCGGACTCTTCCTGAAAGTGGTGCTTGCTGATAACATCGCTGGCTTCGTTAATGACGGATTTGCGGTCCCGGCAGGGGAGCTTTCGGCGATCGATGTGATGACACTCGCGTTTTTGTTCGGGTTTCAGATCTATTTCGATTTCGCGGCGTATTCGCACATTGCATTGGGCTCGGCTCGGCTCATGGGGATCACGTTTCCCGAAAACTTTCGCTATCCGTATCTCGCCAGCTCGCCGCGGGAATACTGGAGACGGTGGCATATCACGCTGTCGAGCTGGATCCGCGACTACTTGTACCTTCCGTTAGCCGGTGCGCAAGTTGAAGACAGATCCACCGGCGGGCTCGCCGCCGCGACCCTCCCTGATCAGAGAGCGACGACGTCTGGATCGAGAGCCTGGGTCGCGTTGTTCCTGACCTGGGCGATCATGGGTCTGTGGCATGGCGCGGCGTGGGCTTTTGTGCTGTGGGGACTGTGGCATGCCGGCCTGATCGCGATATACCGCGTGTCCGGTCCGCTCCGAAGCCTGTTCCCGGGTCGGATAGGGGAGGTTGCAGGCTGGCTGTGGACGCTACCGTTGGCGATGCTGGCCTGGATCCCTTTCCGTACCCAGTCCATTGATGAAACTCTGATCATGTGGGGTCATCTTCTGGAGCCGAGCCGCTGGCTCTATCTTGGCCTGCGGGAAAACTACTACTTGATCGCGGCGATCGTCATGATCCTTGTAATCACCGCGCCCTATGTCGTAAGGACTCTATCAGCCCTTAAAGAGTCAAACGGCTTTGCGGCGAATGCGGCGCACACGGCTGTTCTTACTGTCGTTATCGCACTGGATCTTCTATACCTTCGGCCGGTAAACCAGTTCATATACTTTCAGTTCTAGTCGTGTACAATGGTTGTAACGGGAATCCGGCTGGATTCCCCATCGTCCTCAACACCTCCTTCAACGAGAACGAGCCCGTCGTCTGCCGCCCCGAGGAAGCCCTCGACTGCTTCCTCCGCACCCGCATGGACGTGCTGGTGATCGGCGACTGGCTGGTGCGGCGGCGTCAGCAACCCGGCTGAGCCCCGCGCGCCGCCGCTTGATTCGGCGCGTCTCTTGAACCTGACCGTCTCCTTGCCGTAAAGTAGGGAAGTACGGCATGAAGTAAGGTACCAGAAGGAGCGTCTGCGATGGCGACCGCCACGATCACGACGAAAGGGCAGACCACGATCCCCAAGTCCGTGCGGGAGTGTCTGCACCTTTCGCCCGGCGACCGGGTGGAGTTCATTGTCCAGGATGACGGCACCGCGCTGATGGTCCCGGCGACGCTGACGCTGACGGACCTGAAGGCGGCCATCCCGGCGCCACCCCGCAAACTCGGTCTCCGCGACTTTGAGGACGCCATCCACAGGCATGCGGCGGAACGGACCCACCGGCGGTGAAGGGGCTCGACACCAACGTCGTTCTGCGCTTGCTGCTGCGCGACGACTTGGAGCAGGCGGTCGCCGCCGACGCCTTCGCTGAGGCCGAATGCTCGGCAGAGACGCCGTGCCTGATCAACCGGATCGTGCTGGTTGAGATCGCCTGGGTGCTGCAGAGTGGGTACGGAGTCGCCCGCCCGCAGGTGGCCGCGATCATTGAGGGCATCCTCCGCACCGAGGTGTTCGCAGTTGAGAACGCACCCGAGGTCTGGGCGGCACTCCGGGACTACCGCCACGGCCGGGCGGACTTTGCCGACTGCCTGATCGGGCGCACCAACCGCGCGCGCGGCTGCGGGATCACGGCAACGTTCGATAGGGCGGCGGCGTCCCTCGACGGCTTTGTCCTTGTCGCCACTGCTGGACAGGACCCGAGGAGCTGAGGGGGCGTGCGCCGAACTCCGACCCGCAAGGCACCAGAAGGAGCGAACGCCATATGATCAAAGTCGCGCGCAGGTTAACAACATGATCCCGATTGCTCATCCCGGCCGTCTGCTCAAGCGCGAGCTGGACGTCCTTGGGCTCAGCGCGTCTCGGCTGGCGCTGGATCTTGCCGTTCCCGCCGGACGGATCACCGACATTCTCGATGGCCGGCGCTCATCACCGCTGATACGGCGGTTCGCCTTGGCCGATACTTCGGCAACGGTGCGCAGTTCTGGCTCGATCTGCAGGGCCAGCATGACATCGCCAAGATAGAACGCGATCTCGGGGCGGACATCGCCCGCCGGGTGCATCCGGCCGAGGACACCGCCGCCTGAGCGCCCCCCCACCGCGGCCCTCGACCGCTTCCTCCGCACCCGTGCCGGTCATCTTCCTCAACCGCTATTTCCACCCCGATCATTCGGCGACGAGCCAGATGTTGTCCGAACTGGCGTTCGGGCTCGCCGCGGCGGGCCTTGATGTCCGCGTCATCGCCAGCCGCCAGCGCTACGACGATCCCGGCGCAGGCCTGCCGGCGCGGGAGACCATCCGGGGCGTCCAGGTGCACCGGGTCGCCACCACCCGCTTCGGGCGCTCCTGGCTGCCGGGGCGGGCGCTCGACTACCTCACGTTCTACCTCGCCGCCGCCTGGCGACTCTGGAGGCTCGCACGCCGGGGCGACGTGGTCGTTGCCAAGACCGACCCGCCGCTGCTCTCGGTCGTCGCGGCGCCGGTGGCGCGTCTCCGCGGCGCCCGCCTGGTCAACTGGCTGCAGGACGTGTTCCCAGAAGTGGCCGAAGCCCTGCACGTCGGCGGCCGCGCCGGCCGCCTGCCGTTCGCCCTCCTCCGCCGGCTCCGCGACCGTTCACTCCGGGCCGCGGCCGTCAACGTGGTCCTCGGCACGCGCATGGCCGAGACCCTGCAGCGCCGGGGGATCCCCGCCGACCGCATCCGCATCGTCCCGAACTGGGCCGACGGCGCCGCCGTCCGCCCGGTCGCGCCCGCCGGCAATGCGCTTCGCGCCGCATGGGGCCTCGACGGCTGCTTCGTCGCCGGGTACTCCGGCAACCTCGGCCGCGCCCACGAGGTTGACACCCTCGTCGACGCCATGGTCCGGCTGCAGCCCACATCCCCGTCCGCCCGCGGCGGGGACGCCGCCGACGACCCTGCAATCCGGTTCCTCTTCATCGGCGGCGGTGCCAGGACGCCGCAAGTGCAAGCGGCGGTGGAACGGCACGGGCTCCGCAATGTCCGCTTCGAGCCGTACCAGCCGCAGCAACGCCTCGCCGAAAGCCTGTCGGCGGCGGACGTGCACATCGTCTCGCTGATCCCCGACCTCGAAGGCCTCATCGTCCCCAGCAAGATCTACGGCATCGCCGCCGCCGGCCGCCCGGCCGTGTTCGTCGGCGACCCGGACGGGGAAATCGCGCGCATGCTCGCCGGGCACGGCATCGGCGTGACGGTGCCGCCGGGGGACGGCGAACGGCTGGCGCAGGTGCTGACGGACCTTGCCGCCGATCCAGAGCGCTGCCGCGCGATGGGCGGGCGGGCGCGCGCGGTGTTCGAGGACCGCTACGACAAGCCCCGGGCGGTCGCGGCATGGCGGGAGTTGCTGGCCGGCCTTGCCTGACCGGCTCGCGCGTCTACGCCTTCGCCGCGTGCTCCAGGTTCCACCGGTACGTGTTCTCCACGAACCACCGGTACGTCCCCTCCAGCCCCTCCCGCAGGCCGATCGTCGGGCGCCAGCCGAGGGACTTGATCCTGTCGGCGGCCATCAGCTTGCGGGGCGTGCCGTCGGGCTTCGACGGGTCGGTGACGATGTCGCCCGTGAAGCCGACCACGTCGGCCACCAGCCGCGCCAGCTCCAGGATCGTCACGTCCTCGCCGGAGCCGATGTTGACGTGCTCCGCGTCCGAGTACACCCGCATCAGGTGCACCAGCGCGTCGGCGCAGTCGTCCACGTGCAGGAACTCGCGCCGCGGCGCGCCTGTCCCCCAGATCACCAGCGTGCGGTCGCCGCGGATCTTCGCGTCGTGCGCCTTCCTGATCAGCGCCGGCAGCACGTGGCTGGTCGCGAGGTCGAAATTGTCGCCGGGGCCGTAGAGGTTGGTCGGCATCGCCGCGATGAAATCGCAGCCGTGCTGGCGGCGGTAGGCCTGGCAGAGCTTGATGCCGGCGATCTTGGCGACGGCGTACCACTCGTTGGTCGGCTCCAGCGGCCCGGTCAGCAGCGCCGCCTCGGGGATCGGCTGCGGCGCGAACTTGGGGTAGATGCAGGATGAGCCGAGGAACAGCAGCTTCTCGACCCCCGCCTTCCAGGCGGCATGGACGATGTTGGCCTCGATCATCAGGTTGACGTAGAGGAAGTCCGCCGGGAAGGTGTCGTTGGCGAGGATGCCGCCCACCTTCGCCGCCGCCACGAAGACAGCCTCCGGCCGCGCCTCGGCCATCCACCCCTCCACCTGGTCCTGGCGCACCAGGTCGACCGTCTCGCGGCCGGCCGTCAGGATCTCGCACCCCTCCCGCTCCAGCCGCCGCAGCAGCGCCGCGCCGACCATGCCGCGATGGCCCGCGACCCAGACGCGCTTGCCCGCGAGGTCGTAGCGGCCGTTCGTCACGTTCCTGCTCGCTTCCCGATCACGACGATTTTACGCGCCCGCCCGGTCACGGCGATCCTACTCGCCCGCCCGGTCACGGCGATCGCGCTCGTTCGCGACCGCTTTGAGGTCGCACGTCACCATCTCCGCCACCAGGTCCGGGAACGGGGTTTGGTGTTGCCAGCCGAGCCGCTCCCGCGCCTTGCTCGGATCCCCCAGCAATTGCTCCACCTCGGTCGGGCGGAAGTAGCGCGGGTCGATCTTCACCAGGATGTCGCCGGGTCGGCATCGAAGCCGATCTCGTTCTCGTCGCGGCCGCGCCACCCGATCGTCCGGTTGACCTGTTGGAAGGCGAGCTCGACGAACTCCCGCACCGAGTGCATCTCGCCGGTGGCGAGCACGTAGTCGTCGGGCTCCCGCTGCTGCAGGATCCGCCACATGCCGTCCACGTAGTCCTTGGCGTGCCCCCAGTCGCGCTGGGCGTCGAGGTTGCCGAGGTAGAGGTGCTTCTGGAGGCCGAGTTCGATGGCGGCGACGGCGCGGGTGATCTTGCGCGTGACGAACGTCTCGCCGCGGGTCGGGCCCTCGTGGTTGAACAGGATGCCGTTGGAGGCGTGGAAGCCGTACGCCTCGCGGTAGTTGACGGTGATCCAGTACGCATAGAGCTTGGCGGCGGCGTAGGGCGAGCGCGGGTAGAACGGCGTCGTCTCCCGTTGCGGCACTTCCTGCACCTTTCCGTACAGCTCCGAAGTGGAAGCCTGATAGAATCGCACCCGGTCCTTCATGCCGAGAATCCTGATGGCCTCGAGCAGGCGCAGCGTGCCGAGCGCATCTGCATTGGCGGTGTACTCGGGCGTCTCGAAGCTCACCTGCACGTGGCTCTGGGCGGCGAGGTTGTAGATCTCCGTGGGCTGCGCCTCCTGCACCAGCCGGATCAGGTTGGTGGCGTCGGTGAGGTCGCCGTAATGCATGAAGAAACGCGTGGGGTCATCGTGCGGATCGACGTAAAAGCCGTCGACCCGGGCGGTGTTGAACGACGACGACCGCCGCTTGACGCCGTGCACCGTGTAGCCCTTGTCGAGCAGCAGCTTCGCCAGGTACGCCCCGTCCTGTCCGGTAACGCCGGTGATCAGCGCAACGTTCGTAGACTCAAGAATCTGCTAGCCCCCCATTGCATGTTGCTCAGGCGAATGGCTTCGCACTTGCCCGCGCGCAGGCATGATAGCCGCCGCCGACGGCCCGCGCGAGCGCTATTTTTCCCCGTCTCGCGCTACCCGTTGACGGCGCGGAGGCGCGACGCCACGTGCGCCGGGGGCTTGAGGGTGCGGAACGGCAGCACGGTGATCTCCGGCATGCGGGTCGGGAAACGGCGATAGCCGGCGACCACCAGATCGGTCGCCTCCAGAGTGATGTCTTCGACGACGCGAAACGCCCAGATCACGTCGCCGACCTCCACCTGGCCCGCGGCCATCCGCCAGTAATCCGTTTGCATCAAGTCCTCGAGCGCGTCGGAGGTTACGTACTCCCACAGCCGGCGATGGGCGAACGTCTCGAGCGGGCGCAGGGACATCGGCGAAAACGACATGATACCTCCTTGGACCTTTGAACCGGACGACGAGGCGCCGACCGGTGGCGACATCTGAGCCAGGATGAATTCCTGGCGTAGAAAATGTACCTGATTTGTTCCAGATCAAGGGAATTCTTGCCGACGATCGTCGATTTTCTGCGCGCCTGCGCTCGCGCCGCCGGGAGGGCCGCGTCCTTGACCGGCCGGCGCCGGGGACCTATGTGCCTTGAATTGCTCTGCCCGGTAGGGCGGGTCAGCAAAGCGTGACCCGCCGCACCGCTCGACCCCGTTTACGCATACATCCGCATACATCCGCATACATCCGCATACATTCTCGACGTCGAAACGGACACATTTCCATTATTCGCAATGCCTTGACCCCGAAACGCACGACTCGAACCGACACAAACCGCGGAAAACCATTCCGGAATGGCGATTGCGAGCATGTTCCATGAACAAACTCGCAATCGCGTCGTCTTTCAATGGTATTCGCGAGCCCGGCTGAAGTATAAGGTCAGATCCGCCAACTAGAAGCTGGCCTGAAGGTAGCCTATGACACGCGCTTCGCAGAACTCCGTTCCGCCGAAGCAGTCGTTGTCGGAGAGATCGGTGTCGACGTAGCTGACGCCGAGCGTCAGCATCTTGTAGGTCATCGCCGCGCCTAGAGACCACGTCCAGTAGTCAGGGGTTCCGAAGACGTCGTTGTCCTGGATCCACTGGCGGCCGAGCCCAGCGGCGACATCAAGCCCCAAGCCATATTTGGTCATGCTGTCCGGCAACGGGATGCCGACTGTCGTCGTCGCCTGCAGGTAGTGGGCGCTGCCGGACGACGCAAAGTAATCAGGGGAGTAGTTGTAGCCCAGGCCGACCTCTATAGTGTCGGTGATGGCGCGGCTGACGCCGGCGGTCAGCTCGAAGAAGTCGTAGTTCAGCGAATCGGAAGCGCCGGGATAGAGGTAGCCGATGACGCCCCCGTGCCAGTCCAGGCCCATGGCGCTGCCGGACAGGCCGCCGTACAGGTCGAGTTCCAGCGAGGCTTCGTCGCCGTCGTTGAAGTCGACATTCGATCCCCAGACGCCGAGATACAGCGCGGTTTCTTTGAAACCGGTATCGAGTTCGTAGTCGATCCCTCCCTGTAGTGCCAGATTGTCGTCAGACTGCGAAATCCCGCGAAACTGATAGTCGCTGAAGATGCCGACGTTGGCGCTGAACTCGCCCGGGATGCCGGCGTCCTGAGCGACGACCGGAACCGAGACGAGGCCGAGCAATGCTGCGCCCACAAATGGGGCGGACTTGAGAGTTTTCATGGGGGGTGGTCCTCTTATTGGTCTTGGATTTCGATGTTGGTGTGTCACCTCGCGCCACTGGAAGCAGGATGCGTGCCACTCCCGGCCGGGCCTGTTGATGTCCTCAGCGGCCGCGCGAACCGGGGCGCCAGCACACGAAATCAATGACTTGAACCGGAAGTGTGGATTGCGCCGGCGCCGGGGCCTGCGCAGCCGATGCACGGACTGCCTGTTTTTACGTCACCAAAACGCAATGCCTTGGAATGCGTCAATCACCGGCGCGTCACAACGCCGGGGGCGCCCGGGTTGTGCACAAGCCCATGTTTGTGAGACTGTTCCCGGCCGGCCGCACGGAACGCACGGCAGTACGGCAGAGACGGTGACCGCACCTGCAATAACACAACGCTGTCAAGGCGTTACGGAGTTGCCCAAGAATGAGGCAGACCGCAGAAGCCTCAGGGATGCTTGTCTTTTTTTCGTCACACTGGAATTTGCCAACAGGCTTATCCCCAGCGTCCGTGGATGATCTTCTATGCTCCGGTCATATTGGCGGCAGACCGGGGAGCGCGCCACGTCGGCCGCAACCGAAAAGCCACGGAAAGGCAGCCGATGAACAGGGTTCCGGCGCGCTCGTTGTCCGACCAGTGCACGAGCGGGAAGCCATAGGCGCGCATGTGCGCGGCGCGATAATCTTTCCAAACGAGCGTCGGGCGGTGGCGCCAGTCGATGCGGCGCAAGGCTCTGCACACGGCCTGCATTCTCGCTTTTTCCTCGTGGTGGTTCCGGTTCTGTCTGGGTGTTTTAGGCGAAAATCCTTTGCAACAAGTGAACGCCCGGCAACAATCGGCGGGCCAAGAGGGAGGGAAGGACACGATCATGCTGTCCTACGAGACGGTGCTTTGCAGCAGCGGCGACGGCGTCGCCGAAATCCGCCTCAACCGGCCGGAGCGGCTCAACGCTGTGATCGAGCAGCTTTATGACGAGGTGCTCGCCGCTCTCGACGCCGCCGAATCGGACCCGGAAGTGCGGGTGGTGGTGCTGACGGGCGCGGGCAGGGCGTTCTGCGTCGGCGCCGACCTCAAGGCCCATGCCGCCGCGCACCGCAGCGATATCCAGAAACGCCAATACCTTATCAAGGCCAACGCCGTCTGCCGGCGGATCCGCGCGCTCGCCAAGCCGGTGATCGCCGCCGTCAACGGCTACGCTTTGGGCGCCGGGGCGGAAATGGCGGTGGCGGCGGATTTCATGCTGATCAAGGAGCAGGCCCGCATCGGCTTCCCGGAGGTCGGCATCGGCACCTTTCTCGGCGGCGGCGTCACCCACGTGCTGCCGCGGCTGGTCGGCCTCGCCAAGGCGCGCGAGCTGATCTTTACCGGCGTCCGCGTCGACGGCCGCGAGGCCGCAGCCATGGGCCTAGCCACACGGGCGTTGCCCGACGACCAGTTCGAAGCCGGCGTGCGCGCCTTTGCCGCCGAGATCGCCGCCAAGGCGCCGCTCTCCATGGCTCTCGCGAAACAGCACCTCAACGCCGGGACGCGGGACTACGACACGGCATTGGTCACCGAACTGGAAGGCATCCTCGCCTGCATGATGACCCGCGACTGGCAGGAAGGCATCGACGCCTTCGCCGAAAAACGCGCGCCACGGTTCAGGGGGGAGTAGGGATGACCCGCGGCGCCCTAAATTTCCTCGCTCCCCGCTCGATCGCCGTCATCGGCGCCTCCAGGGATCCGACCAAGCGCGGCTACCAGGCGCTCCGCTATTTGATCGCCGACAACTTCCCGGGCGGCATCTTCCCCATCCATCCGAAGGAGCCGGAAATCCTTGGTATCCCGGCGTATCCGTCCGTCGCAGCGGTGCCGGAGCCCATCGATCTCGCCCTGGTGTGCACACCGGCGCGCACCCTGCCGGCGCTGATGGAAGATCTGGGCGCCAAGGGCGTGCGGGGCGCCATCGTCGTTGCTGGCGGCTTCGCCGAGGCGGGAGACGAAGGCGCCCGCATCCAGGCGGAGATGCTCGCCGCCGCCCGCAGACACGGGGTGCGCATCATCGGCCCCAACACGTCCGGCGTCTTCAATCTGCCTTGCCGCATGAACCTGGTCGGCATGCCGGACGTCAGGCCCGGCGGGCTCGGCATCGTCTCCCAGTCCGGCAACATGGCGCTCTCGATCGTCACCGAGGCCACCGCCGGCGGGCATCTTGGCTTCTCCACCTACGTCGGCGTCGGCAATCAGGTCGACGTCCGCTTCAACGAATACCTGCGTTACCTGGGCGACGACCCGGCAACCGACGTGGCGATCCTCTACGTGGAGGGCTTCCGGCACGGCCGCACCTTCCTTGAAGTCGCCCGCGACGTGACGCAGCGGAAGCCGGTCGTGGTCTACAAGTCGGGCCGCAGCGAAGCCGGTCAGGCATCCGCGCGGTCGCACACCGGCGCCATGGCGGGCAGCTACGCGATGACCGCCGATCTGCTGCGCCAGGCCGGGATCACGGTGGCGGCCCAGGCCGACCACGTGGTGCCGCTGGCAGAGTCGCTGAGCCTTCTGCCGCCGCCGGCGTCCAACCGCGTCGCCATCCTTGCCGACGGCGGTGGCCACGCCACCATTGCCGCCGACGCCATGGTCGAGGCCGGCATCGCCATGCCGCCGCTCTCCAACGATACCCGCGCCAGGCTGGCGGCGCTGCTGCCGCCGGCGGCGTCGCTGGTCAATCCGGTCGACGTCGCTGGCGGCACCGATAGCAATCCCGGCGTGTTCGCGGACTGCGCCGCCGCCATACTGGAAGACCCCAGCATCGACGCGCTGCTGATCGTGGGGCTATTCGGCGGCTACAAGCTGCGGTTCGCCGCCAGCCTCGGGCCGATCGAGAACGAGACCGCGATCCGCCTCGGCGCGCTGCTCCGCCGCTTCGGCAAGCCGATTCTCCTGCAGAGCCTCTACGCTCCGGTCAAACCCGAGGCGTTGCAGATCCTGCGCGGCGCCGGCGTGCCTGTGCACCACTCGGTCGAGACCGCCGTCACATGCCTCGCCGGCCTGATCGATCGTGGCGCGGCCCGCCGCCGCAACGCCGCAGAAGCGCCGCCGGCAAAGGCTGAGCCGCCCGCCGATGCGGCGGCGATCATCGTCCGGTGCCGCGACGCAGGTCGGCGCTCGCTGCTGGAGCCGGAAGCGATCGACCTGCTGACCCTGCACGGCATCGCTACGCCGCCCTATGTCCTCGCCCGCAGCGAGGATGACCTGGCGGCGGCGACTGCCGCGTTCGGCGCGCAGCCAAAGGCAATGAAGATCGTTTCGCCGGACATCCTCCACAAGACCGAGGCCGGCGGCGTGCGATTGACGTTGCGGCACGAGGACACCCTGCGCGAAGCCTTCCGCGATATCGTCGACGCCTCTCGCCGCTACAAGCCCGACGCCCGCGTCACGGGCGTGCTCGTCACGCCGATGGCTGCGCCTGGAATAGAAGTGATCATCGGCGTCACCGACGATCCAATCTTCGGTCCCGTCATGATGTTTGGCCTCGGCGGGACCTTCGTCGAGGTGCTGAAGGACGTCACGTTCCGGGCCATCCCGCTTACCCCCGCCGACGCCGCGGAAATGCTCGACGGCATCCAGGCGAAGCGCATCCTGGACGGCGTCCGCGGCGCTCCCCCGGTCGACCGCGCCGCACTGGTCGACCTGATGGTCAAGATCTCGTCGCTGATCCAGTCCCACCCCGAGATCGCCGAACTCGACCTCAACCCCGTGTTCGCCCATCCTGCCGGCCTTACCATCGCCGACACCCGGATCATCCTGCGCGATCAGGGGAACGGCGTGCAGGGTTGAACGCGCGGCCGCATCCTGCGCCCGCATCCCGAGTGGCAGGCAGCCGCTCACTCCTCGTCCTCGATGCGCTCCATGTCGTCGTCGGAGAGGCCGAAGTGGTGGCCGATCTCGTGGATCAGGACGTGGCGAACGATGTGCTCCAGATTCTCACCGGTGTCGCGCTGGTAGGCGAGGATCGGCCTGCGGTAGAGAAAGATCATGTCCACGTCGCGCGGCGGATCGGAGACGCTTCGGCGGTCGAGCGACACGCCCGAGTAGAGACCGAGCAGGTCGAACGGGCTTTCGAGCCCCATCTCCTGACGGATCTCGGGGTCCGGGAAGTCCTCGACGCGAATGAGAACCCCGTCGGTGTAGCGGCGGAACGGCTCCGGGATCGTTTCCAGCGCTTCCGCCGCCATGGCCTCCATGTCGCGGACGCTCGGCGTCAGGCTTGGCAGGGTGGAGCGCGTGCGGATCATGCTTCTTAAATGGGAGAGGGCGCGAAAAAGGCCACCGCGCATCGCGATGGCCTCTTCGCGCAACCGCGCGGTTGCGGTTCACGCCTAGTACATGAACTGGCCGCCGTTGACCGACAGGGTCTCGCCGGTGATCCATTCGGCGTCATCGGAGGCGAGGAACGAAACCGCCTTGGCGATGTCCTCAGGCTGGCCGATGCGCGCCATGGGGATTTTCTTGACCTCGCCGTCCAGGATCTCCTTCGGCATCGACGCGGTCATCTCGGTAAGGATGAACCCGGGGCAGATGGTGTTGGCGGTGACGCCGCCGCGCGCGACCTCCAGGGCAACGGAGCGCGTGAAGCCGATTACGCCGGCTTTCGATGCCGAATAGTTGCTTTGGCCGAATTGGCCGCGCTGGCCGTTCATGGAGCTGATATTGATGATCCGCCCCCAGCCGCGCTCGACCATGCCGCCGGCGCAGACGTTGCAGGTGTTGAACACGCCGCCGAGGTTGACCGCGATCACCGGATCCCAGTTCTTGTCGCGGGTGAACTTGACCATGCGACCGTCGCGGGTGATGCCGGCGTTGTTGACGAGGATGTCGATGGGACCGACCTCTTCTTCGATCTTCTTGACGCCCGCTTTCACCGACTCGTGGTCGGCGACGTTGATGTTGTAACCGGGAATGCCCGTCTCCTCGGTGAACGACTTGAGCTGTTCCTCGACCACGTCGCAGACGACGACGGTGTGGCCCACGTCCTTGAGCCGCTTGGCGATGGCCGCCCCGATGCCGCGAGTGCCTCCGGTTACCAGTGCCACACGTGCCATAGATCCCTCCTCCAAAAGTTGATTTAGAAATAGTCCCTCGTCCGCAATGCCATAAGCGCCGGCGAAACGTGCTTCTCGAGGCCCGGACCCAGGACCATGCAAGCATCAAAAGCCTGCAGTTCCAGCCCGAACGGCCGTCCGCGACGTTTTAGTGCCCGTCTCGCCGCTTGGCAAGGAAACCACCCGCCGCAGTGCGCCGGGGCGACCAGCGAGGCGCAAGACCCAGCTCATCTTGCGGGTCGGTGCGCGCCCGGCTTATCCTGCAGATCGATCTGCGCCGAGGCTGCCGGCGATGCTCGACCTCTCTATCTCTATGGCGGACGCTGCTCAATGATCGTCATCTCTATGGCGGACGCTGCCGCCGCCCGGTCTCACTGGATCGACAGGTCGATGCGGAAGCCGGAGGTCTTTCCGGTGTCGGCGTCGTTGCCCATCTGGTAAACGCGGATGGTGTAGTCGCCGTCCGAGGGCAGCGGTACCGTGGTGCTGTTGCCGTTGATCGAGCTGTTGTAGATCGCCTCGCCCGACGATCCCGGCGGTAGGATGTTGAAATAGACCGAACCGGTGCCGTTAGTTCCGTCCACGGTCAATTCGACAAACAACTCCTGCCCGGCCTTTGCGCTCAGCATGTAGTCGACGAAATCGTCGGCTTCGATGGTGCCGTTGACCATCGTTCCGAAATTGCCGGGCTCGAATTTCACGACGGATTTCATTTGCGCAAGGGCCGGCGAGGCAAGCGGGGCTGCCAAGGCGAGGACAAGCGCGAGGATAGAGAGGGTGCGGTTCATGCTCTGGGCTTTCGAGGATGGGGTCAAGGTTCAGATGGGGTGTCCGGGTCCAGACGTCTGCGCCGGACCGTTCGGGCCCGGCGCAGCGGTCGGCTTACTCGGCGATTGCCAGAACGAAATCGCTCCAGCGGAAGATGCCGCCAGCGGCGGCATCGGTAAACTCCACTTCCTCGGGGCCATGCATCCAGTTAGACTGACCGCGCTTGCCGGCGAACAGGAACGGCGCGCTGTCGCCCATCTGGACTTCGAAGATCGTGTTGCTGCCGCTTTGGGACTGCTTAACCGTACACGTCCCCTCTTACAGTGCGACGCCTTCGGCGGTATTCGTGAGCTTGCAGGTCGCGGATTCGGAGAAACTCTGCGCCGACGCGCCGCTGGACAGCAGGAGGCCGAGTGCCAGGGCGGTCAGTGTCTTGTAGAGCATAGTACTTCCTTGTGTTGTGAGTGGGTGCGCGAATCGGATCGTTCCACCAGTCGGCATGGCGGCTGATCAGTACCCCGTGCCGCGTATCGTGTAAATCCATCGTCGCGGTCGTTTGCCCACGTGGCTACTCAACGCTGACCTTGCCGTCGGGCATTACCTCAATGATCGTCGTTCAGATCACGGACACTCACATCACTGCCCCCGGCCGGCGCATCGCCGGCGGCATCGACACGGCGCCGGCGTTGACGCGCTGCGTCGATGCCGTCAACGCCCTCGATCCGCAGCCGGACGTGGTCGTCATGAGCGGCGACCTCGTCGACAGCGGCCGGCGCGAGGACTACGAGCATTTGCGCCGATTGCTGGCGCCGCTGCGGGCGCCGGTCCATCTGCTTCCCGGCAACCACGACAAGCGGGAGCCGCTGTGCGAGGTGTTCGGCGATCTCGCCTATCTGCCGGCTGCGGGGCCGCTCGACCACGTCGTCGACGACTTCCCGCTGCGCCTGGTCTGCATGGACACCAGCGTGCCAGGTGCGGTGCACGGCGAACTCGACCGGGAGGCATTGCAGTGGCTTGATCGGTGTCTCGGCAATGCCGCCACGCGGCCGACCATGGTGTTTCTGCACCACCCGCCGTTCGCAACGGGCATTGCCGCGATGGACGACAGCCGCTTGCGCAACTCGGACGACCTTGCCGAGGTTCTCGGCCGCCATCCGCAGGTTTTGCATGTGGCCTGTGGTCACGTCCATCGGGCGATCCACACGCGCTGGCACGGCATCCCGGCCAGCATCGCCCCCAGCCCGTCGCACGCCGTCGCCCTCGATCTGCGCGCCGCCGCCGATCCCGCCGTGCTCCTCGAACCCGGAGCGTTCCACGTCCACGTCTGGCATCCGGATCCGGGGCCGTGGGGCGCCATCGTCACCCACATTGCCTATAGCGGTTCCTGAGGGCACAGGGAGAGGCGCGGAAGCCTTGGCTTCGTGAGGGCGGGGCCGGTAGGATGCGCGCGCTTGTGCCGGTCTCGCGCCACTGGCCCATCTCCTGAAAAGAGGTCATTTCGATGAAGTACGCCGTAATCCCGGTCACCCCATTCGTTCAGAATTGCTCGCTGGTCTGGTGCCCGGAGACGATGAAGGGGGCCGTCGTCGATCCCGGCGGCGACATCGACCGCATCCTTGCAGCGGTGTCCGACAAGGGCGTCACGATAGAAAAGATCCTGCTGACCCATGGCCATCTCGACCATGCCGGCGGCACCGCCGACTTGGCGGAACGCAAGGGGGTGCCGATCGAGGGACCGCATGTGGACGACAAGTTCTGGATCGACGGCATGGCGCAGCAGGCGATGATGTTCGGCGTTCGCGGCGCACGCTCGTTCACGCCCGACCGCTGGCTGACGGCGGGCGAAACGGTCGGCTTCGGCAAGATCACGCTCGAGGTGCGCCACTGCCCCGGCCATACCCCCGGGCACGTGATCTTCTTCCACAAACCGTCCCGGCTCGCCTTGGTCGGCGACGTGCTGTTCGCAGGCTCGATCGGCCGCACCGACTTTCCGAAAGGCGACCACGCCACCCTGATCCGCTCGATCCGCGAGCAGTTGTGGCCGCTCGGCGACGATGTCACTTTCATCTCCGGCCACGGCCCGATCTCGACATTCGGCACCGAGCGCCGCACCAACCCCTTCGTCGCCGACCACGCCGCCACCACGTTCTGACCGCCGCTCCGCCGCCTTCCGCGGCAGTGCGCGCCGCGCCCGCCGCTTGTGGATAAGCTGCACTTTCTTGTTGAGAAAGCCGGGAACTACAACCTCGGGCGGTGACTTGGCGGCCCGGATGTGGAATCCTGCCGCTCATGAACGCGCCATCACGTGAACCCTCCGACGCGGCTCCGGCAGCAACGGCCGCGCCGTTCGTGCATTTGCGTGTGCACACCGCCTATTCCCTGTCCGAAGGCGCGATCCGCGTGGGCGCACTGGCGACGCTGTGCCGGGAGCACCGCATGCCGGCGGTCGCCATCACCGACACCAACAACCTGTTCGGCGGCATGGAGTTCTCGGGCGCTTTGGCCAAGGTCGGCGTCCAGCCCATCATCGGCTGCCTGCTCGGGGTTCAGCGCGAACAGTCCGAGCGCCGCCGCATGCAGGCGCCGCAACGACCGAACGAGGCGTGCGAGTCCGTCGTCCTTCTCGTCCAGAACGCCGCCGGCTACCGGAACCTGTTGAGCCTGCTGGCGATCGCCCATCTCGGCGGGGGTAGCGATGCGGAGGGCGAGGCAGCGCCAGGCGCCGGGCCGGCGGTGCCGCTCGGCGCCCTTGCGGCCTATGGCGGCGGCCTGATCGCGTTGACCGGCGGACCCTCGGGCCCCGTCGGACGGCTGCTCGCTGCCGGCCAGGCCGACGCCGCGGAAGCGGTGCTGCAGCAGCTCAAGGCAGCGTTTCCGAACCGGCTCTATGTGGAGCTCATGCGCCACGGCATGGAAGTGGAGCGCCTGATCGAGCCGGAGCTGATCGCCCTCGCCGAGCGCCACGGCCTGCCGCTGGTCGCCACCAACGACGTGTTCTTCGCCGACCGCGACATGTTCGAGGCACATGACGCGCTCCTCTGTATCGCCCAGGGCTGCCACATCGCCGATCCGGAGCGCAGGCGGCTGACGCCCGAGCATCACTTCAAAAGCGCTGCCGAGATGGCGGAGCTGTTTGCCGACCTGCCCGACGCGGTGGAGAACGCCGGACTGATCGCGCAGCGCTGCGCCTTCATGCTGTCGGTCGTCAAGCCCATCCTGCCGGCCTACGACCCGGGCGCGGCGGAGAGCGAGGAGGATCAGCTTCGTCGCGAGGCGAGGGCGGGGCTGGAGCGTCGGCTGCAGGCCCATGTCTTCGCACCGGCAATGACGGTCGAGGCGCGCGACGCGTCGGCGCGGCCTTATCGGGAGAGGCTCACTTACGAGATCGGGGTGATCTGCGAAATGGGCTTCGCCGGCTACTTCCTCATCGTGGCCGATTTCATCCGCTGGGCGCGGGAGCATGAAATCCCGGTGGGGCCCGGGCGCGGCTCCGGCGCCGGCTCGCTGGTGGCCTGGGCGCTCACCATCACCGACCTCGACCCGCTGCGCTTCGGCCTCCTGTTCGAGCGGTTCCTCAACCCCGAGCGCGTGTCGATGCCGGACTTCGACATCGACTTCTGCCAGGACCGCCGCGACGAGGTCATCCGCCACGTTCAGGAGAAGTACGGCCGCGACCGGGTGGCGCAGATCATCACCTTCGGCAAGCTCCAGGCGCGGGCGGTGTTGCGCGATGTGGGGCGGGTGCTCGGCCTCTCCTACGGTCAGGTCGACCGCATCTGCAAACTGGTGCCCAACAACCCGGCCAACCCGGTGTCCCTTGACCAGGCCATCAACGTCGAGCCGCAACTGCAGACGATGATCGCCGAGGACGAGGCCGTCGCACGCCTGGTCGGCATCGCGCGCAAGCTGGAGGGGCTCTACCGCCACGCCTCCACCCACGCTGCCGGCGTGGTCATCGGCGACCGCCCGCTGCAGGACCTGATCCCGCTCTACCGCGATCCGCGCTCCGACATTCCGGTCACAGGCTTCAACATGAAATGGGTGGAGTGCGCAGGGCTGGTCAAGTTCGACTTCCTCGGCCTCAAGACGCTGACCGTGCTGGAAGGAGCGGTACGTCTGGTCGCGGAGGGGGAGGGCGTACGCCTCGACCTTTCCAACCTGCCGCTCTCCGATGCGAACACATTCGAGATGCTGGGTCGCGGCGACACCGTCGGGGTGTTCCAGCTGGAAAGCGCCGGCATGCAGAACGTGCTGCGGAAGCTCAAGCCGGACACGCTGGAGGACATCATCGCCGTGGTGGCGCTCTACCGCCCCGGCCCGATGGACAACATCGACAGCTACATCGACCGCAAGCACGGCCGCGAGCAGGTCGATTACCTCTACCCGACCCTGGAGCCGATCCTCAAGGAGACCTATGGGATCATCATCTATCAGGAGCAGGTGATGCAGATCGCCCAGGAGCTGGCCGGCTACTCGCTGGGCGCCGCCGACCTGTTGCGCCGGGCGATGGGCAAGAAGATCAAGGCCGAGATGGAGGAGCAGCGCCAGATCTTCGTCTCCGGAGCGGTGGCGCGCGGCGTGCCCCAGCACCGCGCTTCATTCATCTTCGATCTGGTCAACAAGTTCGCCGGCTACGGCTTCAACAAGAGCCACGCGGCGGCATACGCCGTCATCGCCTATCAAACCGCGTACCTCAAGGCCAACCACCCGGTGGCGTTCTTCGCCGCCTCGATGACCCTCGACCTCGATCATCCCGACAAGATCAACGGGTTCCGCCAGCAGCTGGCCCGCACCGGCATCCGCCTGCTGCCGCCGGACATTAACGCCTCGGACGCCACGTTCGCGGTGGAGGCGTGCGCCGAGTCCCTCGACGGCAAGGCGATCCGCTATGGCCTCGCCGCGATCAAGAACGTCGGGGGCGGAGCGATGGGGGCGGTCGTCGAAGACCGCCGGCGCGGCGGTGCGTTTGCCGACCTGGAAGACTTCGCCCGGCGCATGGGTGCATCGCAGATGAACAAGCGCCAACTGGAGAACCTGGTGAGGGCCGGCGCCTTCGACACCCTGGACGGCAACCGCCGCCGCCTGTTCGAGGGGATCGAGGGCTGGCTGCGCGCCGCCGCCGCCATGGAGGACGAGCGCACCAGCGGCCAGCTGGGCCTGTTCGGCGGGCCTGCCGCCGTCGCCGGCAGCCGCCGCCTTCAGTTGCCGGCGGTCGAGGACTGGCCGCCGATGGAGCGCCTCAAACAGGAGTTCGATGCGCTCGGGTTCTATCTCTCAGCCCATCCACTGCACGCCTACGAGCGCGTGTTGCGGCGCCGCAAGGTGGTCGCGTACGGGATGCTGATGCGCGAGGCCAGGGCGGGGCTGGTGGTCCTGGCCGGAACGGTGACTGCGAAGAAGGAGCGGACCTCCGGCCGCGGCAACCGCTTCGCCGTCGTCGAGTTCTCTGATGCGTCCGGTGTGTTCGAGGTGCTGGTGTTCTCGGAACTGCTGGCGACGGCACGGCCTTTGCTCGAAGCCGGGCGATCGTTGCTGATCAAGGCGACGGCGCAGGTAGAGGGGACCGCGATCCGCCTTCAGGCCCAGTCGTTCGAGCCGTTGGAGGACCTGGCGGCGCGGACCCCGTCGCAATTCGCGGTGATCATCGGCTCGCGTCAGCCCCTGGCTTCGATCAAATCCGTTCTCGACGACCACCGCGGCGGCCGCGGCCGGGTCAAGCTCGTCTCCTCGCTCGACGACGGCCGCGAGGTGGAAGTCGCACTCCCCGAAAGCTACGCCGTCGGCCCCGCCGTCCTGCCCGCGCTCCAGCGCATCCCCGGCGTCTACGAAGTGCAGGAGCTTTAGTTCCGGAAGGCCGGATGAAGCGCCGGTCATAAATCCGGGAACACACTGCCATTGGCACGAGCGCCTCCCGGACTGCGTCTCCCTCCTCCCGGAATACGCGCTCTGCGCCGTCAGCTCTTCTTCTTGTGCTCCGGCTTGTTCTTCCTTGGGCCGGAGGCCAGGTCCTTCAACTCACTCTTGCTCATCGAGTCGTGCATGCTCTTCGAGGGCCCCTTCAGGTCGCTCTTGTCCTTGTCTCCCTTCTTGGCTGACAGAGCGACCCCGGCCGCCTTCTGCTGCGCTTTCGACTTTGCGGGCATTGTCACCTCCACCGCAATGCTCAACACGCCGGCCATCCGGCAGCGCGCAAACGCCGATGTCGCGCTAAAGTTCCGGCGACGCGGCGTCATGGCGTGTGCCGGCGCTTGTATTGTACCGGCGGGGACGCTATCAAGGACGCTTACATCACACGCGGGCGTCCGGCCCGGGTCGTGCTCGGCCCGCGGTCGTTCCGGTGTCTTCGCGCTCCTGCCGCAATAGGATCGGGCCATGCAGGATTGGGCCGATAGTGTCCGGGCAGGTGTTCGAGATGATGCTTCGCCCGCGGCGGCTGAACCGGAAAAGGACAGGACACCATGGCACTCCCCACGTTCACCATGCGCCAGCTGCTGGAGTCTGGCGTTCACTTCGGACATACCACCCGCCGCTGGAACCCGGACATGCGGCCCTATCTGTTCGGCGTGCGCAACGGCATCCACATCATCGACCTTGGACAAACGGTGCCGATGCTGCACCGCGCCCTGGTGGCCATCCGCGACGTCGTCGCCGGCGGCGGCCGAGTTCTGTTCGTCGGCACCAAACGGCAGGCCAGCGAGATCCTCGCCGAGTCGGCGACACGATGCGGCCAGTATTATGTCAACCACCGCTGGCTCGGCGGCATGCTGACCAACTGGCGCACCATCTCCCATTCCATCCGCCGGCTGAAGGAGCTTGAGACGCAGGCTGCGGGGGGCATGGCGGGACTGACCAAGAAGGAATTGCTCAACCTGACCCGTGAGCGCGACAAGCTGGAGCGCGCGCTCGGCGGCATCAAGGAGATGGCGGGACTGCCTGATATTCTGTTCATCATCGATACCAACAAGGAAGCCATTGCCGTCGCAGAGGCCAAGAAACTCGGAATTCCGGTCGTCGCGGTCATCGACTCCAACAGCGATCCGAGCAGCATCAACTTCCCCATCCCCGGCAATGATGATGCGCTGCGAGCGGTTAAGCTTTATTGCGAGTTGATGGCCGATGCGGTTCTCGACGGCATTCAGCAGGAAATGACCGCCGCCGGCGTGGATGTCGGTGCGCTCGATAATGTCGAGGAGCCGGGATTGGACGAATTCGCCGATGACGATGACGGCCTGTTCTCGCAATCCGGTGATCAGGGAGATGCGCGGTCACCTGCAGTGGATGCAAGCGCCGAGCTTGAGCCGGAGGCCGACGGCGAACGCGCGCCGGCATCCTGAGATACCTTCTGCGGTCGGGCGGAGCGGTGGTGCAGGCCCGACGTCGACGTGAATTCACCGGAGGATGATTGATGGCTGAAATATCAGCGGCTCGCGTCAAGGAGCTGCGCGAGAAGACCAGCGCCGGCATGATGGACTGCAAGCGCGCCCTGGCCGAAAGCGACGGCGATTTGGAAGCGGCAGTCGATTGGCTGCGCAAGAAGGGGCTGACGGCTGCTTCCAAGAAAGCTGGCCGGGTAGCGGCAGAAGGACTGGTCGGGGTCGCTTTGTCAGGCACCACTGCCGCCATGGTCGAGGTCAACGCGGAGACTGATTTCGTCAGCCGAAATCAGGACTTCCAGGCATTCGTCAAGACGGTGTCGGAAATCGCCTTGGGCAGCAGCGACAGCGTGCAGGCATTGACCAGTGCCGCCTATCCCGCCTCCGGACGCACCGTCGCCGACGAGTTGCTGCACCTGATTGCCACCATCGGCGAGAACATGAACGTGCGGCGAGTGGCAAAGCTCGACGTCGAGCCGGGCATTCTCGGCTCGTACGTTCACAACGTGCAGGCGCCCGGGCTCGGCAAGATCGGCGTGCTGGTGGCGCTGGAGACGGAGGGTAATGCAGCCGCCCTCGACACCTTGGCGAAGCAGATCGCCATGCATGTGGCGGCCACCGCGCCGCAGGCGGTGTCCCGCGATGATCTGGATCCGTCGGTGATCGAGCGGGAGCGCAACATTCTGGCCGAACAGGCGCGGGCCAGCGGCAAGCCGGAGGCGGTCATCGAGAAAATGGTCGAGGGCAGGCTGCGCAAGTTCTACGAGGAAGTGTGCCTCGTCGATCAGGCGTTCGTCATGGACCAGGACAAGACCGTCGGCGAAGTCCTGGACGCGATGGCGAAGGAGGCCGGCACAGCGGTGCGGATAGCGGGCTTCATGCGCTTTGCCCTCGGTGAGGGCATCGACCGCAAGACCTCGGATTTTGCCGATGAGGTCGCCAAGACAGCGCGCCGATGAGCGCGATTCCGGAGGCGGTTCAGGCGTGGCCCAATGATTGAGCAGGACACAACGGGCGCCAGTCCGGTGGCTGAGGGCTCGGGGCCGGCGTATAAGCGCGTCCTGCTGAAATTGTCCGGCGAGGCGCTGATGGGCGCGCGCGGCTACGGCGCCGACATCCATGTCCTCGAACGTGTTGCCGGCGAGATCGGCAGCGTCCGGGAACTCGGGGTGCAGATTGGCCTGGTCATCGGCGGCGGCAACATCTTTCGCGGCCTCTCCGAAGCCGCCAAGGGGATTGAGCGCACCAGCGCCGATCATATCGGAATGCTGGCGACAGTGATGAACGCGCTCGCCCTGCAGAGCGTTCTGGAGCGGCGCGGCATCGACACCCGGGTCATGTCGGCGCTGCCCATTAACCCGGTGTGCGAGCCCTACGCCCGCCGCCGCGCGGTTCGTCACCTGGAGAAGGGGCGGGTGGTCATCTTCGCCGCCGGCACCGGCAACCCGTTCTTCACGACCGACACGGCGGCGGCGTTGCGCGCCGTCGAGGTCGGCTGCGACGTTCTCCTCAAGGGCACCCAGGTGGACGGGGTCTACAGCGCCGATCCGAGGGTCCACCAGGACGCTGAGCGCTATGAGCACCTGACCTACCAGGACGTCCTCACTCGCAACCTTGGCGTGATGGATACGTCGGCGGTCGCGCTGGCACGAGAGAACAAGGTTCCCATTCTTGTTTTTTGCGTTCACAATCCCGGCGCGTTGGCCGATGTCGTGGCCGGCCGCGGCCGGTTCACCATGATCCATTAACCTCCAACAGGCACGATTGGGTGATCGTCAACAGGGGAGACCGTCGTGGACAGGCCGGAAATCGGAGAAGTCAGGAAGGATGTAGACCGGCGCATGCACGGCGCCATCGAAGTGCTCCAGAAGGAGTTGGGCGGGTTGCGCACCGGCCGCGCCTCGGCCAGTCTCTTGGAGCCGATCACCGTCCAGGCCTACGGTGCCGAGATGCCGCTTTCCCAGGTCGGTACCATCGGCGTTCCGGAGGCGCGGATGCTGACGGTACAGGTATGGGACCGGAGCCAGGTCAAGGCCGTGGAGCGAGCGATCCGTGATTCCGGCCTGGGGCTCAATCCCTCGGTGGACGGCCAGCTGGTGCGCATCCCCATTCCGGTGCTGACCGAAGACCGACGCGCGGAGCTGGCCAAGGTTGCGGGGCGCTATGCCGAAGAAGCCAAGGTGTCGGTCCGCAACATCCGCCGTCACGCACTGGATGAATTCAAGAAAGCCGAAAAAGAAAAGCTGATATCGGAGGACGAGCAGCGGGACTACATGACGCAGATCCAGGAACTGACCGATAAGCACATCAAGGCGGTTGACGAGGTCCTGGACAAGAAGGAACGCGAAATCATGCAGGTCTAATGCTATGGAAGTTGCAGCTCGCAGCAAACTCGAACCCCCGCCGCCTGATCACGTCGCGATCATCATGGACGGCAACGGCCGCTGGGCGCGGGCCCGCGGTCTGCCCCGAACGGCGGGGCACAAGCGCGGCGCCCGCGCCGTCAAGACCGCCATGGAAAGCGCCATTTCCTTGGGCGTGCGCTATCTCACGTTGTTCGGCTTCTCCTCGGAGAACTGGAAGCGGCCGGCCGACGAGGTCCAGGACCTCAAGGGCCTTTTGAAGTACTATCTGCGGAACGAGGTCGATTTCCTCAACAAGAACGGCGTTCAGCTTCGGGTCATCGGCGAGCGGCAACGCTTCGGCGACGACATCGTCCGGCTCATCGAGCAGGTGGAGAACGTGACCGCCCCGAACCGCCGCCTCACCGTGACGATTGCGCTGAGCTACGGCGGACGGGCGGAGATCGTCGCGGTGGCGCGGCGGCTGGCCGCCGAAGCGGAGGCCGGCAGGCTCGATCCTACCGAAATCGACGAGCAGCTATTCTCCCAGCGCCTGTACACTGCCGGAATGCCGGACCCTGATTTGCTGATCCGTACCAGCGGGGAACAGCGCATCAGCAACTTTTTGCTTTGGCAGCTGGCGTATGGGGAGTTCGTGTTCATCGATACTCTGTGGCCGGACTTCTCCCATGATCATTTCGCGGATGCCTTGAGGGAGTTCCATCGCCGTGAACGGCGTTATGGCGCCGCCACTGCCTGAGCGCCGGCCGAGCGCCGCCAACGTGGTCCTGACCCGGTGCCTGTCAGCGGTCGTGCTTGCCGTTCCGGTTCTTGCGGCGGTGCACTTCGGGTCGCCCTTTTTTGAAATCTTGGTCGTCATTGCCGGGACGGCGGTCGCCGCCGAATGGTGCAGGATGTGCAGTGTGAGAGACCGCTTGGCGTGGACCGCGGGGCTTGGCGGAACCATTGCCGCGGCGGTCGTTGCTGAAGCATGGGCCGGCTGGCCGGCAGCGATTGCCGTCATCGTTGCTGCCACCTTGGCGATTCACGTCCTGGTGATGCAGGGCGATCGGCGCGGGCAGCGAGATCGGCGGGGCTGGATCAGCGCTGGTGTCACGTATATCGGCCTCCCGAGCCTGGCGATCGTTTGGCTGCGCGGTGACGAGGTCGGCGGGCGCGACATCGTCCTCTGGCTGTTGCTGGTGGTGTGGGCGTCGGATATCGGCGCTTACGCTGCCGGACGGACGATCGGCGGGCCGCGTCTCGCGCCGCGGCTCAGCCCGAACAAAACCTGGGCAGGCCTCGCCGGTGCTCTGGCGGCGGCGGCAGCGGCCGGCGCCGGAACCGCGGTCGCCCTCGGCGCCACCGACGTTTGGCAGGTCATGCTGATCAGCGCCGCGCTGGGTGGCGTCGCGCAGGGCGGCGATCTGCTGGAATCCGGCATCAAACGCCGGTTCGGCGTCAAGGATACCGGCGCCTGGATCCCCGGACATGGCGGACTCCTGGATCGGGTCGACGGGTTGATGGCGGCGAGCGTCGCCCTGGCGCTGATCGTAGCCACCGGGAACGGCAGTGTGCGGCCATGGATCTAAATGCTGCTCCGGCCGACGCTGCCGAACACAGGCCGCGAAGCGTCACCATCCTCGGCTCCACAGGCTCCGTCGGTTGCAACACCGTCGAACTGGTTGAATCGCGGCCCGAGGCATTCGAAGTCGAGGCATTGACCGCCAACCGCAACGTGGCCTTGCTGGCCGAGCAAGCGGTGCGGCTGCGGGCGCGGTTTGCGGTGGTGAGCGATGCCGCAGCTTATCGCGACCTGAAGGAGGCGCTGTGGGGCAGCGGCATTGAGGCTGCGGCCGGGCCGGCGGCGGTGATCGAGGCGGCAGCGCGGCCGGCCGAATGGGTGATGGCCTCCATCGTCGGCGCTGCAGGTCTGGAGCCGACCATCACCGCGGTGCGCCGCGGCGTGACCGTCGCCCTCGCCAACAAGGAATGCCTGGTCTCCGCCGGGGACGTGATGGTGCGCGAAGTGGCGCAGTACGGCGCCCGCCTGATCCCGGTCGATTCCGGAGCACAGCGCCATCTATCAGGTGTTCGACTTCGAGAACGCCGATCAAGTCGACTCCCTGATCCTGACCGCCTCGGGCGGGCCGTTTCGCACGTTCGATGCGGCGGCCATGGCTGCGGTGACGCCGGCTCAGGCGGTTGCCCATCCCAACTGGAACATGGGCGCCAAGATCTCCGTGGATTCCGCGACGATGATGAACAAGGGACTCGAGTTGGTGGAGGCTTACCATCTGTTCCCGGTCGATATGTCCCGCATCGACATCGTGGTGCATCCGCAGTCGGTCATCCACAGCCTGGTCGCGTACGTGGATGGCTCGGTGCTCGCTCAGCTCGGCACCCCCGACATGCGGACGCCCATCGCCTTCGCCCTCGCCTGGCCGCGACGCATGTCGACGCCGGCGCCGCGGCTCCGTCTCACGGACATTGCCGCGCTTACCTTCGAGAAGCCGGACGAGCAACGGTTCCCCTGCTTGCGGCTGGCGCGGGAAGCCCTACATGTTGGTGGCACGGCGCCAACCATCTTGAATGCCGCCAACGAGGTTGCGGTGCATAGTTTCCTGGCCGGAGACATCTCCTTCCCTTCGATCGCCACGGTTGTCGAAGAGACGCTGGAGGCCTTGCCAGCTCGCGCGCTGGAGACGCTGGCGGACGTGTTCGATACGGACGCGACGGCACGGGAGTGGGCGCGGACACTGATCGCCAATACGGCAGTTCGCGCCGTCGGCTCTGCTTGATAAGGAGCGATTTTCGAGCGCCCATGGACATCCTCAGCTACATCGTCGACTGGATCGTTCCGTTCGTCGTGGTGTTCACCATCCTGGTGTTCGTGCACGAGTTGGGGCACTACTGGATTGCGCGGCGGGCCGGCGTGCGCATCGAGACGTTCGCGATCGGCTTCGGACCCGAGTTGTTCGGCCGCCGCGACAGCCACGGCACCCGCTGGAAGGTATGCGCCATCCCGCTCGGCGGCTACGTCAAGATGTTCGGCGAGCAGGATTTCGAGAGCAACGACGCCGACATGCCGATGACGGCGGAGGACCAGGCGGTGTCGTTCCATCACAAGCGCCTCGGCCAGCGGGCCGCTATCGTTGCAGCCGGGCCGTTGGCCAATTTCGCGTTCGCCATCGTCCTGCTCACCGCGCTGTTCACCGCTGTCGGGCTGCCATTCCCCCTCGCCAGCGTCGGCCAGATCCAGTCCGGCAGCGCCGCGGCCGAGGCCGGGTTCGTGCAGGGTGACAGGATTCTCAGGGTCAACGACGAGGACGTCGCGTCGTTCGAGGATTTGCGCAGCATCGTCCGCGACAATCCGGATCGGGCATTGCGCTTTGAGATCGAGCGCGGCGGCGACACTCTCCTGCTGACCGCCACCCCCCAAGCGGTCGCGGCCGATGCGGCCGGTTCGGATTCGGGCGCGACAGGGAAGGTGGGTCTTCTCGGTGTGTCGCCGGACCCTGCCCAGATCGGGTATCAGCGACTCAACCCCTTCGAGGCCGTGGCGACCGCATCGCAGCGCACCTGGGATCTCACGACGCAGATCCTCGGCGCCCTCGGGCAGATCATCACCGGCAGCCGCACGGCGGAGGAACTGGGCGGGCCGTTGCGAATCGCTCAGCTTTCCGGGCAGATGGCGCAGGGCGGCATGGTTAGTCTGGTGTTCTTCATGGCCGCGTTGTCGATTAACCTCGGCCTCATCAATTTGTTCCCGGTGCCCATGCTGGACGGCGGCCACCTTGCGTTTTATGCGGTCGAGGCGGTGCGCGGCCGACCGCTCAACCAGAAAATTCAGGAATATGGTTTTCGCTTCGGCCTGGTCCTGGTATTGCTCTTGATGATTTTTGCCACCTGGAACGATCTGGTTCAGCTTCAGGTGGTGGAGTTTTTCAAGAAGCTCGTGACGTAGAGAACTGGGGTCGGGATTCTACAATGGCCCGCCGGGCTCTCAATCGAGCACAAGGTCGCGGGGGCGGTCGGTGGCATACTTCGGCGTCAGGCTGGCAATTCTGATCGTATGCGTCGTGACGGGATGGAGCCTGCCGCTGGCACGCCTCCAGGCGCAGACGCCCCCGTCCCAATCGGGTGACCTCATCCGGGCTATCGAAGTTGAAGGAACGCAGCGCGTCGAGCCAGGCACGGTGCGCTCGTACTTGCTGGTGCAACCGGGGGACCGCTTCGATCCGGCCCGCATCGATCGCTCCCTCAAAAGTCTGTTTGCGACGGGCCTGTTCGCCGACGTCGCCATCAACCGTCGGGGGGACACCCTCGTCGTCAGCGTGACCGAGAACGCCATCATCAACCGCATCGCGTTTGAGGGGAACCAGCGCGTCGACGACGCCACGCTCGAATCTGAAATCAGTCTGCGGCCGCGCCAGATCTACACGCGCTCCAAGGTGCAGGGAGATGTGAAACGTCTGCAGGAACTGTATCGCCGAACCGGTCGGTTCGGCGCGACCGTCGAGCCCAAGGTCATCGAGTTGCCGCAGAACCGCATCGACTTGGTGTTCGAGATCAGCGAGGGCGACGCGACGGAGATCGAGAGCATTCGGTTCGTCGGCAACAAGGCGTTCAGCGATTCGGAACTGCGCGATGTGGTCCGTACCCGGGAATCGGCTTGGTGGCGGTTCCTTTCGTCCGACGACACCTATGATCCGGACCGCCTTGCGCTCGACCAGGAACTGCTGCGTCGGTTTTATCTGTCGGAGGGCTACGCCGACTTCCGGGTGCTCGCCACCAACGCCTCGCTGACGCAGGACCGCAGGAGCTTCTTTCTGACCTTCACGGTCGACGAGGGCGAGCGCTACAAGTTCGGCGAAATCGAGGTGGCGTCGTCGTTGCGCGGGCTCGATCCGGCAACCACCCGCGAAGCGGTCACCGTCGAACCCGGTGACTGGTACGACGCCGACGAGGTGGAGCGCAGCATCGAGGCCCTCACCGACATGGTCGGCACGCAAGGGTATGCCTTCGTCGACGTGCGCCCGCGCATCAATCGCGACAGGGCCGAGAGGTCGATCGACGTCGCTTTCGAGATCGGCGAAGGGCCGCGGGTGTTCGTGGAGCGCATCAATATCTACGGCAACGTCCGCACCGTCGACAAGGTGATCCGCCGCGAATTCCGGGTGGTGGAGGGCGATCCGTTCAATACGTCGCGGATCCAGCGGTCTCGGCAGCGGCTGCGTAACCTGGACTACTTCGAGAGCGTCGAGATCGAGCAGCTTCCGGGTAGCGCTCCCGACAGGGCGGTGGTCAACGTCAACGTCGAAGAGAAGTCCACCGGCAGCCTGTCGCTCGGCGCCGGCTTTTCGACGACCAGCGGCGTCATCGGCGACATCACGCTCCGCGAACGCAACCTCCTCGGGCGCGGGCAGGATCTGCGCGCCCGGGTGCTGATCGCGGAGCGCGACAGCCAGGTGAGCATCAGCTTCACTGAGCCGTATTTCCTGGATCGCGAGATAAGCGCCGGCTTTGACGTATTCTACCTGACCATTGACCGGCAGGAAGAAGCGTCGTTCGACGAGACGTCGATCGGCGGTGCGGTGCGGTTCGGCTATCCGCTGACAGAGCACCTGGACCAGAATTGGCGCTACACGCTGAAGCAAAGCGAGATCGAGAACGTGCCGGACACCGCCTCCCCGTTCATCAAGGCGGAGGAGGGGGAGGACTACGTTTCGGAGGTCTCCCAGTCATTGGTGTACGACCGGCGCAACAGCCTGTTCTTACCCACTAATGGTTACCTGGCGCAGTTCGACATCGGGGTCGCCGGTCTCGGCGGCGACGTTGCCTACCTGCGGCCGGTGGCCACTGGCGCGTACTATGTGCCGCTCACCGACAGCGAGCGGTGGGTGCTGGGCTTCCGCGGGTCGACCGGCTATGTCTACGGTATTGGCGACGACGTGCGGCTGTTCGACCGGTTCTTCGTGGGCGGCGACGATTTGAGAGGATTCGCGACGGCGGGCGTTGGGCCGCGCGACATCTCGACCGACGACGCCCTCGGCGGCCAGTGGTTCTACACCGGCACCGTCGAGCTCGGCTTCCCGCTGCCGGTGCCGACAGAGTTGCCGCTGCGGGGACGAATCTTCACCGACTTTGGCAGCTCCGGAGCCCTTCCGGACGACGTTTCCGGACCCACCGTTGCCGACACCGCCAGCATCCGCGCCACTGTCGGCGCGGGGCTGACCTGGACCTCGCCATTCGGGCCTATCGGCATCGACGTCGGCGTCCCCTACCTCAAGGAAGACTTCGACGAGACCGAACTGATACGGATCAATCTGGGCGCGCGGTTCTAGATCGTGGTCCGTCGCCGCACGAGCCTGCTGTGGGCGCTCATGGTGCTCCTGTGTCTCGTGCTCCTGTGCTCCATGGAAGGAACGAGGGTCCGGGCCGCCGAGCCGCCCGTGCCCCTTAAGATCGCCATTCTGGATGTGGATCGGGTGCTGCGCAGCGCCGCCGCCGTCAATGACATCCACGACAACATGCGGCAGTATCGTGACGCCTACCGCAATGAGATCCAGCAGGAGGAAGACGCCATTCGCGCCGCCCATCAAGCGCTTGGCGACGCGCGCAAGGAGTTGTCCCAGGGGGACTACGACGAGCAGCAGCGGGTGTTGAACGAACGGGTCAGTCGCGCCCAAGCGATGATGCAGGAACGCCGGCGCATGCTGGACGAAGCCCGGGCGAAGGCGATGAACGAGGTGCAGGCCGTTCTCAACACGATCGTCGCCGAGATCGCCACCGAGCAGAACGTGACGCTGATCCTGCGCAAGGACCAGACGGTCCTTGTGGCGACGCAGTTCGAAATCACCGACGAGGTGTTGCGTCGCCTCGATGCGCGGTTGCCCACGGTCCAGGTGCAAAGCCTGGAACTAAAGTGACAGGTGGGGCATTGCATGGCGGATCCGCGATTCTTCAAGGTTTCCAACCCGTTAACCCTCAGTGACCTGATTGCGGTGAGCGGAGCGGCGCCGGTCGGCGATGCCGATCTCGCCCGCTCCTTCACCGACGTTGCAGCGTTGGATGCGGCAGGCCCGGAGGAGGTGAGCTTCTTCGAGGATCGGCGCTACGCGGAGGTGTTGGCGGCAAGCCGCGCCGGCGCCTGTCTGCTGCGGCCAGAACATGCCGACAGGGCACCGCCGGGCATGGCGTTGTTGACGACGCCTCAGCCGTCGCTGGCATACGCGCTTGTCGCCGCGGCGTTTTATCCCGAACTTGCCGATGACGGCGGTGTCGACGCATCCGCGGTGGTCGACCCATCGGCATGCCTCGGCCGCGGATGCCGCGTCGAGCCCGGCGCGATCATCGCCGCCGGCGCCGAGATCGGCGAGGACTGCCGCATCGGCGCCAACGCAGTTATCGGGCCCGGCGTCGTTGTCGGCGCCGGCTCAGCCATCGGCGCCTGTGCCTCGCTGGCGTACTGCATCATCGGCGCCCGCACCATCGTGCACGCCGGAGCACGCGTCGGGCAGGACGGGTTCGGGTTCGTCCCAGGCGCGGGTCGGCACACCAAAGTGCCGCAGCTGGGGCGGGTCATCATCGGCGATGACGTAGAGATCGGCGCCAACACCACAATCGACCGCGGCGCCGCCAGCGACACCGTCATCGAGTCGGGAACCAAAATTGATAATCTCGTTCAGATCGGCCATAACGTGCGCGTCGGACAGGCCTGCCTGATTGTAGCCCAGGTCGGCGTGTCCGGCAGTACGCGCATCGGCAATGGTGTGATGATAGGGGGTCAGGCAGGGTTCGCCGGCCATACCCAGGTGGGAGACAAGGCGCGCATCGCGGCCAAGTCCGGCATCATGGCCGACATTCCAGCGGGGCAGGCGGTGATGGGCTATCCGGCCGTAACCGTGCGGCAGTTTTTTCGTCAGGTGGCTGCCTTGGCGGAGTTGATCAAAAAGAAGGGCGCGTAGGCGATGGATATGGATACCACGCTCGCCGAGGGGGTCACCTTCGACCTCGAACGAATTAAACAGCTGATCCCACATCGGTATCCGATGCTGATGATCGACCGCGTCGTCGATGTCGTCACCAACGTCCGCGCCACCGGCATCAAGAACGTCTCGATCGACGAACCGTTCTTCCAAGGCCACTTTCCGCGCCACCCCGTGATGCCGGGGTGCTGATCATCGAGGCCATGGCGCAGACGGCCGCCTGCCTTGTGGTCTCTACGCTCGGTCCCGAGAAGGAGGGCCGACTGGTCTACTTCATGACGATCGACTCGGCCCGCTTCCGCAAGCCGGTCTTCCCCGGCGACGTCATCTATCTGCACGTGGAGAAGCAGCGTAACCGCCGCAACGTCTGGAAGTTCAAGGGAGAGGCCAGGGTGGACGGCGTGCTGGTCGCCGAGGCGACGTATGCGGCGATGATTCGGGATGAGTGAGACGTGACGTGACGTCTATTCATCCCACTGCGATCGTCGAGGACGGCGCCAAGCTGGAGGACGACGTATCCATCGGGCCCTACAGCATCATCGGCGCCGACGTCGAACTGGCTTCTGGCGTCAACATCGGCCCGCACGTCGTCATCGGGTGCCGGACCTCCATCGGCGCCAACACCCGCGTCTTTCCGTTCGCGTCCATTGGATTGCCGCCACAGGACCTGAAGTTCCAGGGCGAGCGATCGCGTCTCGAGATCGGATGCAACTGCATCATCCGCGAGCATGTCACCATCAATCCCGGCACGCATGGCGGCGGCATGGTGACGCGGATCGGCGACAACTGCCTGTTAATGGCGGGCAGCCACGTTGCTCACGACTGCCGCATCGGCGACCACGTCATTCTGGTCAATTGCGCCACCCTCGGCGGGCATGTGGAGATCGGCGACTGGGCAATCGTCGGCGGCTTGTCGGCGGCGCACCAGTTCACCCGCATCGGCCGACATGCAATGATCGGCGGCATGAGCGGCGTCGAGAACGACGTGATCCCTTACGGGCGGGTGGTAGGCAACCGCGCCCGCCTGCACGGCCTCAACATCGTCGGATTGAAGCGCCGGCAGTTCTCGCGGGACCAGGTGAATGCGCTCCGCCATGCCTACCGGCTTTTGTTCGCCCATGAAGGCACCATGGTTGAACGCCTGGAGGACGTGGCGCAACTGTTCCGCGACAACCAATTCGTCATGGAGATCGTCGATTTCATCCGCGCCGAGTCGCCGCGCGGGATATGTCAGCCGGGCTCTCAAGATGCAGCCTAAGCTCGGCATCATCGCGGGCGGCGGCGATCTGCCGGTCCGCATCATCGACGCCTGCCGGGCGTCCGGCCGTCCCCATTTCGTGCTCGCCATCGAAGGACATACTCCGCCGGAGACCGTCGAAGGCGCCCCCCATGCTTGGGTTCGCCTCGGCGCCGGCGGCAAGGCGCTGAAGATCCTTAAGAAGGAGGAGGTGCAGGAGTTGGTCCTGGCCGGCCCTGTGCGCCGCCCGTCGCTGTCGGAGCTGAAGCCCGATCTGTGGACCGCAAAATTCCTCGCCAAGGTCAGCGGCAAGGCCCTCGGAGACGACGGCCTGCTCGGCGCTGTGGTGAATGAATTGGAACGGAAGGAAGGCTTTGTGGTGGTTGGCGCCGAAACCCTGCTGCCGAGCGACCTCGCCGCCGATGGCCTGCTTGGGAGCATCGCACCGGATGCCCAGGCCCTGCGGGACATCGCGCGCGGAATCGAAGTGGCGCGCGGCCTCTGCGCCCTCGATGTGGGTCAGGCGGCGGTGGTTCAACAGGGCATGGTGCTGGCGGTCGAAGCGCTGGAGGGGACGGACGCCATGCTCGCCCGCGCTGGCGTCCTGCAGCGTGAAGGGCCGGGCGGGGTGCTGGTCAAGGTCGGTGGCGCCAAGCGGGAAAGCCGGGCGGACCTTCCGGCCGTTGGCGAAAGCACCGTTGAGGCGGCCGCGGCGGCGGGCTTGCGCGGGATCGCGGTGGAAGCGGGGGAGGCGCTGGTGATCGACCGCGAGCGCATGGTGGCCGCTGCCGATGCGGCAGGCCTGTTCGTGGTCGGTGTCCGCAGTGAAGGGCGCGACACAGACGCGTTCCCGTGACGTGGGCGCCGGCGCGGATCGTCCTCCGCTGATTTTCCTGATCGCCGGCGAGCCTTCGGGGGATGTGCTCGGCGCCCGACTGATGGCGGCGCTCTCCGCCCGGTTAGGTGACCACGTGGCGTTCGACGGCATCGGCGGCGCCCAGATGAGCGCCGCGGGCATGGTCAGCCGATTTCCGATGGAAGACCTGTCGGTGATGGGCGCGGCGGAAATCGTGCCTCGCCTTCCGAAACTGCTGCGGCGAATCCGGGAAACGGTGGCGGCGATCAAGGCCGCCCGTCCCGACGTCGTCGTCACCATCGATTCCCCGGGATTTTGCTTTCGGGTCGGCAAGCGCCTCCATGGCTCCGGCATCCCCATCGTCCACTTCGTGGCGCCGCAAGTGTGGGCATGGAAGGCCCATCGCGCCCGCGAAATCGCGGGGTTCCTGGATCACCTGTTGGCGCTGTTGCCGTTCGAGCCGCCGATCTTCGAGGAGGCCGGCCTGCCGTGCACCTTCGTCGGTCATCCGGTGGTGGAGAGCGGCGCCGGTTCCGGCGACGGCCGTCTTATGCGTGCGCGTCTCGGACTCGGAGCGAATGAACCGCTGGTCTGTCTCCTCCCCGGCAGCCGGCAGAGCGAGACGCGGCGGCTCATGCCGGTTTACGCGGAGACGGCGGCGAGACTGCTGCAGCAACGCCCAGTGGTGCGCTTCGTCCTGCCGGCGGTGGACGCGCTGCGCGCCGACATTGCCTCCGAGGTCGAGCGTTGGCCGGTGACGCCCGGACGCGTGCAGCTCTGCCCGGCGGCGGAACGGTTCGACGCGTTCGCCGCCGCCGATGTCGCCCTGGCCGCCTCGGGAACCGTGTCGCTCGAACTGGCGATGGCGCGCACGCCTATGGTCATCACCTACCGCCTCAACCCCATGACGGCGTGGCTGGCGCGCCGCGTCATCCGCGTGCCGCACGTGAACCTGATCAACCTGATCGTTGACGAGGCGGTGGTGCCGGAGCTGCTGCAGAACGACTGCCGCCCGGACCGCGCCGCCGCCGAGTTGATCCGCCTTCTCGACGACCCTTCCACCCGCGCCCGCCAACGCGGCGCCGCCGACCGCGCCATCGCCGCCCTGAGGCCCGTCGCCGGCACCCCCAGCGCCCGCGCCGCCGATGTCATCGCTTCGGTTGTCGCGTCCGCCGGTCGCCGGTAATTGTAGACGCGCCCCGTGCCCTAGCGCGCGCCTGCGGCGCGGTCCCTGAGGGCTGCCGTCAACGCCTGCATGATAGGCGTTGCGGCGATGGCGGCGACCGGGAGGCGGAGGCGGCGGCGCCAGTTGGGATATTCGTCGACGGTCCCCGGCAGGTTGATCTGCTCGCTCTCACCCGTCACGTCGTCGATCTGCACCATCAACAGGCAGGCGGGGGAGCGCGACAGATATGCGTGTACGGCGGCGACCAGATCGGGTCCCATGCCGGCAGCAAGCACGTTGCTCGGCTTCGCCTGCAACAATTGCTCGTCGGCGAGCGCTTCCGCGAGCAAGCGCCGATCGCTGTCCCGGCTTGCCCGTTCGCTCGCCTCGACCGCAGGCGACGGATAGAGCTGTAGCCGCTGTTTGAGATCAATATCGGCTCCCTCCCAGAAGCCGGCGAGCGTCGACAGGTCGTGGGTGGTGACGCATGCCAGACCCTTTTCCGGGTAGGCGTCCGGCCGCTTGAACGCCTCCCCGTCCTTCTCGAAATAGAGCACGCGGTAAGAGAGCACGTTGGCGGCGGTCATGCGATCGCGAAATCCGTCCGGCACGGTGCCGAGATCCTCGCCGATCACCAGGCACCGGTTGCGATGGCTCTCCAGCGCCAGAATACCGAGCAGATCCTCGAACCTGTACTGGACGTAGGCGCCGTCTGCCGGCGTTTTGCCGACCGGGATCCAGAACAGATGCATCAGCCCCATGGCGTGGTCGATGCGGAGCGCCCCGGCATGGCGCATGTTGGCGCCGAGCATGGCGATGAACGGCTCGTACGCCCGCTCCACCAGACCGACCGGACTGAGTGGCGGCGTTCCCCAATCCTGCCCCAGCATGTTGAACGGATCGGGCGGTGCGCCGACGCTGGCCTGGGTGACGACGACCTCCGGTGCGCTCCAGGCGTCCGCTCCGCCGGGATCGACGCCGACTGCCAGGTCTTGATAAATGCCGATCTCCAGACCCGCCGCCTGCGCTCGTTCCGCCACCGTCTGCAACTGCCGGTCGGCTTCCCACTGTAGATACATGTGGAACGACACGCGATCCTGCTGTTCCCGCGCAAACGCCGCTACCTCGGGGGACTCCGGATTCCGATACGGTTCCGGCCACTCCTGCCACCGCCGACCATCGAAATGCTCCGACAACGTCTCGAAGATCGCGAAGCGGCGGAGGCGCTCGCCGCCGCTTTCGCAAAACGCAGCATATGCCTCCCTGGCTGAAGAGGGCCCGCGCTGCTCGAAGCACCCATGCACGGCCGCGAGGGCCGTCAGCTTCCGTCGCGCGACCGATGCGTAGTCCACGAACGGCGCATCGGCTGCCGTTCCCGGGACGGAAGCTGCGGCCGCGGCTTCGGCGCAATCTGCAAAGCCGGATGCGGCTTCCACGTCCAGGTACAGCGGGTTAAGGAACTGGCGGCTGCTGGGAGAGTAGGGGCTGATCTTGCCAGCGTCGGCGGGGAACAGCGCGTGCAGCGGATTGACGCCCACCGACGCCGCCCCGAGTCCCGCCGCCACCTCAACAAGCTCGGCCAAGCTGCCGAAGTCGCCCATGCCCCAGTCGCGGCGCGAGCGCAGCGTGTAGAGATGGGTCGCCAAGCCCCAGCGCTTGCCGTGGTCTTCCAGGCACGCCGGCATGTAGCACCGATCCGGCACCACCATCAGCGTCAGCGGCCGGCCCGCGATGCCGACCAGCCGGCAGTGGTGGTAGCCCATGGGCAGGGGCTTCGCCAGGGTCAGAAGACGGCGCTCCATGGGGCGCTGGGCCACGGTGCGTCGCTCAGCCAGCGGCAGACTCGGAGGATCGACGTCGATGCGATGGAAAGCACCGGTCTCCTCGGTGATCTCCAGGGTCAGGTCCGCGCCGCCGTCATCCACCGGCAACGACACCGGTACGACGACGGATGTTCCCTCGCGGACCACCAGCACCGGCGGCAGCGGGTGCTGCCAAGAGTCGTCTTCCAGCCGGCGCATGCTGTCGGCCACTTGGGCGTCGTCGTCGGCGGGTATGCCCATGGCGGCGAGAAGCGATCGCTTGGTCTGGTCGGAGGCCTCGTGCAGGGTCCCCCAGATGTCGTAATAGCGGGGCTCGATCCCCGCGAATTCGGCCAAACGGTCGAGGGCCCTGCCGTCGGTCATGGTGTTCGGTCCCGGCATTGTCAGATATGATCGTGGAGGAGGGCGCAGGATCGCCCGGGCAGTGCATAGTCGGCACCCTCACCATACCCGGCGTGGGCCTCCGGTTGCTCCGCCCCTGGTGCTGCGGACGTGGTGTCGAAGACGCGCCGCCATCTGCCGTGAAGGCGGGGCGTCGGCAGCGTGAACGTGACCGGCTCGGCGCCGCCGTTCAGAACCAACAGGAAATGGTCTTCGCCGCCGCCGTCGTCGTCCAGTGCAGGACGATACAGCTCCATGCCGAAGCAGCGGGCATGCGGCGCCGACCAGTCGTCGGCCGTCATCTCCCGGCCCGACGGCGCCCGCCAGGCAACATCCTTGAGGCCGTTCTCCGTCGGTGGCTTGCCGGTCAGGAACTGCGCGCGCCGGAAGATCGGATGCTCGCGCCGGAGCAGCAGCAGCCGGCGCACGAAGCCGCTGAGGGCGGCGTCATCCGCGGAAATGGCGGCCCAGTCCACCCAGCCGATCTCGTTGTCCTGGCAATAGGCGTTGTTGTTACCGTGCTGGGTGCGGCCGAACTCGTCGCCGCCGGTGATCATCGGAACCCCCTGGGCGAGCAGCAGCACCACCAGCATGTTGCGCTTTTGGCGTTCGCGCAGCGCCTGCACCGCCGCATCCTCTGTCGGCCCTTCGACGCCGCAGTTCCAACTGAAATTGCTGTCGGTGCCGTCGCGATTGCCTTCGCCGTTGGCCTCATTGTGCTTGTGGTTGTAGCTGACCAGGTCGTTGAGGGTGAAGCCGTCGTGAGCGGTGACGAAGTTGAGGCTCGACCACGGCCGCCGTCCCTTGTGCTGGAAGCGGTCTGACGACCCGGTCAGCCGCGACGCCAGATCGCCCCTGGTGTGATCGTCGCCTTTCCAGTAGCGGCGCACGGTGTCGCGGAACTTGTCGTTCCATTCCGCCCAGCCGGGCGGAAAGTTGCCGACTTGATAGCCGTCCATGCCGAGATCCCATGGCTCGGCGATCAGCTTGACGCGCGACAGCACCGGGTCCTGGGCGACCGCGTCGAGAAACCCCGAATAGGGATCGAAGTGGGGTTCTCGCGCCAACGTGGTGGCGAGATCGAAGCGGAAGCCATCGACGTGCATCTCCTGGACCCAGTAGCGGAGTGAGTCCATCACCATCTGCAGCACCCGCGGATGGGCGAGATTGAGGGTGTTGCCGCAGCCGGTGAAGTCCCGGTAGCGGCGCTTGTCGTCGGCGAGCAGATAGTAGGCGGCATTGTCGATGCCGCGGAAGGAGACAGTCGGGCCGAAAGCGTCGCCTTCGCCGGTGTGGTTGTAGACTACGTCGAGAATGACCTCGATGCCGGCGCGGTGCAGGTTGGCCACCATCGTCTTCATCTCGCGTCCGCCGCGGCGGCTGTGAAGGCGGTGGTCGGCCGAAAAGAAGTTGACGGAATTATAGCCCCAGTAGTTGTGGCGGCCGGCCACCGCCAGGTGCGGCTCGTCTACGATGGTGTGGATCGGCAGGAGTTCGACCGCGGTCACGCCCAGCTTGACCAGGTAGTCGATGACCGCCGGAGAGCCGAGCCCGGCGAAAGTGCCCTGCTGCGCCTCGTCGACTTCGGGATGCAGCTTGGTAAAGCCACGGACGTGCAGTTCGTAGATCACCGTCCGCGACCAGGGGGTGTTGGGCAGCCGCTCCGTGCCCCAGGTGAACGCCGCCTCGACCACCCGGCACTTGGGCATGCGGGCGGCGCTGTCGCGGCGGTCGAAAGAAAGATCGCCTTTGGAGCTGCCGCGGCGATAGCCAAACAGAGTGTCGTGGAGGATCAGCGGCCCATGGATGGCGCGGGCGTAGGGGTCAAGCAGCAGCTTATGGTGGTTGAAGCGATGGCCGCGCGCCGGATCATACGGCCCGTAGACTCGATAGCCGTAGAGCTGCCCAGGCTGCAGGCCGACGAGGTAGCCGTGCCAGATCTGGTTGGTGTATTCCGGCAGCACGACGCGCTCGATCTCGCGCCGCCCCGAGGAGTCGAACAGGCACAACTCTACTCTTTCGGCGTTCTCCGAAAAGAGCGCAAAGTTGACGCCGCGGCCGTCCCAGTTCGCCCCGAGGGGCGACGGGCTGCCGGCCTCAACCCGACGCCGCGCCGGCATCGCCAGACGGCGCGAAGTCTGCAGGCTTGTCCAGCTTCGGCGGCTTCAGGACGATTGTCGCCAGTGGCGGCAAGGTCAGGCACAACGAGAACGGCTGGCCGTGGGCCGCCTGGGCCTCGGCTTCGACAAGACCGGCGTTGCCGACGTTGCTGCCCTCGTAGGCCGACGAGTCGGTGTTGACGATTTCAGTGTAGGCACCGCCGCGCGGCACCCCGAAGCGGTAGCTGCGCCGCACCACCGGCGTGAAATTGCAGATGATCACCAGGTAGTCATCCCGGTCGCGGGCGAACCTCATATAGGAGATCACGCTGTTGTCGGAATCGTGACAGTCGATCCACGAGAATCCCTGCCAGTCCGTGTCCATCTCATGCAGGGCCGGCTCGTCGCGATAGATCCGGTTCAGGTCTCGCACCAGGGTCTGGATGCCGCGCTGCAGCGGATACTCGAGGAGGTGCCAGTCAAGGCTCTTGTCGTGGTTCCACTCGTCGCCCTGGCCGATCTCGATGCCCATGAACAGCAGCTTCTTGCCAGGCATCGTGTACATGAAGCTGAGGTAGTTGCGGAGGTTCGCGAACTGCTGCCAGCCGTCGCCCGGCATCTTGTTGAGCAGCGATCCCTTGCCGTGCACGACCTCGTCGTGGCTGATGGGAAGGATGAAGTTCTCGGTGAAGGCGTAGAGCAGCCCGAACGTCAGCAGATCATGGTGGTAGCGGCGGTGAATGGGATCCTGCGAGATGTAGCGAAGGGTGTCGTTCATCCAACCCATGTTCCACTTGTAGCCGAAGCCGAGGCCGCCGAGGTACGTCGGCCGCGACACCATCGGCCAGGACGTGGATTCTTCGGCCACTGTCATGACGCCCGGGTGGTTGCCGTAGACCAGCTCGTTCATGGACTTGAGGAATGAGATGGCTTCCAGATTTTCGCGGCCCCCGTACATGTTGGGGAGCCACTCGCCCTCCTTGCGGCTGTAGTCGAGGTAGAGCATCGAGGCGACGGCGTCGACGCGGAGCCCGTCGACATGGAACTCCTCCATCCAGTAGAGCGCGTTGGACAAGAGGAAATTGCGCACCTCGTTGCGGCCGTAGTTGTAGATCAGCGTGTCCCAGTCCATGTGGCGGCCGAGGCGCGGGTCCTGGTGCTCATAGAGATGGGTGCCGTCGAAATAGCAGACGCCGTGGGCGTCGCCCGGGAAGTGCCCGGCGACCCAGTCGATGATGACCCCGAGCCCGGCCTGGTGGCAGCGGTCGATGAAGTACTTGAAGTCCGCCGGCGACCCGTAGCGGCTGGTGGGCGCGAACAGGCCGGTCGGCTGGTAGCCCCACGAGCCGTCGAACGGGTGCTCGTGCACGGGCATCAGCTCGATGTGGGTGAAGCCGAGGTCCACCACATAGGGGACAAGCTGGTCGGCAAGCTCGCGATAGCTCAGGTAGCGGTTGTTGTCCTCCGGCACCCGCTTCCATGATCCGAGGTGCGCCTCGTAGATCGCGACCGGCGCGTCGCGATCGTGGGCATGGGCGCGGGTCTCCATCCAGGCGCCGTCCTGCCAGTCGTACGGCGCGCCGTCCGCCACTACGGAAGCCGTCTTCGGAGGTTGTTCCGCATAGAACGCGTACGGATCGGCCTTGAGCGCCATCAACTCGCCATAGCCGGCGCGAATCTCGTACTTGTAGGCGGCGCCAGCCCCCACGCCCGGGATGAAAATCTCCCAGATCCCCACCTCGTGGCGGTTGCGCATCGGGTGCATGCGGCCGTCCCACTTGTTCCAGTCTCCGACGACGCTGACCTTACGGGCGTTCGGCGCCCACACCGCGAAGGTGACGCCGTCCACATTGTCGATTGTCGCCGGGTGCGCGCCCAGCTTGCGGTAGGCGTGCAGGTGGGTGCCTTCGCCGAACAGGTGGATGTCGAGGGAGCCCAGGACCGGCCCGAAGCGGTACGGGTCTTCAATCTCGTAGGGCTCGCCGTCGTAGGGCGTCAGGCGCAGGCGGTAACGGAAGCGTTCGCTGCGCCCCTTGATCGGGCCCGCGAAGAAGCCCTGCGGGCGGATCCGCTCCAGCTCCGCCACCTCCTCGCCGGTGGCCGAATCGATGACGCCCACACGTTCGGCATCCGGCTGCAGGGTGCGCACGATGATACGCTGCGTCCCTTTCGCGACCTCCGCATGCATACCGAGGACCGAGAACGGGTCGTGGTGGTCCGCATAGAGGATGCGGTCGATCGCTTCGTCGAGCTTCGTCTGCGCCATGGTGTGGTTGATCCCGTCGACAGTGGCTTAAGATTCGGCGAACGCCATGCTGATAGATCAGGGAGCGCCGCACGTCACGCCCATATTGCGCGCCGGCCCCGTTTTGTCGTCGTTCCAGGACAGGAATGTAAGGCCGCGGATGCCGGTTTGGCGCTGGTGGACAGTGCACGCAACTGCACTGCCAGCCATCCACATTAGTACCGTAACCTCGGCACACGGCAATGCGGCCGCAACCGGGTGCAGACGGGAGGAAAGATTCTGGGATCTGGCCTATAAGGGGGGGCAACAGGAGCCTGTTAGTGATCGAATCGGACACCGGCACGATCCTGAGAGCTGAACTCGATGTTCTCGGCCGGCCGCTCTTCGGCCAACCATCCTGACCTGAGCCGGGCTTTGGCTGTAGCGGTCGGAGCGGGACCTGCTATGGTGCCGGGCTCTGAGGGATTGGCGAACAGAGCACAAGGGGATCGGAATGAAGGTATTCCAGGTGGAGGGGGGCTGGTCTCGGGAGAACGTCCGGATCGGCACGCGGCCCGAGCCGGTTCCGGGTCCGGGTCAGGTCAGGCTGAGGATGAGGGCCTCGGCGCTCAACTACCGGGACCTTCTGGTGCCGGAGCGCGGCTACGGCTCACGCATGCAGGACCTCCCCCTGATCATGCTGTGCGACGGCGTCGGGGTGGCCGACGCGATCGGCGAGGGCGTCACCACGATCAAGGAGGGCGACCGCCTCTGCCCGCTGTTCTTCCAGACTTGGGTTGCCGGTGATCCCGATGAGGCGCGGTTGTCGCGCAGCCTCGGCGTCGAGACCGACGGGACCATGGCGGAGTTCATGGTGCTCGACGAGGCGGGCGTCGCCCCGGCGCCTTCTCATTTGACCGACGAGGAGGCAGCCGCCATTCCGACCGCCGGGGTGACCGCATGGCGAGCGCTGGTGACGGAGGGCCGGGTGAAGCCGGGCGACACGGTCCTGGTGCAGGGCACGGGCGGCGTGTCGCTGTTCGCGCTGCAGTTCGCGAAGATGCTGGGAGCGTTCGTCATCGTCACGTCGTCGAGCGACGAAAAGCTGGAACGTGCGAAGGCGCTCGGCGCCGACGCTGTGATCAACTACCGGACGACGCCAGGGTGGGGCAAGCGCGCCCGCGAGATCACCGCAGGCAAGGGCCTAGATCACATCGTCGAGGTCGGCGGCCAGGGGACGTTGCCCGAATCCTTGCGCGCGATCCGCCCCGGCGGAACGATCAGCATGATCGGCGTGCTGGCCGGCGGAACGATGGACGCGCGGATCGGCCTCGTCGTCACCCGCCATGTCCGGCTGCAGGGCATCACCGTCGGCAGCCGGGACGATTTCGTGGATATGACAGAGGCCATGGCAGTGAGCGGGCTCCGCCCGGTTGTCGATCGCGTGTTCGCCTTCGACGAGTTCCACAAGGCGCTCGACTACCTCGCGAGCGGGCAGCACTTCGGGAAGATCTGCATCCGGCATTGATCCCGGATGGTGCAGAGCAAGGCGGGTGCGGAGACGGTGTCGCGCGCAAGGGCGTGAACCCAGCTTAAGGGAGCGTTGCGGCGATCTCCTCGGCGAGGGCCCGTACTTCGCCGGCGGCAGGGCTGGAACGGGCCGTCTCCAGCACCGTCAGGCCGTCCAGCATGCTGGAGGCGAAGGCGACGCGGTTGCCGATGATGGTGTCGGCAACCGGAAGGCCCTTGTCCGCCAGGGCAGCCCGCATCTGGGCGACCACGTTGCCGCGGGGCGGAACCCGGTTGAGGACGACGAGCACCGGCACGCCGGCGTCGTTCGCCAGGTTGAGGGTCGGCTGCGTCGCCCACACGTCCATCGGGCTTGGCTGCACCGGGATCAGCACCAAGTCGGCGGCGCGTACCGCGGCCTTCGCGTCGGATTCGGCGTGCGGCGGGCTGTCGATGATGACGATGTCGTGGTCGCGGCGAACGCGCGCCAGTTCGTTGCCGACCCGCCAGCCGGAGACCGCCAGCACGGTGAGCGGATGCAATGCGTCGGAACCGCTTCCCTTCTCATTGCGCACCCGATCCCATGCAGAGAGGCTGCCCTGCGGATCGATGTCGATCAAGGCCACGCGCTTGCCGTTGACGGCGAAGGCGACGGCCAGTTGCGCCGCCAGCGTCGTCTTGCCGGCACCGCCCTTCTGCTGTGCGATTGTCAGTGTCTTGGCCGTCATGGCATGCCCCCCGCAAATCCTGAGGCTAAGAGCGTACGGACGTACGTCCGGCTTGCAAAGGGTTATGCGGCGGAAACTGTTCCCGAGCCTCGGTTCAATGGAAGTCGCGGGAGTGAACGTGGAATCGGGCCTCGTCGGAGGCGCGGCCGGGGCCGGCGTCGGCGGCGAGGGCGCCGAGGGTGGCGCTGGCATCCCATACCTGTTCGGCGATGACGTGCAGCACCTCGCCCTCACGCTGCAGCCGACCGGCGACCTCCATCATCGTCGCCCCCAGCACCGCTTTTCGGAACCGCTCCAGCACCGTCGGCCAGACGATGAGATTGATGTGCCCGAACTCGTCCTCAAGGGTGATGAAGATCACGCCGCTGGCGGTGCCCGGCCGCTGCCGGGTGGTCACGACGCCGGCTACCTTCACCCGTTTGCCCTGGCGGGCGCGGCCGAGATCCTCCGAGGAGACATGGCCGCTTGCCCGCAGCTCGTCGCGTAGAAGTGCCAGCGGGTGGGCCTTGAGCGACAGGCGCAGGCTCCGGTAGTCCTCGGCCACCTGCTCGCCCAGCGCCGCCTCGGGCAGACGGACCGCCGGCTCGCGTGACAGCGGTATGGCGCTGTCGATGTCGGTTGCGGCAGCCTCGAACAGGTCGAGCGGCGCCGTCTCCAGGCCGCGCACCGCCCATAGGGCTTGGCGCCGATCAAGGCCGAGGGAGCCGAAGCCGTCGGCGTGGGCCAGCATGGTGAGTGCCGCCGGCCCGAGGCGTGAGCGCCGCCAAACGTCGGCAACGCTGCGGTAGCCTCCGCCGCGGGCGGCGACCAGCGCTTCGCCATCCCGCTGCGCCAACCCCTTCACCTGCCGCAAGCCGAGGCGGATGGCCATGGCTCCGAGATGTTCCCCCTCACCCCGACCCTCTCCCCGCCGGGGCGAGGGAGCGGCGGCTTCGCCCTCTCCCCAAGCGCCAGCCGCACCTGGTCGCCATGGACGCCCCGGAGAGGCGAGGGAGCGCCGGCTTTACCCTCTCCCCCGAGCGGGGGAGAGGGAGGGGCCCGTGAAGCGGGAGGGTGAGGGGGAACGGCGACGGGTTCCAGAGTACAGTCCCAGTCACTCAGGTTGACGTCGACCGGGCGCACCTCGACGCCGTGACGCCGCGCGTCGGCGACGATCTGGGCCGGGGCGTAGAATCCCATCGGCTGACAGTTGAGCAGCGCGCAGGCGAAGGCCGCGGGATAGTGGCACTTGAGCCACGCCGAGACATAGACCAGCAGGGCGAAGCTGGCGGCGTGGGATTCCGGGAAGCCGTAGCCGGCGAAGCCCTCGATCTGGCGGAAGCAGGCCTCGGCCAGGGCGCCGTCATAGCCGCGGGCGAGCATGCCGGCGATGAACTTGTCGCGGAAGCGTTTGATGTCGCCGTGGCGGCCGAACCGGGCCATGGTCCGCCGGAGCGCATCGGCTTCGCCGGGCGTGAAGCCGGCGGCGACGATGGCGATGCGCATCGCCTGCTCCTGGAACAACGGCACCCCCAGCGTCCGACCCAGCACCTGCTCCAGCTCCGGGGTCGGGTAGGTAACCGTCTCCAGCCCCTGCCGGCGGCGCAGGTAGGGGTGCACCATGTCGCCCTGGATGGGGCCCGGCCGCACGATCGCCACCTCGATCACCAGATCGTAGAAGCAGCGCGGCTTGAGGCGCGGCAGCATGGTCATCTGCGCCCGGCTCTCGACCTGGAACACGCCCACGGAGTCGGCCCGGCACAGCATGTCGTAGACGGCCGGATCCTCCGCCGGCAGGGTGGCGAGGGTGAGCGAACGGCCGTGGTGGCGCTCGATCAAAGCAAAGGACTTGCGGATGCAGGACAGCATGCCGAGGCCGAGCAGGTCGATCTTGAGGATGCCCAGCGCGTCGAGGTCGTCCTTGTCCCACTCGATGACGGTGCGGTCTTCCATCGCCGCGTTCTCGATCGGCACCACCTCGTCGAGCGGGCTCCGGGTGATGACCATGCCGCCGGTATGCTGCGACAGGTGGCGGGGAAAGCCGTGGAGCTGGGCGGCGAGGCCGATGACCATGCGTACAGTGCGGTTGCCGGGGTCGAGACCGGCCTCGCGAATGTCGGCTGGGGTCATCTCGTCCCACGAGCGCCGCCAGAAAGCCTTCTGCAGGGCGACGATGGAATCCTCGGAGAGGCCCATGACCTTGCCGACTTCGCGGAGCGCGCTCTTGGTGCGGTAGCAGATCACGGTGGCGGTCATGCCGGCCCGCTCGCGGCCGTATTTCTCATAGACATACTGGATCACCTCCTCGCGGCGCTCGTGCTCGAAGTCCACGTCGATGTCCGGCGGCTCGTTGCGGGCGGCGCTGATGAACCGCTCGAACAGCACCTCGAGGTGGGCCGGGTCGACGGCGGTGATGCCAAGGCAGAAACACACTGCCGAGTTGGCTGCCGAACCGCGCCCCTGGCAGAGGATGCCGCGCCCGCGGGCGAAGCGGACGATGTCGTGGACGGTCAGGAAGTAGGGGGCGAAGGCGAGCTGGTCGATCAGCGCCAGTTCATGCTCGATCTGGCCGAGTACGTTGACCGGCACGCCCTCCGGATAGCGCTCGCCGGCACCGATCCGGGTGAGCCGCTCCAGTTCCTGTTGCGGCGTGCTGCCCACGGGGACCGGGTCGACCGGATACTCGTAGCGGAGCTCGTCGAGGCTGAAGCGGCAGGCATCGGCGATCTCTACGGTGCGGGCGATGGCGCCGGGATGGTCGCGGAACAGCCGCGCCATTTCGGCCGGGGCTTTCAGGTGCCGCTCCGCATTGGCGTAGAGACGGAACCCGGCCCCGGTGATGGTGCAATGCTCGCGGATGCAGGTCAGCGCGTCCTGCAGCGGCCGGCGGTGGGGGCCGTGGGCGTGGACATCGTTGGTCGCGACCAGCGGCACGCCGCGGGCGCTCGCAAAGGCCGCAAGTTCGGCGAGCCGCCGCCCATCGTCGCCGTGGTAGAGCGCGCTGGCGGCGAGGTAGAGGCGCTTTCGGAAGCGGGGCTCGAGGGCTTCGAGGGCCGGGTCGCAGGTCGCGAGCGCAGCCGGTTCCGGCGGAGGCAGCACCACGAGGATGTGGCCGTCGCCGTGGTCGAGGACGTCGGCGAGCATCAGCCGGCACTCGCCCTTCGGCGCACGCCGCCGCCCGAGGCTGATCAGCCGCGAAAGCCGGCCGTAGGCGGCGCGGTCGGTAGGGAAGGCGAGCAGGCTCGGCGCGTCGTCCAGGTCGAGGCGGGCGCCGACCAGCAGCCGCACTCCGGCCTGCTTCGCCGCGTCATGGGCGCGGACGACGCCGGCCAGCGTGTTGCGGTCGGTGACGGCGATGGCGTGGAGCCCGAGCGCCGCCGCCGTCGCCGCCAGCTCCTCCGGATGAGACGCGCCGCGAAGGAAACTGAAGTTGCTGGTGACCTGCAGTTCGGCATAGCGGGGCGGCATGACTTATTCATGTTTTGTTCCTTCAAAAAAGTCAAGGCTGCAGGTCCGGCGGTATCTCCACGTCGGCGACGAAACGGACGAGGGGGGCATAGGCGGTGTTCTCGAGGCTCCTGGTGAGGCGCCGGTCGGCGGTGATGAGCGTCCCGCCGACCCGTTCGGCGCACGCCAGATAGATGCAGTCGTAGATCGGATGCCGGAGATCCAGGGCGATGTCCAGCGCTCGCTCCACCAGGTCAAGCGAGCGGTGCATCGCTGGTATGTATTGGTGGACGGCGGGGATGATGAGCCGAGCCTGTGCGGCATCGATCTCTTCTCGCATCGATTTCTTCCACGCGATGTTGGCGAGTTCCGTCACGATCAGGTCCGGCGCTGTGAGTTGCTCTTCCAACATCAGGATCTGTCGTGCCTCCGGGCGGTGTTCCTCGCTGATGAACCATTTGATGGCGATGCTGGCGTCGATGACGATCACCGAGCGCGGTCCTCCCGCAACAACTCCACGCTGTCCGTCTGGGGAACATCGGGTGTCAATGCAGCGATCCGATCGGCAAGCGCCAACTTCTCGGCGACGCGCCAGGGGCGATGCGCGCGCTCCGCGAGCATTTGCCGGATCTCGGCTTCCAAAGAGCGGTTGTGATCCTTGGCTTGAGTCTTGAGCGCCGCGACCACGTCGTCGTCGACGTTGCGGATGGTGAGGTTGGCCATTGGCGGGTCTCCTTCTGCAGGCATTTTGCCAGCATACCATGGGCGGGCGTTCAGGCGAACAGGCCGTGGAGGTACCAGCGGGGCGGGAGGTCCGGACGGTAGAAGCCCTCGCGATAGATCCAGAAACGGCGGCCGTCACAGTCCTCGACGCGGTAATAGTCGCGGATGCGCGACTGGCGCTCGGGGTCGTGGCCGTCGTCTTCGAGCCACCATTCCGGGGCGATCCGCTCCGGTCCTTCCGCCGCCGCGACCCGGTGCGGCTGCCGGCCGCGGCGGAACATCACCGGCGGGCCGTCGGGGACGGGCGCGATCGCCTCGATGGGTTCGGGCCAAGGCAAGAGTTGGAGTGGGCGCGGCTGGCGGGAACGCTCATCGCCGGCCAGGTGCCTGGCCGCGTCTTCGGCGGCGGGAGGTTCGGCGATCGCCGCAACGGCAGAGCAGCGGCGTTCGGGAATGTGGCTGGCGCGCTCCACAAGATGCGCCACGTTGTCCGCCTCGAGGCGAGTGCTGAGGCGGTCGACCAGGCGCGCGAGGCTTTCCGCTTGCGCCATGGAGTCGGCGGTGAGCGTCATCTGGGTGTGGGGGAAGGGGGCGACCACCGTCGCCGCCAGCACCGCGACCTCGATCCCGAAGCCGGCGTCGACGCTCTCCAGCTTGTCGCGGAACAGCCGCGCCAAGTGGTCCGGCTCGCGCGCCGGCCGGCTGGTGCCGATGACAACGGAGGCGACGCCGCCGTCGGCCCGATAGAACCGCAACTCAAGCCGGCGGGCGCCCTGCCGCGCCGCCACCAGGCGGGCGGCGAGGTCCCGGAGCAGGTGGCGGGTGGCGGCGGCGATGTCCTCCGGACGGGCGACGGGCTCGGCGAAGGCGAGGCGCGCTGCAAGGGCGGGGACGGGGAGGCGCGGCGACAGCGGCTCGTCGGCGCGGGCCAGCGCCTGGTCGAGGCGCGTCAGCAGGATCGCGCCGAAGCGGGCCGCCAGCGGTGGACGCGGCAGGTCCAGGAGATCGCCGATGCGGCGCAGCCCGACCTGATCGAGGCCGTCCACCACCGCGGCCGGCAGCCGCAACCCGGCGACGGGAAGCGGCGCCAGCACCCTCCGCTGCTCCCCGGGCGGAACGACGACGGCGGTGCTGGTGTCGGCAGCGAAGCGGGCGGTCGCCCAGGCGGCGCCGGCGCTGTCGGCGACGGCGGCGGTGGCGGCGAAGCCGAAACGCCGGAGGCGGGTGACCAGATCCTCGACGAGGGCCGCCTCGCCCCCGAACAGATGCGCGCAGCCACTGATGTCGAGCCATGCGCCGGCGCCGCCGCCGAACGGACCGGCCCAGCCGCCTGTCCCGCCGTTCTCCGCGTCCACCGCCGTCCACGGCGTGTAGCGCCCGCACCAGTCCGCCAGCGCCTCCAGAGCCTTGCGATCGGCGGGCGGGTCCGCTTCGGCGGCGTTCAGACCCGGGCTCAGGGCATGGGCCTCGGCCAGGGTCAGGCCCGGGCGCAGGCCTGCCGCGGCGGCCGTGGGATCGACGCTGACGATGCGGACGCCACCATGCGCCGCCGTTGTTGTGACCAGGGGATCCGACCCCGAGCCGACGGGCGCCGGCGGTTCAAGGCGTCGTTGCGTGTGCCTGTGCCTGTGCCGGCTCAGCTTGTGCCGGCTTAGGCGATCGGTGCTGAAGCTCGGCAGCCACAACGAAACCACCCGTTTCATCACACCATTCCAACAGCCATGAGGAAGCCCCGGAACAGGCCCCGGAGGGCGAAAGGCCGCCGGCGGCGACGGGTGGCCCGGCGATCCCGGTCCTGCAGCGGAGCAACTCGACGCTCCAGCGGGGCCGGACACGGTGACCTTCGGCGCCGCCGCCGCCAGGTGGCCGGACTACGCCATCAGCGGCATCCGGTGGAGACTGGGCGCGCGCCGTGCCGATCCGCCAGCGGGTCAGGGCCGGCGTCGCGGCCGGTTGCACGCCGGCGGGGCGCAGCAACAAAGCCGCCGTGCCGGTGCTTTCGGCCGCCAGTTGCAGGCGGCGGAGCGCCACCGGCTGGAGGGTGGCGGTCTCTCCCGCCATGGCGACCAGGGCGCCGCTCCTGAGCCCTTCCTCCATGGCCCACAGGAGGTCGGCCTCGCGCCGGGCGCGCACCACGATCAGCCGACGGAGGTCGAGCCCGAGGCCGACCAAACCGGGACCATAGAGGAGGCCGGGGCCATGACAACCGGCGCCGGGCCGGCACCACGCCACGGCGCCGTCGTCCCCCGCCAGACGCGCCAGCACCACGGCGCAGAAGCCGGCCGCCGCAGTGCTGATATCGGCGGCGACGACCTCGTGCAGGCCACCGCGGGGGAGCCCCTTCCACGGCAGGGCGGCGTCGATCGTCTCGATCCCCAGCGGGACCACCGGCAGCGGCCGCTCCGAGATCCGGCCGTGCCGGCCAATCCTTTGAATCCGAGCGGAAAGTTCGGCGATGACGGCAGGATTGGGACGGGGGCTGTTGGCCATTGAAGCGGCCATTGACGGCATTCCCTCGGCTGTTTGTTCTTTTTATGTTCTTACACCTGGCTGCCCTCGGGCGTCAACCGTCTTTACGCGAACCGATCGAGGCCGAGGCCGTCGAGGGGGATACCGGGGGCGGCGCCGCTGACAAGGTCGGCGATCAGCCGGCCGGCACCGCAGGCCATGGTCCAGCCGAGGGTGCCGTGGCCGGTGTTGAGAAACAAGTTGGCGACCGGGGTGCGGCCGATGACCGGCACCCCGTCCGGCGTCGACGGGCGAAGGCCGGCCCAGAACACGGCCTCGGCCGGATCCCCACAGTCGGGGAAGATCTCCAAGGCCTTGCCGAGGAGGAAGCGGGCGCGGCGCTCGTCGAGAGCGTCATCGTAGCCGGCGAACTCGGCGGTGCCGGCGATGCGCAGCCGGTCACCGAGGCGGCTGTAGACCATCTTGAACGCGTCGTCGATGAGACCGACCGAGGGCGCCTTCTCCGGCCGGACGATGGGCAGCGTCACCGAGTAGCCCTTGGCCGGGACCACCGGCAAGCGGAGGCCGATCGGCTTCAACAGCAGCGGCGAATAGCTGCCGAAGGCCACGACGTAGGCATCGGCCGTGAGCCGACCAAGATCGGTGTCAACGCCCGCCAGCCCGTCATCGGCGCGAACCAGCCTCTGAACTGCGGTCCCATAGCGGAACGCGACGCCGAGGCTCTCGCAGATCTCCGCGAGGCCGGTGGTGAACGAGTACGCGTCGCCGCTCTCGTCGTCGGGGCTGAAGATGCCGCCGACAAGGTCATCGCCGACCGCGGCCAGCGCCGGCTCGATCTCGAGGCATTCCGAGGCGGCGACGATCCGACGCCGGCAGCCGTGCCGGTCCATCAATTCGACCTGAGGGAGCGCGTCCCGGTAGTCACGTTCATTGCGGAAAATGTGGAGGATGCCCCGCTGCAGCGCGTCGTAGGCGATTCCGGTCTCCGCGCGCAGCGCGGCCAGCCGCTCGCGGCTGTAGACGGCGACCCTGAGCGCCCGCTCCGTGTTGACCCTGAGCCGCTCCGTCGTGCAGTTCGCGAGGAACCGCGAGAGCCACGACCAGAGCGCCGGGTCGGCGCGGAGATGCAGCAACAACGGCGCGTCGCGGCGTCCGAGCCACCCCAGCGCCTTCCACGGCGTCCCCGGGGTCGCCCACGGGGTCGCATGGTTGGCGGAGATCTGGCCGCCGTTGGCGAAGCTCGTCTCCAGGCCCGGCCCGTCCCGGCGATCGACGACGGTGACCTCATGGCCGCTTTGCGCCAGGTAGTACGCCGAGGCGACGCCGACGACGCCGGCGCCGAGAACCAAGACCTTCACGTCCGATCTTCCGTGGTGCATGCCGCAGGTTCGGCCTTATAGGCCGACAGGGCGGTTTCCGCCAGGGTGTCGCCCGGCTATGATGGCGCCCTGGACAACGCCCTCTTGGCGGGAACCGTGGCGCCATGCTCAAGCACGCCCTTCTGACCGTCGACCAGATGTACGCCGCGGACGCCGGGGCTGCCGCGGCCGGCGTTCGCACCCTCGATTTGATGGAAGCGGCCGGAACGGCGATCGCCCGCGAGATCCGGAGGCGGTGGCGGCCGCGCCGCACCGTGGTGCTGTGCGGCCCCGGCAACAACGGCGGCGACGGTTTCGTCGTCGCGCGCCTGTTGGCCGGCCGCGGCTGGCCGGTTCGCATCGGCCTGCTCGGCGACGTGACCAGGCTCAAGGGTGACGCCGCCGTGAACGCGGAGCGGTGGGCCGGGCGCTGGAACGGCGGCGTGCGGCCCCTCGACCCGGACCTCCTTGCCGGCGATCCGCTGGTGGTGGACGCCCTTTTCGGCGCCGGCCTGCAGCGGCCGGTCGACGGCACGGCGGCCGCCGTCATCGACGCCGTGAACGCGCGCGGCCTCGACTGCGTCGCGGTGGACACACCGAGCGGCATCCATGGCGACACGGGCGCGGTCCTCGGGGTCGCCCCCCGCTGCCGGGTCTCGGTCACGTTTTTTCGCGCCAAGCCGGGGCACGTGCTGCTGCCGGGACGGGAGTACTGCGGCCGCGTGGTGGTGGCCGACATCGGCATTCCGGTGAGCGTGCTCGACGACATCCGGCCGCAGACGTTCGTGAACGCGCCGCCGCTGTGGATCGGGAGGTTGCCGCGCCGGGGAGCGAGCGACAACAAGTATGGACGCGGGCACGCGGTGGTGATCGGCGGCGACACCATGACCGGTGCGGCGCGTCTCGCTGCCGAAGGCGCGCGGCGCATTGGCGCCGGGCTGGTCACCATCGCCTGTCCGCCGGAGCGCTTCGGCATCTACGCGGCGGAGCGGCCGGGGACGCTTGTATTGCCCGTAGAGGACGACGATGCACTCCGCGGCTATGTTGCGGATGAACGCCGCAACGCGGTGCTGCTGGGCCCCGGCGCGGGCGTTTCCGAGGTGACGCGGCGGCGCGTCGAGTGGGCACTCGGCGCCGGCAAGGCGTGCGTGCTGGATGCCGACGCCATCACCGTGTTCCGCGACCGCCCGGCCGCGCTGTTCGAGCGGATCGAAGGGCCGTGCGTCCTGACGCCGCACGAGGGCGAGTTCGCGCGCCTGTTCGATGTGGAGGGGGACAAGCTGTCGCGGGCGCGAGCGGCCGCGGCGGCGAGCGGCGCCGTGGTGCTCCTCAAAGGGGCGGATACGGTGATCGCCGCGCCGGACGGCCGCGCCGCCGTCAACGTCAACGCGCCGCCGGACCTTGCGACCGCCGGCAGCGGTGACGTGCTGGCGGGCATGGTGCTGGGGCTGATGGCGCAGGGCGCGGACCCGTTCGGCGCCGCCGCCGCAGCCACATGGGCCCATGGAGCGGCGGCAGAGATCGCCGGTCCGGGGCTGGTCGCGGAGGATCTGTGCGTCGCGTTGCCGCAGATCGTCCGCCGCCTGCGCGGGAGTTGATCACCACAACCGGAAGGCGATAAATCCCTGCGTGCATTTCAACGGCATGAGTCACGTTCCGGCGCGACTCCGCGCGGTTTCGTGCCGGCTTGCCATGGTTTTGCACAACCGCATTGGGATCAAATACCTGATAATCCACGCTTTGTGTACGTTTCGGCGAAAAAAATGTATGCGGATGTAGTCGGATGTATGCAGACCTCTGGTTAACCAATTGATTTCAAATGAAATTCAGTTTGGTTGGTTCTCGTGTGAAGCCGCGCTCGATGACGCGAGGGGCGGGCAGCGCTCAAGCGGATCAGCACCGAATGCACACTGGACAAGAACAATCAAAGAACATAATCTCCGGCGGGATGGCGGTCAAGGACATCCGGCTGGACGGCGGTCGAGGAGACTGTCAAGGATGACGGAGCGAGCTCGCCGGCAACGCCTCCGCGAGACGTCTCGTCGAACCGGATCGCGATCGCCTTGGCGCCGGGTCGATCCGGCGACAGGTGACGGCCCCAATTGACAGGCAATGGCAATGGTCTAGATTACGAGGCCACCCTGCCGACGGTCCCGGGCGGGAGCGGGCGTGGTGGAATTGGTAGACACGCAGGTTTTAGGTACCTGTGACGCAAGTCGTGGGGGTTCAAATCCCTCCGCCCGCACCAGGCCAACAGTCGCATCCTGACGCTGTCCCGCTGGCGGCGCGGCTGGTGCGATACCCCGAAATGCAGATACGAATTTTCTTTAGCGAGTGGATCGAGAATGCAGGTCACCGAGACGAAGATGGACGGGCTGGTGCGGGAATTTGCCGTCGCAATCCCGGCGAGCGAAGTGGACGAGAAGGTCACCAGCCGGCTGCAGGAACTCAGTCGCACCATGCGCATGCCGGGGTTCCGCCCGGGCAAGGTGCCGGTGTCGCTGCTCCGCAAGCGCTTCGGCGCCGCGGCCCGCGTCGAGGCGCTGGAAGAAGCGGTCAACGAGACGTCGACCGCCGTAATGACGGAGCGCGGGTTGCGGCCGGCCGGTCGGCCGAACATCACCGTGACCTCGAGCGACGCCGACGGCGATTTCGAGTATCAGCTTGCAGTGGAAATCCTTCCGGAGATCCCCGAGCCGGAGTTCGACAAGATCAAGGTGGAACGCCTGACCGCGCCGCTCGATCCGGCGCAGGTCGACAAGACCCTCGGCGAGCTTGCAGAGGGAGAAAAGAGCTTCGCGCCCCTCGACGGCGACCGGCCGGCCACGACCGGTGACCAGTTGCTCATCGATTTCGTCGGCCGCATCGACGGTGAAGAGTTCGCCGGTGGCAAGGCCGAGGATTACGAGCTTGAACTCGGCTCCAACGTCTTGCTGCCGGGCTTCGAGGATCAACTGGTGGGCTGTCGCGCCGGCGACACGAAAACCGTCGCCGTGTCCTTTCCCGAAGGCTATTCGGCGGAGAGCCTGGCCGGCAAGGCCGCGGAGTTCGAAGTGCGCGTCAAGGAGGTGCGGGAGCGCAAGGCGTCCGCCATCGACGATGCCTTCGCCAAGAAGTTCGGTCTCGAAGACGTGGCGGCGCTGCGAAAGATGATCGAGGAGTCGGAGACGCAGAAGCTGAAGGCGTATTCCCGCATGCGGATGAAGCGCTCGCTTCTCGACGTTCTGGCAGAGATGTACACGTTTCCGGTGCCGCCCAGTCTCGTTTCCCACGAGTACCGGACCATCGTCGACCGCGCCTTGCAGGAGCGGCCGGAGCGCCACGGCGATACGAAGCCGGGCGGCCATGCCGATGCGGATGCCGAGGTCGAAGCTGGGCCGGCGGATGACGATCACGTTCATCATGACCATGACCATGAGCATGAGCATGAGCATGATCATGAGCACCACGGCCACGACCATCACGCCCACGACCACGACCATGACCACGACCATCACGCCCACGACCATGACCACGATCATGACGAGGCTCCTGCGGACGCGTTCGATGATTCGGCGCTGACGGAACCGGAACGGGAGGAGTATCGGTCGGTCGCCGAGCGGCGGGTGCGTCTTGGGCTGGTGCTGTCGGATGTCGCGCGCCGACACAATCTTCAAGTGTCTCGGGAAGAACTGCAGCGGGCGCTCTCCGAGCAGGTTCGGCGGTTCCCGGGCCAGGAAGCCAATATCCTGGAATTCTTCAAGAAGCGTCCGGAGGCGATGGAGTCTCTTGCCGGGCCAATCCTGGAGGACAAGGTCGTCGATTTCCTGATCGAGATGGGAACGGTCACCGACAGGGAGGTTTCAGTCGACGAGTTGACCCGCGATGCTGACGCCGACCCGACGGTTTCCGCGGCGGAGCAGGGGGCGGCGGAGAAGGGGAAAGACGACGCCGCTGCCCAAGACGACATTCAAACCTAGCGCCCGAAGCTTGGTGACGAACCCTTGCCACGTTGATCGCGGCCGCCGGCGGCTCATCGCGTCGACCCTGCAGACCCTGGCGATCGGCGTGCATGGGCGCGCGCCGGTCACATGTCCCGGATCATCCACGTCACACCATCCCGATCCTGGCCACACGTTTCAGGTCAGACGGTTCAGGAAACTTCCCCAACAACGCCGGAAAAAAAGCCATGACGATGCCCTTTGAGCCGATGATGAATACGCTGGTGCCGATGGTGGTGGAGACCACGAGCCGCGGCGAACGGGCTTACGACATCTATTCTCGGCTGTTGAAGGAGCGGATCGTCTTCCTCACCGGCGGAGTCAACGATGCGGTGTCCAGCCTGATCTGCGCACAGTTGCTGTTCCTCGAGTCCGAGAATCCCAACAAGGACATCGCATTCTACATAAACTCGCCGGGCGGCGTCGTAACTTCCGGTTTAGCAATCTACGATACGATGCAGTACATCCGGCCAAGCGTCTCGACCGTCTGCGTCGGGCAGGCGGCGTCGATGGGGTCGTTGCTCCTGGCGGCCGGGGCGAAAGGGAAGCGCTACGCATTGCCGAACTCGCGGATCATGGTCCACCAGCCGTCGGGCGGCGTCCAGGGACAGGCGACGGACATCGAAATCCAGGCTCGCGAGATCCTTGCGCTCAAGGCGCGGCTGAACGACATATACGTAAGACACACGGGCCAGTCGCTCGACGTGATCGAGAATGCGCTGGAACGGGATCGGTTCCTGAGCCCGGAAGAGGCCAAGGACTTCGGGATCGTCGACGAAGTGGTGGTCAGCCGGCCGCGTCCGACCGACACCGCCGGCGACGCTTGACCGCCACCGGCGGGCCGGTCGTGATATGCCACAACCCACGCGCGCGGCGTTCGCCGCCGGGCGGGACGGGCGCCCGGCGGCAGATGAGATGGTTTAGGCAGAAAATGCAAGTAAGGCTGCGTGACGTTTTTGTTTTTTGGGATTGTCCGAACCCGCGTCTCGTGGCTAACATAGTACGCTTGGACGTGTAGGGTTGTGTCGATGAGCAAAACCTCCGGTGGCGACTCCAAGAACACGCTGTATTGCTCCTTCTGCGGCAAGAGCCAGCATGAGGTTCGCAAGCTGATCGCGGGGCCGACGGTGTTCATCTGCGATGAATGCGTCGAGCTGTGCATGGACATCATCCGCGAGGAGCACAAGTCGAACCTGATCAAATCAGGCGACGGCGTGCCGACGCCGCGGGAGATCTGCGGCGTCCTCGACGACTACGTCATCGGGCAGGAGCGGGCGAAGCGGGTCCTATCGGTCGCCGTCCACAACCACTACAAGCGGGTCAGCCACGGCGCCAAGAGCAACGACGTGGAGTTGGCGAAGTCCAACATCCTGTTGATCGGCCCGACCGGCTGCGGCAAGACGCTGTTGGCCCAGACTTTGGCGCGCATCCTCGACGTCCCGTTCACCATGGCCGACGCCACCACGCTCACCGAAGCCGGCTACGTGGGTGAGGATGTCGAGAACATCATTCTCAAGCTCCTGCAGTCGGCCGACTACAATGTCGAGAGGGCACAGCGCGGCATCGTCTACATCGACGAGGTCGACAAGATCTCGCGAAAGTCCGACAATCCTTCGATCACTCGCGATGTCTCCGGCGAAGGCGTGCAGCAGGCGCTGCTCAAGATCATGGAGGGCACCGTCGCCAGCGTCCCGCCTCAGGGCGGACGCAAGCACCCGCAGCAGGAATTCCTGCAGGTGGACACGACCAACATCCTGTTCATCTGCGGCGGCGCGTTTTCCGGACTGGAGAAGATCATCTCGGCCAGGTCCAAGGGCACTACGGTCGGCTTCGGCGCCGACGTGCGCGCGCCCGACGAGCGCCTGACCGGGCAGATCATCCGCGACGTGGAACCGGAGGACCTGCTGAAGTTCGGGCTGATCCCGGAATTCATCGGCCGTCTGGCCGTGCTCGCCACCCTCGAAGATCTCGACGAATGGGCGTTGGTCGACATCCTGACCAAGCCCAAGAACGCGCTCGTCAAGCAGTACCAGCGCCTGTTCGAGATGGAGGGGGTGCGTCTGCAGTTCACCGAGGACGCGCTGAAGGGCATCGCGAGGCGGGCGGTCGATCGCAAGACAGGGGCGCGCGGGTTGCGCTCCATCATGGAGATGATCCTGCTCGAGACCATGTACGAGCTTCCCAGCCTGGAGGCCGTCGAGGAGGTGGTGATCAATCGCGAGGTCGCCGATCAGTCGGCGAAACCCCTTTACATCTACGCCGACCGGCGCGGCGATGTCGGCAGCAGCGCCTGACTGTTCAACGCCACCATCATTCGGCTTTGGCCGTCCACCGGTCGCTTGTTCACGAGGGACGGCTCCCGCCGGACTTGATCCACACGCCTGTTGAGCCACCTATAGCGGGTGCCCGGCGTTCTTACCCGACCCGTTGGGCGTGTCCATCGAACCGATAGAGGTCAAATCGATCGTGCCAATCAAAACCAGCGTCTTTCCGGTTCTTCCGCTGCGGGACATCGTCGTTTTCCCCCACATGATCGTTCCGCTGTTCGTGGGGCGCGACAAATCCGTGCGTGCGCTCGAAGACGTCATGAAGGCCGACAAGCAGATTCTGCTCGTCGCGCAGAAGAACGCTGCCCAGGACGACCCGAGCACCGACGAGATCTACGACGTCGGCACGGTGTCGACGGTGCTGCAGCTTCTCAAGCTGCCGGACGGCACCGTCAAGGTGCTGGTCGAAGGCGGGCCGCGGGCGCGCATCGTCGGCTTCGTCGAGAACGACTCGTTCTTCGAGGCGGAGGCGACGCCGATCGAGGAACCGGTCGGCGAAAACCACGAGATGGAGGCGCTGTCACGCTCGGTCGTCAACGAGTTCGAGCAGTACATCAAGCTCAACCGCAAGATCCCGCCCGAGGTGCTGGTGTCGATCAACCAGATCGACGACGCCAGCAAACTCGCCGACACCGTGGCGTCGCACCTGGCGCTGAAGATTTCCGAGAAGCAGGAGCTTTTGGAGATCGAGACGGTGGCCGAGCGGCTGGAACGCGTCTACGCCCACATGGAGTCGGAAATCGGCGTCCTGCAGGTGGAAAAGCGCATCCGCAATCGGGTCAAGCGGCAAATGGAGAAGACCCAGCGCGAATACTATCTCAACGAGCAACTCAAGGCGATCCAGAAGGAACTCGGCGAAAACGAAGAGGGCCGCGACGAGATCGCTGAACTGGAAGACCGCCTCAACAAGACCGCGCTGAGCAAGGAAGCCCGCGAGAAGTCATTGGCGGAACTCAAGAAGCTGCGCTCGATGAGCCCGATGTCTGCCGAAGCGACGGTGGTCCGCAACTATCTGGACTGGATTATCAACATCCCGTGGAAAAAGCGAACGCGGGTCAAGAAGGACATTCGCCAGGCGCAGGGAATCCTCGACGCCGATCATTATGGCCTCGGCAAGGTGAAGGAGCGCATCCTCGAATACTTGGCGGTGCAGCAGCGGACCAAAAAGGTGCGCGGACCGATTCTGTGCCTGGTCGGACCTCCCGGGGTCGGCAAGACCTCGCTGGGCAAATCCATAGCCCGCGCCACGGGGCGCAACTTCGTCCGCATCTCGCTGGGCGGCGTGCGCGACGAGGCGGAGATCCGCGGCCACCGCCGCACATACATCGGCTCGATGCCCGGCAAGGTCATCCAGGCGATGAAGAAAGCCAAGTCCTCGAACCCTCTGTTCCTGCTCGACGAGGTGGACAAGATGGGTTTCGACTGGCGCGGCGACCCGGCCTCGGCGCTGCTGGAGGTGCTGGATCCGGAGCAGAACTGCAATTTCAACGACCACTATCTGGAGGTGGACTACGACCTCTCGGACGTGTTGTTCCTGACCACCGCCAATACCATGAACATGGCGCCGCCGCTGCTCGACCGCATGGAGATCATCCGCATCTCCGGCTACACCGAGGATGAAAAGGTCGAGATCGCCAAGCGCCACCTGATTCCGAAGCAGATCGAAGCCCATGGCCTGAAGGAGAAGGAGTGGTCGATCTCGGATGCGTCACTGCGCGACCTCATCCGCTATTACACGCGGGAGGCGGGGGTCCGCAATCTCGAGCGGGAGATCGCCAACCTCACGCGCAAGGCGGTCAAGGACATCATGATGGGCAACGAGACGGCGGTTCACATCAGCCGCCGCAATCTCGGCAAGTATGCCGGCATCAAGCGTCATCGCTACGGCGAGGTGGAGAAAGAAGACCTGGTCGGCATCTGCACCGGTTTGGCGTGGACTGAGGTGGGCGGCGAGTTGCTGTCGATCGAAGCGGTGACCGTACCGGGCAAGGGGCGGGTGACGATCACCGGCAAGCTGGGCGACGTCATGCAGGAATCGATCCAGGCGGCCAAATCCTATGTGCAGTCCCGTGCCGTTCATTTCGGCATCAGGCCCACCGTCTTCGCCAAGAGCGACATCCACGTGCACGTGCCGGAGGGAGCGACTCCAAAGGACGGACCCTCGGCCGGCGTTGCCATGGTGACCGCCATCGTCTCCATGCTGACCGGCATCGCGGTCAAGCGCGACGTGGCGATGACCGGAGAGGTGACCTTGCGCGGCCGGGTGCTTCGCATCGGCGGCCTCAAGGAGAAGCTGCTCGCAGCCCATCGCGGCGGCCTCCGCCAGGTGCTGATTCCGGAAGACAACGAGCCGGATCTGGCGGAGATTCCCGACAACGTCAAGAAAGGGCTCAACATCGTGCCGGTGGCGACGGTGGACCAAGTGATCAAGCACGCTCTCGTATCCCAACCGACGCCCATCGAGTGGAGCGAAGAGGCGGAGCTTGAGGCGGCGGCACTGGCGTCCAAGCGCGCCGACGAGGAAGACGTGGGCGGCGTCGTCACCCACTAGTGCACAGACCCGGTCAGATGGTGCATCTGACCGGGTCAGATCGCGCACTAGAATCAAATGGTTGCGTGCAGCGACCGTGCATTCTTTGAATGCACCGCTGCACTAGGGGGGGAGCGGCGTCGGCGAATGGGGAGGCGCTGAACTCCGGTGTGATAACCCGCTTGGGGCATGATTCGCGACTTAGTTGGGCCCCTGCCATGGCGCGAACTCAATGGCTTCAAGGGGCTAGAGGCTGGCGATTGACGCGCGACGGTGGTGCGCCTTACACTCCGGCAGCGTCAGCGATCAAGAGTGCGAGCGCAGGGCCGCTACCGAGCATCAATCCTTCTCGATCTTTAGAAGGGGTTTGTGAATTGAATAAGAATGAGCTTATCGCAGCAGTGGCGGACAGTGCAGGTTTGTCAAAGGGAGACGCGACCAAAGCCGTCGACAGCGTTTTCGCCGCGATCACCGACGCCATGAAGAGCGGCGACGAGGTGCGGCTGACCGGGTTTGGGACGTTCATGGTGACGGATCGGGCGGCGTCGCAGGGCCGCAATCCGCGAACGGGCGAAACGATCCAGATCCCGGCGTCCAAGCAGCCCAAGTTCAAAGCCGGCAAAGGTCTCAAGGATTCGCTCGCGGACTGACGCCGCCCAAGTAGTAGAGACGGGGCGACCGCCGTCGGGCCTCCCCGGGGGCCTCCCGTGACATGAGAGCGGTGCGACGATCGCCTGTGGAAGTCGGTGCTAGGGACCGGTAGTATCCCATTGCGCGCTGTCGGCGCGGGCGGTTAGCTCAGTTGGTAGAGCGCCACGTTTACACCGTGGATGTCGGCGGTTCGAACCCGTCACCGCCCACCAGTCGTTCGCCGCCGCACCGCGGAGGCCATGGACGATGCGCGACGGCGAGGGCCCGGCAGGTTCGCCCCGCGCGTCTTCGATGGTGAGCGGACCGTCGTCGACGAGCCTTGGTGCGGGCGGGGGGACTCGAACCCCCACGGGCTTGCGCCCAACGGATTTTCTTACCAGCTACGGCTTTCGCCGCCCTGTATCGGCGCCGCTAGCGCCGATGCGGTTTGTGGTCTGGACTATCCCTTCACCATACCCCGTGCCACGGTCCGGGGTTCAGGTGCTGCCCGTCTAGTCTCTACACCGTCCCGGCCGGAACGATCCATCCGGGCTTGGCTCGGGATTGCCATCTGACAGGTTCCCCCGAATTTGGGCAGTTCTACATCCCGCGTTTCCGCGAGTGCACTCAAAATTACTCAAGTCCGTTGCGTCTACCGATTCCGCCACGCCCGCATTCTTAGGTAGAGCGCCGCCCATAAAACCACCCTTGCGTGGTTTCCGCCACTATCATGATCACAGCAAGGCCTTGAACGCTTCGGCACTCAGCCCCGCCTCCGCGACGATCCCGCCCATGGTATGAGCGTTGACCGGATCGCTGCGCGGGATGGTGAGGAATCGCGGGCCGTCTGACATAACGACGTGCTTGCGGCCCTCGCGAATGACGCGAATCCGGCCCGTCCCAGCGCACGAACCGCTCGGCGATGATTGCGAAATCTTGGGCATCGGTTGCTAGTGACCCGACTCTGAAATGGCGACCAATAATCCTACAGTGCAGGCTCGGCGCGGTTCAAGGCGGCGCGGGCGCGCTGGATCTTTTCGAGGATGGCGGCTCCCTCGGCTTTCCACGTGTAGGGGCGTGGATCGGCGTTGCGTTGGGCGAGATAGGCCTTGATGTCGGCGACCAACTCTTTCACCGAGGTGAAGCTCCCGGCACGGATGACGTCTCCGGTAAGGTCGGCGAAGAAGCGCTCGACCAGATTGAGCCACGACGAGGACGTGGGCGTGAAGTGCACGTGAAAGCGCGGGTGCCTGGCCAGCCAGGCCTTCACCTTTGCGTGCTTGTGGGTGGCGTAGTTGTCGACGATCAGATGGAGATCGAGGTCCTTGGGCGTCTCGCGGTCGATCTGCTTGAGGAACCTGAGCCACTCGACGTGGGTATGGCGCGCCTCGGTGCGCGCGATGAGCTTTCCGACCAGCGCGTCGAGCGCGGCGAACAGCGTGATCACGCCATGGCGCCTGTAGTCGTGGGTCATGGTGGCCGGACGCTTGGGCGCGAGCGGCAGCCCGGAGTTGCGTGCGCTCCAGGGCTTGGCACTGGCTCTTCTCGTCGCAGCACAGCACGAGCGCCTTCTCCGGCGGGTTGAGGTAGAGCCCGATCACGTCCCAGAACTTCTCCTCGAAGCTCGGGTCGTTGGAGAGCTTGAAGGTCCTGGTCACGTGAGGCTTCAAGGCGTTCTTCGACCAGACCCGCTGAACCGTGGAGGGCGAGACGCCCGCGTGGCGGCTCATGGAGCGCACGCTCCAGCGCTTGCGCGGCGCAGGCGGCCGGGTGGCCTCGGTCAGGACGCGCTCGATCTTCTCGGGCGGGATCGACGGCTTGCGACCGCGCCCCGGCTCGTCCTCGAGGCCCGAAAGCCCCTTGGTCTCGAAACGCTTCGTCCATGTCGATACGCGCTTGGGCGTCGTGCCCAGCCGCGCGGCGACCTCCACAACGCCAAGGCCTTCGAGCCTGAGGAGAACGATCGACGCGCGCTCCTTCGCCCGTGCCTCAATGCTTGTCGCCCGCGATCTGCGTTCGAGCTCCCCAACCACCTCCGGCTCCGCCGTGATCCGCTTGATCGGACGCGCCATTCGACTGATCCTCCCCGCATCGTGCATCGCGCAAGGATATTAGTCGACACTTTAGAAACAGTACACTAGTGGGCGACTTCGACTTCCCGAACATCTTCGCCCGACAACGTCGTGGTGACGGCAGCGCGATATTCTGCAATTGCATCCCGGATATTTGCCATGGCCTCAACCTCGGTCCTTCCCTGGGACCAGCAACCCGGTAGCTCCGGGCAGTTGACACTGTATCCCTCATCGGACTGTTTAAGGACGACTCTGTACTTCATGGCTCACGTCTCCAGCACCGGAATGTAACCGGCGCTCCGATGACGAAGTTTGGCGGCAAAGTCGCGCTTGCGCAAGCACCACAGCGTGGCCGTCCACGTCGTCAGAAGATCCCGACAACGGCGTGGCGGTTGCGAGGCGCGGCCGAGGCGCCACAGACTCGAAGGAGCGGCGCGGAACCATGTGGACGAAGATCGGCTATGCCGTGACCGCGGCGTGGATGTTGTTCGTTGTGGTTTACACCGGCAGCGACCCGTCCCACCCATTGTTCTCGTTCATTTTCGTGGTGCCGCTGGCGGGGTGGATCACCGTCATCGCCGCCATCAAGATCGTCGCTGCGATACGCGCGAGAAAGCGCAATCGAGGTCGCAATAGTGAGCACCGTCAATAAGGGTCCGAATCGCGCTCCTCGCCGAGACCCATGACGCCGATAGCCATGCCGATGCTGCCGAAGGTGATGAACAGACCGAAGAACAGCAGACCCAGCGCCAGATACTTGTCCGGCGAGGCGAGGATCATGGTGCCGAGCCCCGCCATGTCGGTCCACAGGACCAACGCGCCGAAAACGAAGCCGCCGATGCTGCCGGCGAGCAGGTGCTTCAGCAGAAAGCCGATGACGTCCCGTTGATGCGGCAACAACATGGGCAGTTCTCCACGTGCCGTTGACAAGTGGGATGTCATCCCGTCCAGGGCAACCGCTTCCATGCATCAGGAAACCGGAGTCGGCCGCGGCCTTTTTCAAACGGGATCTTCGACCGGTTCGGCCCCCGCCTGTCGGATCACCACGACGAGGTCCGCAGCGGCGGCGGCAAGGGTGGCTTCGTCGGTCGAGCGCATCACCAGGCTGGCCCCGATGCGGCCGCCGCGCACGAACGGGTAGCTGCCGATGGCAACATCCGGATGGCGTTCCTGCACACCGGCCAGCGGCCCTGCAATGGTTCCCTCCATCACGTACGCGGAAATGGTGCGGGAGTGCAATGGCTGGCCGCCGCGGAGGCGCGGCGCTATGCCGTCGAACATGGCCTGCATGATGCCGGGCACCCCGGGCAGCACGAACACGTTGTCCATCTGAAAGCCGGGCGCCCGGCTGACGGGGTTCTCGATCAGCCGCGCGCCCCGCGGCACGTTCGCCATCCTGAGGCGGGCCTCGTTCAGTTCGCTGTCCGCGTACTGCTGGTGCAGCCAAGCCAGCGCCTGCGGATCCTGCCACAGCGCGACCCCGAACGCTTCGGCGACCGCCGCGGACGTCACGTCGTCATGGGTCGGTCCGATGCCGCCGGTGGTGAATATGTAGTCATAGACGCTGCGGCAGGCGTTGACGGCAGCAACGATGGCGGTGGGCTCGTCGGCGATGACGCGCGCTTCCTGAAGCCTGATGCCGAGGTCGTTAAGGCGCACCGCCAGGAACGGCAGGTTGGCGTCACGCGTCCGCCCCGACAGTACCTCGTTGCCGATGACGATGACACAGGCGGTAATCACTTCAACTTTGGGCAAAGGTGATCCTCCCGTTCGGCGACGATGTCCGAAGCCCGCGAGCGGCTAAAGGTAGTCGCGCAGCATTGCGACCAGCGGCTTGTCGGCCGGCGGCATCGGCAGATCACCCATGCGGAGCGGCCGCAGCCAGCGCAGCCTTTGGCCCTCCTGCGGCGTCGGCGCGCCCTTCCACACCCGGCAGAGGTAGAGCGGCATCAGGAGGTGGAAAGCGTCATAACGGTGAGACGCGAAGGTGAACGGCGCCAGGCAGCTCTCCGTGATGTCGACGGCGAGCTCTTCCCGGAGTTCGCGCACCACCGTCGCTTCCGGCGTTTCGTCGTCGTGCACCTTGCCGCCCGGGAATTCCCACAAGCCGGGCATGGATTTGCCGGCGGGCCGTTCCGCCACCAACACCCGACCATCCGCATCGACCAGCGCCACCGCAGCCACCAGGAGGATCGGCGCCGGTCCTGGCGCAGAAGACGGGATCTGCAGGCAACCCGATGCAGGGCCTAGAGGATCAGGAGCGGTAGTGGGCATTGATGTCGATGTAGGCGTGGGTCAGGTCGCAGGTCCACACGGTGGCGCGGCCGCCGCCGACGCCGACGTCGACGGCGATGTCGATCTCCGCCCCTCTCATGTGGGCCGCAACCGGGCCTTCGTCGTAGTCTGCACGGCGGGCGCCGGCGTGGGTAATGGCGACACCGCCGATCCGTACGTCGATGCGGTCGCGATCGGCGCGCTCGCCCGACTTGCCGACGGCCATGACGATGCGCCCCCAGTTGGCGTCCTCGCCGGCGATCGCCGTCTTGACCAGGGGCGAGTTGGCAATGGCGAGCGCGATGCGCTTGGCGGCGGCGTGGTGTTCTGCGCCGGTGACGGTGATGGTGACGAACTTGGAGGCGCCCTCGCCGTCGCGAACCACTTTATGGGCGAGATCAAGACAGAGCGCGCCGAGAGCCGTCCGGAAATCCGCCGCCCGCGCATCCTCGGCATCGGCGATGGGCGCGTGGCCGGCGGCGCCGGTGGCGAACATCAGCAGCGTATCGCTGGTGGAGGTATCGCTGTCGACGGTGATGCAGTTGAACGTGCGCTCCGCGGCATCGGTCAGCAAGGCCTGCAGCGCCGGCGGCGTGATCTGCGCATCGGTGAATACGAACGCCAGCATGGTCGCCATGTCGGGCGCGATCATGCCGGAGCCCTTGGCGATGCCGTTGATGGTGACCGGCACGCCGTCGATCTCGGTGCGGCGGCTTGCAGCTTTAGGGAACGTATCCGTGGTCATGATGGCTGAGGCCGCCCGCTCCCAGCCGTCATCACCCAAAGCCGCGGCGAGCGAGGCGACGGCAGCCGATATCCGCTGGTCCGGCAGCGGTTCGCCGATGACGCCGGTGGAGGCCTGCAACACGTGCTCCGGCCGGCAATTCAGTACCTCGGAAACCGCCGCGGCGAGCCTCTCCACCGAGCGGTCGCCGGCCTCGCCGGTGAAGGCATTGGCATTGCCGGAATTGACCAGCAGCGCCCGGGAGCGTCCGCCGCGCAACATCCGGCGGCACCAGAGGACCGGGGCCGATGCGGTCGCCGATCGGGTGAGGACGCCGGCGGCAGCGGTCTCGGGAGCAAGCTCGACCATCAGCACGTCGTCGCGGCCCTCGTAGCGGACCGCACAGGACGCGGTCGCCAGGCGCACGCCGGGGATCGGCGGCAGTTCGGGTACGTCGGCCGGAGCAAGCGGCGAGACGGCGATCATTGCGCACCCGCCGGATCCGCCGTCTTGTCGAACCGCTCGATCTTGGCGTCCTTGCGCAGGTCTTCGAGGTAGGCCGCCCGGAACTCGCGGGCCATCTCCTGGCGGATCCGGTCCTCGACCTCGGCGAACGGCGCCGGTTTCGGCTTGCGGCGGTCCTCCACCTTGATGACGTGCCAGCCGAACTGGGTCTTTATGGGTGTTTCGGTGAACGACCCCGGCTTCAGAGCCGAAGCGGCGTCGCTGAACTCAGGGACCATTTGTCCGGGGAGGAAGTATCCGAGATCACCGCCGGCTTCCTTGGAGGGGCCGACGGAGCGCTCCTTCGCCAAGGTTTCAAAGTCGGCGCCCTTCTGCAGTTCGCCGATGATGTCCTTGGCGGTGGCTTCGTCCTCGACGAGGATATGGCGGGCGCGAATCTCCTCCTGATCCTTCGTGCCCCTGACCAGTTCATCGTAGCGCGCCTTGACCGCCGATGGCGTCAAATCCTTCTCCAGGCGCTTCTGCAGCAGCGCCTGCTCCAGCACCAGCTCCTCCATGAACCGCATCTGGTCTTTGATTTCGGGCGTCTGGTCGAGCCCCTGCCGGCGGGCCTCGTCTGCAAGCAGGCGCTGATCGATGCTCATCGTGATCAACATCGGCAAGGTGACGGTCGGCGGCGCCTCCCGCAACTGGGCCGGAAGCCGGCTTTCACTTCGCATCACGTCGGACGCCCGGATCTCCTCGCCATCGACCGTGGCCACCACCGGATCGTCGGCCGCGACGGCCGGAACCGCCGCCGCGGCGACCGTGATCGCCAGCGCCGCAACCCGGCTCAAACCGTTGCTCCGTTTCGAGAGAGGCCTCATCTCAGCGTTTCCTTTGCCGGCAGTGGGCGCTTGGCTTAAAATCGGACTTGGTGACGGCGATCATGCACAAACCGTCCGCCCGCACAAGCGCACCGCGTTCCCGTCATGGTTCGATGCCGAGTGGAAGGATACGCCTCGTGTCATTGCCGAAACCGCTCGTCCGGGTGCTGTTCGCCGCTGGCGCAACCCTTCTGGCCGGCGCCGCCGTGGCGGAAGAGGCCGGGTCCGACAGCGGCGTGTTCACGGCGCAATGGGAAAACGACCTGCTCGCCGGCACCGACCGGCACTACACCAACGGCATCCGCTTAAGCTACGTCTCGCCGGCGGTGCGCGACCAGCTTGCTTGGGCGGCGGACGCCTTGGAGTGGCTGTATCCGTTCGATCGGCGAGCCGACGCACGCTTCGGGGTCGCCTTGGGGCAGAGCATCTTTACGCCGGGCGACATCACCACGTCGGCGCTGATCGCCGACGACCGTCCTTACGCCGGGTGGCTGTACCTCGGTCTGTCGCTGCACGCCGAAGCGGCGCAACCGGTCTTGGGCGCCGATGTCGACTTTCTGGACACCCTGCAGATCAACCTCGGCGTCGTCGGACCATGGTCGTTGGCGGAGGAGACGCAGAAGTTCGTCCACGATCTGGTCAACGGGCAGCGGCCCAACGGCTGGGACAATCAGCTCGACAACGAGCCCGGCTTCGCCCTGATCCTGGAACGGAAATGGCGGACGCCGCCGCTTACGTTCGCGGGCTTGGAAGCCGACGCCCTGCCGAGCGTGACTGCGAGCCTCGGAAACGTGGAGACTTCGGCGGGGCTGGCCGCGATGGTCCGTTTCGGCGACAACCTGGACGTGGACTACGGCCCGCCCAACATCAGCTCCAATCTCACCGGCCGCGAGTTCTTCGAGCGGGTCACGGACGGCTTCGCCTGGTACGTGTTCGCCGGCGCCTCCGGGCGAGCGGTCGCCCACAACATCTTCCTGGACGGCAACACTTTCGAGAGCAGTCACAGCGTCGACAAGAAGTATGCCGTCGGCGACCTGCAGGCCGGCGCCGCCGTCGTTTTAGACAACTGGCGCCTCGCCTTCAGCTACCTGCTCCGCTCCAAGGAATTCGACGGCCAGGACGAACCCGACCGCTTCGGCGCCGTCAGTTTGTCGGTGTCGTTTTGAGGCGGGTTTAGCATCCCGTGCGGTGGAGAAGGTTGCCGGGGTCGATGTTTGACAGATGCCGGCCGGAGCGATCCGCCGCTTCTTGATCGTCGGCCACATCGGGCGCGATATGCTAGCGTCAAGCCGTGTCGGGGGCACGATAGGGAAGAGGAAAGGGAGTGGAAACATGGCCGTCCTGCCGCAGAACGATCCGAATCCGAGCCAGCGCGACCTGGATCTGCAGTCCAAGCGGGATCTCTACCGGTACTACGTCCCTGATCTCCCGCGGGTTCCAAGGATCGTGGAGCTTGCCGCCGAGGAAAAATTCGACGATCGATGGTCGCAAGCGGAGACCCTAAGGCAGGCGCGTGCGGAAGGCGCCGCCCTGGACTCGCTGACGATCAATCTCAATAGTTTCGGCGCCTACGCGGAGTTGCATCGCACCTTGCCGAGCAAGCCCTCCGTGACGTCGCACTGGATGTCCAACGAATGCTTCGCCGATCAACGACTGGCCGGCGTCAACCCGTTGATGATCCGGCGCGTGTCTTCTTCAGCGCCGCTTCCGGCCGCAAGCAAAATCGACGACGGCCACGCCGCAGAAACCGGCGTCAAGCTCCAGACGGCGATCGACGAGGGGCGGATCTTCGTATGCGACTACCGTGACCTGAACCGCTTGCCGAACCTCGGCGGCTTCGTCCCGACCGTCGGATTGGTGGTGCCGCAGAAACGGGTGAGGGCGCCGATCGCCCTGTTCTACTGGCAGGGTGACCGTGAAAGTGGCGGTCTCCGCCCGCTCGCGATCCAGACCGACCAGGACACCGATGTTGCCGTCTTCACGCCGAAGGATCATCCGCACGCGTGGGCGATGGCAAAGGCCGGGGTGCAGGTGGCCGATGCGCATCTGCACCAGTACGACTCCCATATCGTCCGGACCCACCTGTCGATGGCGGTCTTCAAGATTGCAGCCGAGCGGCAACTGGCGCAAGCCCATCCCGTCCTGCAGCTTCTCAGGCCGCATCTAAGGTTCTTGCTCGCCATCAACGAGGCTGCCTTCTCGGTGCTGATCAACCCCGGCGGCTACGTTGATGAACTGATGGCTCCGACCTGGCTCGACTCCATGAAAATGGTCGATCATTTCTGGAAAACCTGGACGTTCCGCGACCTGTGCCCGCTTCCGAAGGAGCTGGCGAGCCGGGAAATGGACAGCGTCACTACTCCGCACATCGCCTATCCGTATCGGGACGACGGCATGCTGATCTACGGGGCGATCGAAGCGTTCGTCGGCGAGTTCGTGGATATTTATTATCGTGACGACAGTGACGTGACAAATGACGTTGAGCTTCAGCTTTTTGTCGCTGAGCTTACCGCTCCGGACCGTCTCGGCGTTCGGGACCTGACGCCCGACGACAAGATCGTGACCCTTGCGGCGCTGAAGGAGGTCCTCACCGCGGCGATATGGACCTGCGGCCCGCAACATGCCGCAGTCAATTTTCCACAGTGGGATTATGTCGGCCATGTCCCGAATATGCCCTTGGCGGGATACCGCGACCTGCCGCTCGAGGGGGATCAACCGATGGAGGCGGATGTCTTGTCGTACTTGCCTCCCAATCACCCGCCGAGCGTGGTGTCCGGCAAGCAAGTCGCCGTCATGTACTACTTGGGGACCTATCGGTACGACATGCTCGGGTATTATCAGGATAAGGACTTCGACGACCCGGAAGCTTGGGATGCCGTCGCCAGATTCCAGTGCAATCTGGCGCGTGTCGGGGGCGAGCTATTTCGCGTCGACCAGCAGCGCCGCACCTCCTACCCCTATCTGTGGCCGTGGAACATTCCCAACAGCACGAGCATCTGAGCCGGGAGCGCAGACGAGCGCCGTCAGTCTGTCGCCGCGGTTCTAGGACGTGCGCACCGGTGCCGGCGGCGCCTCGCTCTGGTCCTCGACCCCCAGCCGCTTCGCCGCCCGAGCGATGGTCCAGCCCTGCAGTATCAGAGACACCATGACGATCACGAACACGATATTGAAGAAGGTGACCGTCAGCGGCCCCGGAGAGATCACCGGGATGATGGCGAGAAAGATGGGCACGGCGCCGCGCAGACCCACCCATCCGACGAACATCTGATCGCGAAGGGGAAAGCGGAAGGGGGTCAAGCAGATTAACACCGCCGCCGGACGGGCGACGAACATCAGAACCATGGCGAGAGCCAGTGCAGGGAGAAGGGCCGGGCCGAGATGGCTCGGCGTGACAAGAAGCCCCAACATGACGAACATCAGAATCTGGCTCAGCCATGCGACGCCCTCGTGGAACTGGATTATGCGCTCCCGTGCGTGCCTGACCCGCCACGAAACCACGAGCCCGATCAGGTAGATGGCGAGGAAACCGCTGGCGCCAGACAGGCGCGTGACTTCGTAGATGGCGAGAGCGCCGGCAAGGCAGAACGGCGCGTACAGTCCCCGCGAGAAGCGGACCCGTTCGACGATCTGGGCGAGCAGAAAGCCTCCGGCGCTTCCGATCAGGAACCCGAGGCCCAGTTGCCAAGCGAATGCTCCCGCCAGGTCCGGCAATGCGCCGGCATCGAGCAAGGCGCCGGTCTCGACGATCCCGACAAAGGTCAGGGTCAGGAAGATCGCCATTGGATCGTTGATCCCCGACTCCACCAGGATCGTCTCCCGGATCCGTCCTCTCAGTCGGATGCCGCGCTGGCCCAACAGCAGGAAGGTGGCGGCGGCGTCGGTCGATCCGACCACGGCGCCGAGGAGGAGGCCGTGCGTCAGCGGCACGGCGAACAGGAACGAGGCCGCGGCACCGACGATGGTTGCCGTCAGCAACACACCGACCGTCGCCAGCATGAACGCCGGCCCGGCGGCCCGTTTCAGGTCCGCAACCGGCGTGTCCAGGCCCCCGGACAGCAGGATCACGGCCAGCGCCAGGCTGCCCAGGTGGTACGCGACCTCGAAGCTGTCGAAATTGATCCCGCCCGGTCCGTCCTCGCCGAGCAGCATGCCGAGCCCGAGGAACAGGAGCAGCAAGGGCGCCCCCAGCCGCGCCGCGACCGGCTCGAGGAGGATGCTGACGACGACCAGCAAGGTCGTGCCGAGCAGGTAGATGTCGGTGCTGAGTTCCATGCGGCTCAACAAAGCTGTAGCAGGGGCAAGGTTTGGGATGCCGGCAGACCCATACTCCTGACGTGACCGGGGCTGATGGCTCCAGAAACACTCTACCCGCTCGGCAGGTCAACGGCGAGACGTCTGCCATAGCCTCTGCACGCGTCGGCCGGGCGGACGATTCCGCCGTTTGCGAAGCAGCAGGACCTTGACCCTGGTATGCAATTACGAGTAGTATTGATATTGATAATGCCCGCAATATGAGCAGCTCGTAACGTCATGCCTGACCTTGCCAAGTTCGACATGAACTATCGGCCCCCGTCTTATTGGGGGCCGCAGACACTGTCCCGGAAGGCCGAATCGACCATCAAGGGCGAATTGCGCAAGGCCGCCGTCATGGTCTTCTGCGATCAGGGGCCGGTCGATGCCAGGTTCTTCGCCGAGTCGTTGCCGGAGGAGCAGCGTGTGGCGATCGGTTCGTGCCACCCGTGGCTCATGGGCGGCGAATACCTGCCCGACTTGAGGCCTGACGAAGTGGAGATCGCCCGGGTGGTAATGAAATCCACGACCATGGACGTCGTCTCCATCCGCGCGCGGAAGGCGGGTCGTCGCATCCGCTACAGCATCGTCGATGAGTATGAAGAAGAAGGGTGCCGGGAGTACGTGGTCTCCCCGCGCACGAGCACCAGGCCGCTCACCCTCAAGCAGCTGATCAAGATGATGGACGGGGCCGTAGACGATGGCCTCGTCGGCAGTTGCAGAAACGCCAACTACATGGAGTCCGAGAAAGTTCGCCCACATGAGTACTACGACTTCGAAACCGCATCGTCCGCGTTCTACCCGAAGCTCGCCGCTTGGTACGACGCGCGCAACCAGGAATGGCTCGAGAAAGAATTGGAGAAATTGCGGGAAGAGGACGAGTGACGACGGCGGTGTCGGCGGCGCCCGGGGCTGATACCGGCGTGCTCCGCTGACGTGAGCGTCTCACGCCAGGAAGCGCATCTGGGCGTCGACGGCGGCGATCGCCGCCATGTTGACGATGTCGCGGACGTCGTGGGAGGGCAGGAGGATGTGCACCGCCCGGTTCATGCCCATCAGCACCGGCCCGATCGCCTCCGCCCCGCCGAGCCGCTGCATCAGCTTGTAGGACGTGTTGGCGGCGTTGAGGTCCGGGAAGATCAGCACGTTGGCCTCGCGCACCCGCGAGAACCCGTAGAGGCGCTCGATCAATTCCGGCATCACCGCCACGTCGGCCGCCATTTCGCCGTCCACCTGCAACAGCGGCTGGCGCTTCTTGAGGATCTCGACGGCGCCGGCGACGGTCTTCGGGCTTGGGTGGTCGACGCTGCCGAAGTTGGAGAACGACAGCATGGCGATGCGCACGTTCTGGATGTCGAAGTTGGTCGCCACCTCAGCCGCCATCTCGGCGATGTCGGCGAGGTCTTCGGCGGAAGGGGTGATGGTGACGGCGCAGTCGGCGAAGAAGAACACCCGGTCGCGAATGATCATGATGAACAGCGCTGCCGCCCGCCGTACCTCGGTGCGGGTGCCGATCACCTGGAAGGCCGGCTGCAGAGCCTCGACGTAGTTGGTGGTGAGCCCCGAAATGAAGGCGTCGGCATCGCCGCTCTGCACCATCAGGAGCCCGAAGTAGTTCGGCCGCCGGGACATCTCGCGCGCCTCCGGAAGCGTGACGCCCTTCCGCTGGCGGCGCTGGAACAGGGCCTTGGCGTAGGTTTCGGAGCGCTGGGAGCGGCGCGGGTCGATCACCTTGGGCTGGTATTCGAGACCGAGCTCGGCGATGGTCTTCTGGATGACGCTCTCGGAGCCGAGCAGGATCGGCTCGCCCAGATCCTGAGCGTGGATCTCGGCGGCGGCGCGGATGATCTTGGCTTCCTCCCCCTCGGCGAAGACGATTTTCTTGGGCGCCGTGCGTGCCTTGTTGAAGATGGTGCGCATAAGCGCCCAGTCCTTGCCGAGCCGGCTTTCCAGCTCCTCCCGATAGCTGGTCATGCCGATGCGCTTGCGGGCGACGCCCTCGGATATGGCGGCTTGGGCCACCGCCGGCGTCACATACAATAGGACCCGCGGGTCCACCGGTTTGGGGATGATGTAGTCGGGGCCGAACAGCAGGCTCTCCTGGCCATAGGCCTTGAGCACGGAATCGGGAACGTCCTCGTGGGCAAGGTCGGCGAGGGCTCGCGCCGCCGCCAGCTTCATGCCGTCGGTGATCTGCCGTGCCCGCACGTCCAGGGCGCCGCGGAAGATGAACGGGAAGCAAAGCACGTTGTTGACCTGGTTAGGATAATCGCTGCGGCCGGTCGCGACGATCGCGTTGGGCGCGGCGGCCTTGGCCTCCTCGTAGGTAATTTCAGGGTCCGGATTGGCCATGGCGAAGATGATCGGCCGTTCGGACATGCTGCGCACCATGTCCTGCGTCAGAATGCCGCCGACTGAAACGCCGACGAACAGGTCGGCGCCGACGATCGCTTCGGCGAGAGTGCGCGCGTCCGTTTCCTGGGCGAACCGCTCCAGGTAGGCGTTCATATTCTCGGTCCGCCCCTTGTATACGACGCCGTCCTTGTCGCAGAGGGTAATGTGCTCGCGCGGCACGCCGGCCTCCACCAGCAAGCTGGCGCAACCGATGCCGGCGGCTCCGGCCCCCGAGAACACCACTTTCAGGTTGTGGATCTTGCGGCCAGTCAGGTCGAGCGCGTTGAACAAGCCGGCGACGACGATGATCGCGGTGCCGTGCTGATCGTCGTGGAACACCGGGATGTCGAGGCGCTCGCGCAGCGTCTCCTCGATGGCGAAGCACTCCGGGGCCTTGATGTCTTCCAGGTTGATGCCGCCGAAGGTCGGCGCCAGCGCCTGCACGATGCGGACGACATCGTCGGGTTCGAACGCGTTGATCTCGATATCGAACACGTCGATATCGGCGAACCGCTTGAACAGGAGCCCCTTGCCCTCCATCACCGGCTTGCTGGCGAGCGGCCCCAGGTTGCCGAGCCCGAGGATCGCGGTGCCGTTGCTGATCACGCCCACCAGGTTGCCCTTGGTCGTATATTCGTACGCGAGCTCGGGGTCATCGGCGATTTCCCGCACCGGGATCGCGACGCCCGGCGAGTATGCCAGGCTCAGGTCGTACTGGGTCAGGCTCGGCTTGGACGGGACGACCTCGATCTTGCCCTTGCGGCCTTCGGTGTGATAGCGCAACACTGCTTCACGCGTGACTTTCTCCACGGCCCGTACCCCTTTTCCCCTTCTGCACCCGGTGTCGAGTTTAGCGGGCTTGAGCGTGCCGCGATAGCGCCAACGCACGGGACTGATAGCGGCGGTCATTGGTTGGCGAGGAAGAAGTATCGCCCTTACTTGCGCTCGGCGGTGATCAGCAGATCCTTCACCGCGGGCAGGATGCGCTCTACGATCACCGCGACGCCGTCGGCGTTGGGGTGGATGCGGTCGGCCTGGTTGAGGGCGTGCTCTGCGGCGACGCCTTCCAGGAAGAACGTGTAGAGGGGCACGTCGTGGCTGGCGGCGAGCCGCGGGTAGATTGCGTTGAACTCGCCCTCATAGTCGCGGCCCATATTCGGCGGCGCCCGCATGCCGGCGAGCAGCACCGGAATGCCGCGCTCTTTCAGTTGGCTGAGGATGGCGTCGAGGTTGGCGAACGCAGCCTCGGGGTCGAGGCCGCGCAACGCGTCGTTGGCCCCGAGTTCGACGATGGCGGCATCCGGCTGGTCCTCGGCGCGCGCGCCCAACAGCCATGACAGGCGGGCGAGGCCGCCGGCGGTCGTGTCGCCGGAGACACCGCCGTTGACGACCTCCACATCGAGACCCTCGGCAGCGAGGGCCCGCTGGAGTTGCGCTACGAAGCCGTCGGTCTGCGGCAACCCGTAGCCCGCCGCGAGGCTGTCGCCCAGAACCAACAGGCGGAGCGGCGCCGCTGCGGCGGCGGTCGTCGCGAGCAGCAGCGCCAGCGCCAAAACGGTTCCGAGACGTGCGGCCGGTTTGACTTTCCCCGGCAGGCCTCCATATCGAAACCAACCCCCACGCCGCGCCCGAGCTGTTGTCATCCATGTCATTGTCGCACCTGCCCTCCCAGTCTGCCGAACGTGCCCGCTCCGATCTGGTGATCGCTCTCTCGGACGTGCAACTCACCCTGTCGAGCGCGGCCGGTACGGTCGCCATCCTACAGGGGATCGACCTCACGGTCGAACGCGGGGAGACGATCGGGTTGGTCGGGCCGTCGGGGTCCGGAAAAACCAGTCTCTTGATGGTCGTCGCCGGACTCGAGCACGCCACAAGCGGGACGGTCCGCGTCGCCGGCCAGGATATCACCCGCCTCGACGAAGACGCTTTAGCCCGCTTCCGACGCAAGCACGTCGGCATCGTGTTCCAGAACTTCCACCTCATTCCGACCATGACCGCCATCGAGAACGTCGCCCTGCCGTTGGAGTTCGCCGGAGCCGACGACGCCCGCGAGAGGGCGCGGGGCCATCTGGAGGCGGTCGGGCTCGGCAGCCGGCTCCGCCACTATCCGTCGCAGTTGTCTGGCGGGGAGCAGCAGCGCGTCGCGCTCGCCCGCGCCTTTGCGCCGGAGCCGGCACTGCTGCTCGCCGACGAGCCCACCGGCAACCTCGACGTCGCCACCGGCGCCGCGGTCATTCATTTGCTGTTCGATCTGCGCCGACGCCTCGGCACTACCCTCGTGCTGATCACCCACGATCCGGCCCTCGCGGCGCAGTGCGACCGCATCGTCGAAATGCGGGACGGTCGCGTTGCCAAGGGCGACGACGCCGCGTCCGCTTCGGCCGCCGCCGCCGGCATGCGCCGATGAGTTTGTCGCTCCTGGCCCCGGCGGCGCGGCTGATGGTGCGGGAGTTTCGCGGCGGACTTGCCGGGTTCCGCATCTTTCTCGCCTGTCTGGCCTTGGGCGTTGCCGCCATCGCTGCGGTCGGCACCGTCAGCTCCGCCATCCTGGGCGGCCTCAAGGGCGACGCCCGCGCCCTGCTCGGCGGCGACGTTGCGCTCGGCCTGGTCCAGCGGACGTTGACGGGCGACGAGGCCGCCGCCATTGCCGCCACCACGGCCGCCATGTCGACGGTAGTTGAATTGCGGGCAATGGTGCGCGCCGCCTCCGGCACCGATGCCCGCACCATGGTCGAGGTCAAAGCGGTCGACGCCGGCTATCCACTGGTCGGCGCGGTGGAGAACGATCCCCCGCTGCCGCTTGCCGACGCTCTCGCCCCGCAGGATGATGTGTGGGGCGCCCTGGTGGATCCGCCGCTACTCGGCAAGCTAGGCGTTGCGGTCGGCGACCGGATCCGCCTCGGTGAAGCGACCCTGCAGGTGCGTGGCGCGGTGGTGCGCGAGCCGGATCGGGTAGCGTCCGTGATCAGCTTCGGCCCGCGGCTGATGATCGCCGCCGAGGCGCTGGCAGCGACCGGCCTGGTGCAGCCGGGCAGCATCGTCCGCTACGAGACCCGCGCCGTGCTACCGCCGGGCGCCTCGGTCAAGGACTGGACGGCGGCAATCAACGGCCGTTTCCCGACCGCCGGCTGGCGCGTCCGCGACACCGACGGCGCCGCGCCCGGCGTGCGCCGCTTCGTCAACCGCCTCGGCATGTTCTTGAGCTTCGCCGGCATGGCGGCGCTGCTGATCGGCGGCCTCGGCGTTGCCAACGCGGTCCGCCAGTACCTGGACGGGAAGGTCGCCACCATCGCTACCCTCAAGTGCCTGGGCGCGCCGGGAGCATTGGTGTTCGTGACATATCTGATGCAGATCCTGGTGCTCGCCGTGCTCGGCATCGCCTTGGGCCTGGTGCTGGGGGCGGCGTTGCCGATCATCGCGTTCGAGTTCCTCGGCGACATCCTGCCGGTACAGGTGGAGGCCGGGATCCAAATCAAGCCGCTGGCCAAGGCAGCGGGGCTCGGGCTGTTGACCGCGGTGACCTTCGCGCTGTGGCCGCTCGGCCGCGCCCGCACCGTGCCGGCCGGCGATCTCTTCCGTCAAGCCGCCGCCGGCGCCACCGGCCGGCCGAGCCGCGTCATCATCGCCGCCGCCGCCGCCGCGGCGCTCGCCCTCGCCGTCATGACCGTGCTGTCCACGCCGGACCGCTGGTTCGGCGTCTGGTTCGTCGGCGGCGCGGTGCTGACGCTGCTGTTGCTCCGCGCCAGCGCGTGGATCGTGGTCCGCGCCGCCGGGTGGCTGCCGCGCGCCCGCAGCGCCGTGGTCCGCATGGCGGTCGCCAATCTGCGGCGCCCTGGCGCGCCGGCGCCGCAGGTCATGATGTCGCTCGGCGCCGGCCTGACGGTGCTGGTCGCCATCGGCCTTATCGACTCCAACCTCCGCGCCCAGATCGGCGAACGGCTGCCGGAGATGGTGCCGGCGGTGTTCTTCATCGACATTCAGAACGAGCAGGCGGCGGCGTTCGATGCCGAGGTGCGGGCGATCGACGGCATCGACAAGCTGGAGCGGGTGCCGTCGGTGCGCGGCAGCATCAGGCGCATCAACGGGGTGCCGGTCGATGAGGCCAACGTCGCGCCGGGATCGCAGTGGGCGGTGCGCGGCGACCGTGCGCTGACTTACGCCGCCGCCAAGCCGGAGGACGCGGAGATCGTCGCCGGCGCATGGTGGCCGGAGGGCTACGCCGGTCCGCCGCTGGTGTCGTTCGATGCCGGTCTTGCCGAGGGCTTCGGGGTCGGCGTCGGCGATACGCTGACCCTGAACATCCTCGGGCGGGAGATCACCGCCGAGATCGCGTCGCTGCGGGAAATCGACTGGCGGGCGGTCCCGTTCGATTTCGCGCTGATCTTCGCGCCCGGCCTGTTGGAAGGGGCGCCCCACACCCACATCGCCGCCGTCTACGCGCCGCCGGAGTCTGAGGACCAGTTGGAACGGCGGATCACCGACCGCTTCGCCAACATCACGGCGATCCGCACCCGCGAGGCGCTGGAGGCGGTCAACGGCATGATCGAGCGCATCGGGCTGGGAGTGCGTTCGGCGGCGGCGGTCACCATCGTCGCCGGGGCCCTGGTGCTGGCCGGCGCCGTCGCCGCCGACCGCCACCGACGCGCCTACGAGGCGGTGCTGTTCAAGGTGCTGGGCGCCTCGCGACGGCGCATCGCCGGCCTCTATCTCGCCGAGTACGGGCTGCTCGCGCTGGTCACCGCCATCGCCGCCGCCGTCCTTGGCTCACTCATAGGCTGGGCGGTGGCGGTGCTGCTGATGGATCTGGAGTGGCGGTTCGATCCGGGGGTGGTGGTGACGACGACGATCGCCTGCATCGCCCTCACCCTCGCCGTCGGCTTCCTCGGCACCTGGCGCCACCTCGGCCGCAAGGCGGCGCCATACCTCAGGAACGACTAAGCCCGCTCGGGCCGACGGAGGCCGATGTCAATGGGGCTCTGCGTCCTCAAGCCTTCGTGGCAGGACGGTGGCGCCAGGTCGCCGTGGAGTAGAGGGCGAGGCCAAGCCAGATGCAGGCGAAGGTGACGAGGCGCTCGGGCCCGAACGGCTCCTTGAAGACGACGACTGCCATGAGGAAATGCAGTGTCGGCACCGTGTACTGCAATAGCCCCAACGTGGTCAGCGGCAGGCGGCGGGCGCCCGCGACGAACAGGATCAGCGGCATCGCGGTCAGCACGCCGGAGAGGGCGAGGAGAACGTCCATGTACGCTCCGCCGGCACCGAACGCGCCGGAACCGTGGGCCGCGAGCCAGCCCAGCCACGCCAGCGCGAACGGGGTCAGGATCAGCGTCTCGATGAACAGGCCGGGCAGCGCCTCGACCTCGACGACCTTACGGATCAGGCCATAGAGGCCCCAGCTGACCGCCAGCGCCAGCGATATCCACGGCAGCGTCCCGAGGGCGATGGTCTGGTAGAGAACGCCGGCGGCCGCGATGGCGACCGCGATCCATTGCAGCCGGTCGAGCCGTTCATGCAGAACGATGGTGCCGAGCAGCACGTTGACCAGGGGGCTGATGTAGTAGCCGAGGCTCGACTCCAGAACGTGATCGTGGGCGACCGCCCAGATGAACACGACCCAGTTGCAGGACACCACGATCGCCGACGCAGCCAGGGTCAGGACGATGCGCCGACGCGCCAGCGCCTCCGCCACCGCCGGCCATTGGCCGAGTGCGGTGATCAGTATGGCGCCGAAAAGGGCCGACCAGACGATCCGGTGGCACAGCACCTCGGCCGCCGGCACGGACGCGACGGCCTTGAAGTAGACGGGAAAGACGCCCCACATCCCGAACGCGCCGAGGGCGAGGAAGACGCCGCCGGTGACGGAGCGCGCAGCCGGGGCAGGGCGCGGCGGTTGGGCCATGGGTGTTCAGGAGACCGCGCCCGGTCCGGCGCCGTGGGGTCGGACGTCAGCTTGCAGCGTCAGCGGCCATTTGCATTTTGATGATCTTGTCGGGATCGGAGACGGCGCCGTTGCGGCTCTGGTCACCAGACTTGATGGCGTCGACATGCTCCATCCCATCAACCACGCGCCCCCAGACCGTGTACTGGCCGTTGAGGTGCGGCGCCGGCGCAAACATGATAAAGAACTGGGAATCGCCGCTGTCGGGACTGGATGAGCGCGCCATACCGACGGTGCCGCGCAAGAACGGCGCCTGGGAGAACTCGGCCTCGAGCTTGTGACCTGAGCCGCCGGTGCCGTCACCCCTGGGGTCGCCGGTCTGGGCCATGAAGCCGGGGATCACCCGGTGGAAGAGGAGGCCGTCATAGAAGCCGCTCCGCACCAACTCCTTGATACGGGCCACATGCTGCGGGGCATATTGGGGCAGCATCTCGATCACGACGCGGCCGTCCTTGAGGTCCATGTAGAGCGTATCCTCGGGACCGGCGGCCTTGGCCGAATCCGTTGTCAGCAAAGCCGCTGCAAGAAAGGCGAGCGTTGCAAGCGATGATTTCATTACGGCATCCTCTGTCGGTTGGGTGTACCCGCGGGGAGGGCTGGGGCGGCAGACTACGTCGTCGCAGCTGTGATCGCAAACGATGCGAGGAGCGGAGATGGCAGTGACGCGACGATGGTCATGATCGAGGACGACAGGACGCGGTGCCCGTGGCCGGGGCGGGACCCGCTGTACGTCGCTTATCATGACCAGGAATGGGGAGTGCCGGAGAGGGATGACCGGGCGTTGTACGAAAAGCTGGTGCTGGACAGTTTCCAGGCCGGGCTCGCCTGGATCACCGTGCTGCGCAAGCGTGAAAACTTTCGGCGCGCCTTTGCCGGCTTCAATCCGGAGGTCGTTGCCGCATACGGGCCCGACGACGTGGCCGGCCTGATGGCCGATCCCGGCATCATCCGCAACCGCGCCAAGATCGAGGCGGCCATTGCCGACGCCAAGGCATGGCTCCGGATCATGGAGGCGGAAGGCAGCTTCGCCGCGTTCCTGTGGGGGATCGTCGGCAACGAGAGGCGAATCAACCACTGGGGGACGCCGTCGGAGACGCCGGTCGAGACGCCGCAGTCGCGGGCGATGTCGATGGCGCTCCGGGAGCGCGGCTTCCGCTTCGTCGGCCCCACCATCTGCTACGCGTTCATGCAAGCGGTCGGCATGGTCAACGACCACCTCGTGGACTGCTTCCGGCACCGCGAGTTGTCCTGAGGAACGCGGAGGGGGCGAGTCCCTCACGGTCGCCCAAACTTCGCGAATGACAATCAGCTGCAAATAAGTGAGGATCGTTGTTCCACATCCTTGGAACGAGCGGGGCGTAAAGCCATGATCTGGTCGCTGCTTGACTTGGCGCGTGTGGTCGGTGCCGCGGGCCTCGCGCTTCTGCTGTCTTTCGGAGCGATTGCGGATGACGCCGCCGGCAGTGCCGCGGACCAGGAAATCGCCGCCGATCTCGCCGAATTGTACCGCGCCGCGCGCACGGTGATCTCCAACAACCAGAGCCGCATCAATGACCCGGCCATCGGCGACAAGGGATTGTCCGGGGAAAAGGTGCTGGCCGATACCGTTGCGATCTTCTCCGAGCGCCACGGCTGGGATCCGCGCGATATCGATGGCGAAACCCGCCGCGGCGCCCTTCTGCAAGCCCAGATGGATGCCATCGTTCAAGTGATGGATGAACACCAGGACACCATCAACCAGAAGGGGATTGGCTTCAAGGGGTTCATCCCCGCGGTGTTCGGCCGACTGGTCAACGAGCGTTTCAACAGCCTTGCGGCCAACGATGCGGCGATGAAGTCGACGGCGCCGCGCTATCTGGTCCGCAACCGCAAGGCGCTGCCGGATGCCTGGGAAGAGCAGATCATCAATGACAAGCTGGCCTCGGCCGACTGGCCGGTCGGCAAGACGTTCGCGGCGGTGGCCGATATCGGCGGGCGCGACGCGGTCCGGGTGCTGGTGCCGGAGTATTACAGCCAGTCGTGCCTCGCCTGTCATGGCGAGCCCAAGGGCGAAATGGATGTGACGGGCTATCCCAAGGAGGGTGCGCATGAAGGGGACCTGGGCGGGGTCCTGAGCGTCACCCTATACCGGTAAGGGGGCCGGAGCACCCCTCCATGGCGATCCTGTCTCGAATGACGATCCGGGCGCGATTGATCCTGCTGTCCGGGTTGCTGCTCGCCGGGCTGATCTGGACCAACGCGTTCCTCGTTCACCGCCTGGAGCAGAACGCCGGGTCCCTGACCGCCCAGGTGACCCTGCGGGAGGTCCTCAAGACGGCTCATGCCGCGCAAAGATCCTTCGATGACCTCAAGTACTGGCTGACCGACTACGCCGTCAGCCTGCTGATCATTTCCGAACGAAACGCCGAGGCGGCGAAAACCGACTTCAGTGATCATCTCCGCTCTCTCTCTGCACGGGATCCGGAGACGGTCCGCGCCGCGGAGGAGTCCCTCGACGAACTGATGGCCGTAACCAAGAGAGCGATCGACGCCTACGCGGACGACAGGCGGGTTATCGGCAACACGCTCATGGCCCATGCCCGCATGCACATGAGCGCGATCGACGAGAGGCTCGAGGGGCTGATGGAGGACCTCAGCGCCGAGGCCGACGAGACCGGAGCGAGGGCCCGTGAAGAGGCGCATCAAGCCGTAGAGATCTCAATCGTTGTCGTTGTCGCGGCAGTCGCCGTCGGCATCGTGCTGACGTTCGTGGTGTTCCGCTCCATCGCCGATCCGCTGCGACGGCTCGTCGCCGCCATCGACGGCATCCGCAGCGGCGATCTTGGCACCGAGATCCCCCGCTTCGGCGGCGACGAGCTGGGTAGCATGAGCCGCGCCCTGGGCGAGTTGAAGCAGGCGCAGACGTCCCTGGTGCATGCCGAGAAGCTGGCGCTGCTCGGCCAACTCACCGCCGGCATTGCCCACGAAATCAAGAACCCGCTGAATTTCGTCAACAATTTCTCGGCGTTGTCGGTCGAACTGCTCGACGATCTCAAGGCGACGCTCGGCAAGTCGATCGCCGACCTCGATGACGATGCGCGGGCCGACGCCGAGGACCTGCTCGCTACTCTCACTGGCAACATGAGGAAGATCGGCGAGCACGGCAGGCGCGCCGACGGTATCGTCAAGAGCATGCTGGCGCATTCCCGCGAGGGGCCGGGTGAGCGGCGACCGGCCGAACTGAACGCCCTCGTCGAGGAAAGTCTCAACCTCGCCTACCACGGGGCCCGCGCTACGGATCCGACGTTCAACGTCACGCTCGATCGCGATTTCGACCCCGATGCAGGGACGGTTCGGATCGTTCCACCCGACATCAGCCGGGTTCTTCTCAACCTGTTCACCAACGGGTTCCACGCGACGCAGGAGCGGCTCAGGCGGGAAGGCGATACGGGCTACCGGCCGACGGTGCACGTGTCCACCCGCCGCATCGACGGTTTCGTGGAGATCCGGGTGCGCGACAACGGCACCGGCATCCCCCCAGCGGCGGTCAGCAAGATCTTCACGCCGTTCTTCACCACCAAGCCAGCCGGCGAGGGAACGGGCCTTGGGCTGTCGCTGAGCTACGACATCGTCGTCCACCAGCACGGCGGCAGGCTCGACGTCGACACCCGCCAGAATGACTACACCGAGTTCGTCGTCCAACTGCCGGATGCGGAGGAGGCGAGCGCAGGCTCCGGCACAGCGCCGTGGGCGGGGGATGGCGCGGCAGACGTGCAGCGCCGGCGTGTGGCGGGAGGTTGACATGGCAGGTCTCACGGCGGGGCCGGCCCGGACGGACGTGGAGAGTCCGGTCGGCCGGACGGCTTTGGTGGAAGCGGCGTTCGAGGCCATCGACCACGGCGTCGGCGTTTTGGATGCCGACCTCAACGTCGTCGTCTGCAATCGTAGATTCCTCGAGCTTCTTGACTGTCCGCCTTCGGGGTTGGGTGTGGGTGATCCCTGGGAAGCGTTCATCCGTCGCGTCGCCCAGGTCGAGGTCATTGCGGGCGAGGGGGGAGATAATGTGCAGTCGATGCTGGCGCGGGCGAGACGCGCGGAGCCCCATTGGATGGAGTGGTCGCGCGCCGACGGCACGGTGATCGAACTTCGCTGTCGTCCGCTAGACGGTGGTGGCCTGCTCGCCATCTGCTCCGACATCAGCGATCGCAGACGCGATGAACAGGAGGCACGGGAGCGCGAGCAGCGCCTCGTTCTCGCCGTCGAATCGATCTCCGCCGGGTTCTCGGTGTTCGACGCCGACGACCGCCTCGTCCTCTGCAACAGCCACTACAAGGACCACTATCCCGGCATTGCCGATCTCATTCGGCCCGGCGTCACGTTCGAGGAGATCGTGCGCACTGCATCAAAGCGCGACATCGTCGCCGACGCCGCCGAGGATGGCGAACATTGGGTCGATGCAAGGCTCGCGCAGCATCGGGCGCCCGCAGGGCCGATCGTGCAGCGGCAAAGCGACGGACGCTGGATCCAGATCGACGAAAAGAAGGCCGAGGACGGCGCCACCGTCGCCGTCTTCACCGACGTGACCAACCTTAAGCGGCGGGAGGAGGCGCTCAACCAGGCGATCCGCGAGAAGGACGCGGTACTGGCCGAGTTCAACGCGGTGATGGATACGATCGAATATGGCGTGCTGTTCCTGGGCCCGGACCTCTGCGCCCGCATCACCAATCACGCCTTCGGCAAGTTCTTCGAGTTCCCGGCGGAGCTTCTGGCGCGACGGGCCAATATCCGCGAATTCTTGGAGAGTTCTCACGAACGCGGTTTCTACCGGATTACGGATGCGGAGTTTCCGGCGTACGCCGATCAACGCATCGCCGCCATCGCCGCCGGCGACATCGCGCCCGTCGATCTTTCATTGGCAGACGGGCGGGTATTCCAGTTCCAGTGCAAGAGCCTCCCGGACGGCGGCCGGATGCTCACCTATTTCGATATCACCGAGCACAAACGGACCGAGGCGGCGCTCCGAGACAGCGAGCAGCGGTTCCGGGATTTCGCTGCGGCGTCGTCCGATTGGTTCTGGGAGATGGGCCCGGATCTCCGCTTCAGCTTCATTTCGGAACCGATGGAAACGTGGACCCAGGTGCCGCCGTCCCAGGTCCTCGGCAGGACGCGCGAGGAATTGGGCCGCGGCAGCCTCGACGAGAAGGCATGGCGGCGCCATCTCGACGACATCAACGCGCACCGGCCGTTCAAGAACTTCCGGTACCCCGTCAAGCGCATCGACGGCAGCGAGATGTGGATGAGCACCAGCGGTGTGCCGGTGTTCGCGCCGGACGGGTCGTTCCGCGGCTACCGCGGCAGCGCCTCCAACATCAATGCAGAGGTGCAGAGGGAGCGGGAACTGCGCGAGGCCAGGGACCAGGCGGAGCGGGCGCTTTTTGATTTGAAGAAGACCCAGACCAGCCTCGTCCACGCCGAGAAGCTGGCGCTGCTCGGCCAGCTTGTTGCTGGCATCGCCCACGAGATCAAGAACCCGCTCAATTTCGTAAACAACTTTTCGGCGCTGTGCATCGACTTGCTGGACGACCTCAGGGGATTGCTCGGAGACGCTTTGGCTGGTCTCGACGCCGACGTGCGCGCCGATGCCGAGGAGGTTCTCATGACCCTTGGCGGCAATCTCAGGAAGATCGGCGAGCACGGGGCGCGGGCCGACGGGATCGTCAGAAGCATGTTGGCGCACTCCCGTGAGGGACCGGGCGAGCGGCGGGCCGCCGATATCAACGCCGTCGTCGAGGAGAGCCTCAATCTCGCCTATCACGGCGCCCGCGCCTCGGATCCTTCCTTCAATGTCACCCTCGAACGGGATTACGGGGCGGACGCCGGAGCCGTCGAGATCATTCCGCAGGACGTCAGCCGGGTGCTCCTCAACCTTTTCACGAACGGGTTCCACGCCACCCACGAGCGGCTCAAGCGCGACGGCGACGCCGCCTACCGGCCGACGCTGAGGGTCTCGACCCGTCGCACCGACGGCGCCGTCGACATCCGGGTGCGCGACAACGGCACCGGCATTCCGCCCGCGGTGGCGGACAAGATTTTCACGCCGTTCTTCACCACCAAGCCGGCCGGCGAGGGGACGGGACTCGGGCTGTCGCTCAGCTACGACATCGTCGTTCATCAGCACAAGGGCCGGCTGGAGGTGGAGACGAGTCCCGGAGAATTCACCGAGTTCACCGTCCGCCTGCCGGCAGACACCGGCACCGCTTGCGAGTGATTGTCAAACCATGCACCGGCGTGAACCGGATCACAGACGTCTGCCCGCTGGTGAAGGAGAATCCCGGGGAGTAATTGGGAGATGCTTCGGGCGAACCACGCCGATCTCATGTTTCTCTAGAATGGAGTGCACCAAATGACCGCCAATCTGCTTCTCGTCGACGACGAGCCGGATGCTATCGAGCTGTTCCGGCAGTCTTTTCGGCGTGAGATCCGACAAGGCGCCTGTTCCATTCAGTTTGCGCAGTCCGGGGACGAGGCGTTGGATCTGCTCGCCCAATGCGGCCTGGCCGAACGCCTTTTGATGCTCTCCGACATCAACATGCCGGGCATGAGCGGGCTCGATCTCCTGCGGGAGGTCAAGCAGCGCTGGCCCGAACTTCCCGTCATCATGATCACCGCCTACGGCGATGCGGAGAAGCGGCGTCTGGCAAAGGACTTCGGTGCGAGCGATTTCATCACCAAGCCGGTGGATTTCACTCAACTCAAGGCGACGCTCGGCTCCCACATGCACGGAGACGGCATTTGACGCCAGCCAAGATCCTGGTCGTCGACGACGAGCCGGATCTCGAGCTTCTGGTCCGCCAGAAGTTCCGCCGCCGGATCCGTGATGGCGACTATCAGTTCTTGTTCGCGGGCGACGGCGAGGAGGCGCTGGCGGCGCTGGCTGCCGAGCCGGACGTCGACATCGTGCTCTCCGACATCAACATGCCGCGCATGGACGGTCTGACCCTGCTCGACCGCCTGCGGGACACGCCCGGGACGTTGCGGGCGCTCATCGTCTCCGCCTACGGCGACATGAAAAATATCCGCACCGCCATGAACCGCGGCGCCTTCGATTTCATCACCAAGCCGATCGACTTCGACGATCTGGAGATCACCCTCTCCAAGACCCTCGCCGATCTCAATGCGCTGCGCGATGCGGAGGAGCGGCGGGCAAAAGCGGAACGGGCACGCACCAACCTGGCCCGATATTTCTCGCCCAACCTGGCGCGCCACCTGGCCGAACATCCGGATACACTCGAGTTGCGGGGGGAACGCCGCGACCTCACGTTCCTGTTCACCGATCTCGCCGACTTCACGCCGCTGGCGGAAACGCTGGACCCCGCGATCATCGTCGAGGTGATGAACGCCTACATCGGCGGCTTGTCGCGTATCGTGTTCGCGCACGGCGGCACCATCGACACGGTGGTCGGCGACGCCATCCACGCCATGTTCGGCGCGCCCGTCGAGCAACCGGACCACGCCGCGCGGGCGGTCGATTGCGCTCTCGACCTAGACCGTTTCGCGGAGGACTTCGCGGCGCTAAACCAAGCTGCGGGACTGCCGATCGGCCACACCCGCATCGGCGTGCACTCCGGGCCGGCCACCGTCGGCAACTTCGGCGGCGACGCGTTTTTCCACTATACGGCGCACGGCGACGCCATCAATACGGCCGCCCGCCTGGAAAACGCGAACAAGCGCCTGGGAACCCGCGTCTGCGTCAGCGCCGACACCGTCGCCGCCATTCCGGGCTTCGCCGGGCGGCCGATCGGCACCCTGGTGTTGAAGGGCAAGGACACCGTCATCAAGGCGTTCGAGCCCGTCTGTGGCGACGCCATGGCAAGCGACGCCGCGGCTGCATACCTTGCCGCGTTCGCGCAGTTGGAGGCCGGCGACGCCGGCGCGATGCAAAGCTTCGCCGCCCTGGTCGGCCGCGACGGCCAGGACCCATTGGCGCGGTTTCATCTCAAGCGTCTTCTCGCGGGCGACACCGGTACTCGCATCGTCCTCGCCGACGCAACCTGACCGGCCTGATCCTCCTGGTTGGGCACGGGAGCGATCGCCAGCTTGAGCAATCACCCGACCGGGGCATAAACTCAACGGTCTTGTGAAGGAGATCGGGCGGGATGGCATCCGACACGAAGCTGGCGCAATTGCTGGTCTCCCGCCTGTGCCACGATTTGGTCGGGCCGGCGGGGGCGCTTGCCAACGGCGTCGACCTGTTGAAGGAACTTGGCGGGGATGGCGAAATCGTCGATCTCATTGCCGCCAGCGCCGGCCGCCTGGCGCACCAACTCGATTTCTTCCGCGTCGCCTTCGGTTTGCGCGGCGGCGACGATCCTCATTCAGGTTGGGATGAGGCGCGGCGCCTCGCCGCCGGCATCGTCGACGGAACCCGGATCGGAATCGACTGGCCGGATGGCGCGGGCGATGCGCCGGTGCCCGCCGCCGCTCTCCGCCTGGTGCTGTGCCTGGTGCTGGTGGCGCGGGACGCCCTGCCGCGGTCCGGCACCATCACCGTGCGCATCGGCGATGCGCGCGGCTCCGCGGGCAGCGGCCTCAACGCCATCGTCTGCGCTCATGGCGAGCGCGTTGTGCTGAACGATGATCTGGTGACCGCACTCGAGGCTCGATCTCAAGTCGATGAGGTGTCGCCGCGCACGGTCCACGGCGATTTCGCCGCCCGGTTGGCGCGCTCGCTCGGCGCCGTCATCACCCTCGATCGGCCGTCGGCCGGCGAAGCGCGCCTCTCCCTCTCGGGCGCGGTTGATCCCGCACAGTAAAATGGCCACGGTGCAGACGGCTGCAGGGAGGCGAAGGATGCAGATCGAAGGGTCATGTCATTGCGGATCGGTGCGGTTCGCCCTCGAATGTCCGCATCCCTATCCGTTCAACCTTTGTTACTGCTCCATCTGCCGCAAGACCGCCGGCGGCGGCGGCTTCGCCATCAACCTCGGCGGGCTGTCCGGCACCCTGCAGGTCAGCGGCGACGAAAATATCCGCGTCTACCGGGCGAGGATCGCCGACGACAGCGGCGGCGAGAAGATCAGCCCCGCCGAGCGGCGCTTCTGCGGGATCTGCGGCAGCGCGCTGTGGCTGTGGGATCCGCGGTGGCCGGAACTTGTCCATCCATTTGCGTCGGCCGTCGACACGCCGCTGCCGGTTCCGCCGGACCGCACCCACCTGATGCTGGCGTTCAAGGCGCCATGGGTGGACGCCGCAATTGGCGCCAGCGACCAGACGTTCTCGCAGTACCCGGAAGAGTCCATCGCTGCTTGGCACGAACGCCACGGGCTCGCCGGTTGATCCTGATCGCCCTTGTCGCAGGGATCGACGATCCCCATCTGCGAATGCGAGTCCTTAGCGATTTCGAGCAGATGGAAGGTGTGGCTATGGATTGGGTTCATTCGCGGATCATGAGCACGACGGCCGTCGGCGACGCCGTCGTGATATTCGGCGAAGACGGATGGCAGGCGCTTCCCTTCGGGCTGGAAGGCGGTTCCTTCGGCGTCTACCCGACCCGCGAGCGCGCCATCGAGATGGTGGAGTCGGCGGCGGGGGATGTGGCCTGCTGCGTCGGCCACCTGGCCGCCGATTCGCATCTGTAAGGCTGCAGGCAGATGGTGGACGACCTTGCGCGCAAGTCATGCGTGGCGTGCCGAGGCGATGTGCCGCCGCTCGCGGACGACGCGGCGGCGGCGTATCTGGAACAGACGCCGGCCTGGGCCCTCGCCCGCGACCCCATGCGCATACAGCGGCGCTTTACGTTCGGAAACTTCCGCGAGGCGCTTGCCTTCGTCAACCGCGTCGGCGAGCTCGCCGAGGCCGAAGACCATCACCCGGAGATCCACTTCGGCTGGGGGTACGCCTTCATCGAGATATTTACCCATAAGATCAACGGCCTGCACGAGAATGATTTCGTCCTGGCGGCGAAGATCGATAATCTGGGGCAGTGATCTGACGCTTCGAGGCGACTGTATTGACGAAGTGCCCGTTCAAGGATGACGCCCGCCGACGCGCCGGTGAATCAACGAAGTAAATTAGCAGGACAGATTGGGACAGGAGGCTTGAATGGGTGACCGTGTCTACAAGAAGGTCGAACTGGTGGGTACATCCACCGTCGGTGTCGAGGACGCCATTCAGAACGCCGTCGCGACGGCATCGAAAACGTTGAAAAATCTCGACTGGTTCGAGGTTCAGGAGGTGCGCGGGCATGTCGAGGACGGCCGCGTCGCGCATTACCAAGTCGTCATCAAGGTCGGCTTCCGCATCGAGGCTTAGAGCCGGAATCGTCACAACCAATACCTCATCCTGAGCTTGACGATGGCCGAGCTTGGACCTCCCATTGGCGGACGCCCCGCGGGTTCAGGGGTGAGGATACCCTGGGAAACGGTGCCCGCAGCAATCTGCCGAGGCGCGCCAATCGCGGGTTCGGCGCACGATATTTCCCGCAGCGTGTAATCCACGATTTCCCGCAGCGTGTAATCCGCGTCACAGAAGGTGACGGCCGAATGTGGCAAAATCCTAAAACCCGACAAGGCCGGTCGACAAAGCGCCGGAGCCAGGAGACGGGTCGGGAGAACGGCCAGCCATCGGAGTAAGCGCCATGTTGATGCGGATTGCGGATATCTCTGTGGGAAACGGCGTGTCGATCGAGGCGTCGGCGAGCGTTGCGGCTGCGGCTCTGCACATGCGCGATCAGGGTGTGGACAGACTGGTCGTGGTGGAGGACGGGCGCATCGTCGGCTCCCTTGGCGACCGGGAAATCATCATTGGCTGCATCTCGAAGCGGCGTCTGCCATCCCGCGTGCTGGTGGGCGACATCATGTCCGCGGCGGCGGCGGCGGCGGCGGTGACGGTGGAAGCGGATGCGTCTCTGCAAGGAGCCAGCCTGGAGGCGCTCTGACGTGGCGCACTGGTCGACCGCAGGCGGCGGCGGGCTACACCGTGCTAATCAGCCCCACGGCGGACGACTGGGCAGCGTGAACCATCGAAAGGTGTCCGCCGCGAGGCGGCTGTAGCGCTGGTCAGGCTCGTGGACGTTTGTCCTGAACCCTGATCTGCCTGAGATCGTGAAGCGCGCTCTCGATCAACCTGTCGCCGATCGATGTGCCGCGTCCGCCGACGTGTATGGCGCGCTCCAGCTTGTGCATGACTTCCGCTTCGTTGCGCGCACGCGCGCCGACAAGGCGGTCGAACAGCGACTTCAGCCGGAGGTCGAACCGGCTTTCATCCCGGCTTCGGTCGTAGGGACCATGCACCGACTCCCATTGGTCGATTTCAACTAGCAGACCGCCGATGTCTCGATGGATGTCAGCGACGCTTTGGTCGGTCATGTGGCCGCGTCCGGTTCGTCCGTTCAGTTCTTGTCCAGGCGGCGGCGGGCGCGCAAGGCGGCGTTCAACGTCCCGTCGTCGAGATAGTCCAGTTCGCCGCCGACGGGCATGCCGAGGGCGAGGCCGGAAACCGTTACGTCGCACCCGGCGAGCCGATCGGCCACATAGTGGGCCGTGGTCTGGCCGTCCACCGTGGCGTTGGTCGCCAGGATCACCTCCGTGACCTCCGCGGCGGCGGCCCGAGCCAGCAAGCTCTGAATGCTGAGATCGTCGGGGCCGATGCCGTCGAGCGCCGACAGGGTGCCGCCGAGCACGTGATAGCGGCCGCGGAAGGCGCCGCCTCGCTCCAGCGCCCAAAGATCGGCAACGTCTTCGACGACGCAAAGGGTGGCCGCATCGCGGCGCGGATCGCTGCAGACGCCGCATGGGCTGCGGGTATCCAGGTTGCCGCAGACCGAACAGGTGCGGACGTTGTTCGCCGCCGCCGTCAGCGCCGCCGCCAGCGGTTCCAGCACCCGTTCCCGCCGCTTCAGCATATGCAACACCGCGCGGCGCGCCGAGCGGGGCCCCAGCCCCGGCAACTTGGCGAGTGCCCGGATGAGGCTGTCGATTTCGTTCATCGCCCAGCTTACATCAGCGAGGCCGGAATGACAGGTCGCCGGCGATGCAGTTCTACATTGGCAACTGCATGCCGGGCGGCAGCTTCAACCCGCCCGTCAACTCCGACATGCGCTCGGCGATGTGCGCTTCCACCTTGCTCTTGGCGTCGTTGAACGCCGCGACCATTAGGTCCTCCAGAACCTCGATCTCGGTGGGGTCGGCCACCGATGGGTCGATCTGCACCGACCGCGCTTCGGCTTTGCCGTTCAACGTCACCTGCACGAGACCGCCGCCGGACGAGCCGGTGACCTCGGTGCTCGCCAACTGTTCCTGCATCTCGGCCATCTTGGCCTGGATCTGCTGTGCCTGCTTCATCATTTGGCCGATGTTCTTCATGCCGTACGTTCTCCAATCGGTGACGCGATCCCGCAGGATCGCTCGGTGCGGCTCTGTGTAAACCGAATGTCAGCTCAACATAAGCCGATTGACGCCAAAGAGACATTGCTGCCTCGCCGTTGTGGAAGCCTGGCGATAATGCCCTGCAATCGCAAATGAACTCACTGGGGAGGCGGATTGTTGCACAGTGGTCACAGTGGTGAACAAATGACGCAGGCGCTGTCTGGCGAGACTTGAACGCAGATGTGCTTCGTGGCTTCATGCACTTGTTCCCAGGTGGGCGTCTCCCGCGGAGGTGGTCCTGCCAAGGCATGCGAATCCGGGGAACTTTTTGTAGGGCATGGAGAGGGAAATGATGAAAAAAGTACTTTTGGCACCACCGCTCTGGCGACGGCCGGTCTGATCGCCGGGGTAGCGGGCGACGCCGCGGCGGCTGAGCGGATCAAGATCGAAGTGCACGGCTACATGCAACAGTTCGTCGTCGGACTGGACCAGGATTTCAACGACACGGACGCCGGCCGCACCCCGCAGGGGTACAAGGCGGCGGTCATCGACGAAAAGATGAACCCTGAAATCTGCTTCGTCGGCGAGACGACGCTGGACAACGGCATCACCGTCGGCGTCAACGTCCAGTTGGAAGGCCAGCTTGCGCCCACGGATTACATCGACGAACAGTACATGTATCTGGAGAGCAAGAGCTTCGGCAAGCTGATCCTCGGCTCCGAAAACAACGCCGCCTACCTCCTCAAGGTCGGCGCACCGGACGGCGGCATCAGCGTCGACTCCGGCGACGTCATCAACAATTCGTTCTATATCAACACTGCCATTTCTGACTTTTTCGACACTCCGGCGGGCACCACGGCGCTCCGCAACAACGACAACGACTCCCAGAAGATCATGTATTTCACTCCGCGTTTCGCCGGGTTCCAGGCGGGCTTGTCCTACGCGCCGAAGCTGCAGCCGGGTGGCGGCGATGGCAACAGCCCGGACGTCTCGGTCGGCGGCGCGGGCAACGGCAGCGGCCAGCACAACGCCTGGGCCGGCGGCTTGAACTATACGACGAAGTTCGGCGCCTTCGACGTTGCCGCTTACGGTGGCCTGCACTGGGCAAAAGAGACTGCCGAACTCAACGGCGGTGGTGACGACGGGTACATGTTTGCCTGGGGCACCGGCGCCCAGATCGGATTTGCCGGCTTCTCGGTGGGTGGTTCGTACCACGATGTCCAGGAAGGCATGCGCACCACGACGACTTCAATGGAGGGCTCGTCCTACGCCCTGGGCGCCGCCTACGAAGTTGGGCCATATTTGGTCGGCGTACAGTGGATCGATGGCGACAACGAAGGCGCGATTGCCGATCCCAGCGATCAGAACCACCAGACCTTGGCCGTGTCGGGATCCTACACCATGGGCCCCGGCGTGCGGTTGGTCGGCGGTTTCTTCTGGTTTGACGACGAAGCTGAAGACACAGTCGCCACCCAGTCCGACACCGACGGCTGGGGTTTGACGGCAGGCTTCAAGGTAAGCTTCTGATCTTCTCGCGTTCTACGGTGGGAAGGCGGCTCCGGTCGCCTTCCGCATCGGCCTAGAAGTTCGATGGCCTAACGGTTCGATTCCGGCGCCGTTCATCGGGCGGGTCGAACCCTCGGATTCATCACGAAAGCGACAGCCGGCACCGATCTCAGTGCCGGCACCGGTAGGGGTGTGTCCCGATGTCGATGACGAAACGGCTTCTCAGCACCACCGCTCTGGCGTCCGCCGGGTTGGCTTTGGCATTCTCCGGAGACGCCGGGGCGATCGAGCCCTTGAAGGTGCCGAGCGCAGGCCGCATCAAAATCGAGGTGCACGGCTACATGCAGCAGCTGATTGTCGGCCTCGATCAGGATTTCAACGACGACGACGCCGGCCGCACGCCTCAGGGGTACAAGGCCGCCCCGCTCGACGTAAAGATGAACCCGGAAATCTGTTTCGTTGGCGAAACGGCGCTAGATAACGGCATCACCGTCGGCGTCAACGTCCAGTTGGAAGGCCAACTCCCCACGGACGATTACATCGACGAGCAGTACCTTTACCTCTCCAGCGATTCGTGGGGCAAGGTCATACTCGGATCCGAGAACAACGCCGCCTATCTCCTCCATGTCGGATCCCCGGATGGGGGAATCAGCGTGGACTCCGGCGACGTCATCAACAATTCTTTCTATGTCAACACCGCCATTCTGGATTTCTACGATTCGCCGGCGGGCACCACGTTTCTTCGCAACAACGACAACGATTCCCAGAAGATCACCTACATCACGCCTCGTGTCGCCGGATTTCAGCTCGGCGTTTCCTACATCCCCAAGCTGCAGCCGGGCGGTGGCGATGGCAACAATCCGAACTTCGAGGTGGGCGGCGCCGGCAACGGCAGCGGCCATCACAACGGCTGGGCGGGCGGACTGAACTACACCCAGAACTTCGGACAGTGGACCCTTGCCACCTACGGCGGCGCCATGTGGGCGGAACAGACGACGGCTCTCGACAGCGACGGGAGCGACGACGACCTGTTCGCCTACGGTTTGGGCGCGCAGACCGGGTTCGCGGGCTTCAAGGTGGGCGGCGCCTATCACCAGGTCACGAGCGGTAAACGAACCGCCGGCGGGCCGGGCGTTATCAACCTCGGCGGGGGCCCGGACTTCGTGTCCACCACGGCGGGCGCCGCGACATCCATGAAGGGCTGGTCCTATTCGGTGGGCGGCAGCTACGAAACCGGCCCCTACGAGGTGGGCGTCGCGTGGCTGCAAAGCTCGACGGAGGGCGCCGTGGGCGATCCCAGCGATCAAGAGCACAAGGTGCTTGCGGTGTCCGGGTCCTGGGGGCTTGGCCCCGGAGTGCGGATGGTAGGCGGCTTCTTCTGGTTCGACGACGATGCGGAGGACACCCGCTTCACCGGCAATATCGGCACCAATCCGGCGCAATTCGTCGAAAACACCCGCTCCGACACCGACGGCTGGGGCCTCGTCGCCGGGCTCAAAGTGAGCTTCTAGCCGCCGTCCTGTCCGCCTCGTAGGGCAGGTTGGCGTCGGCGTAACCCGCCGCCGGGCGCAGTGGTCACCACCGCGTGAACGGGTGGCGGAAGAGATTGACGTTGAGATAACGGGTGTCGTTGCTGACCTCGGCGCCGACCCACGCCGGCAGGGCGATATCCTGATCCTCGTGTTGCAATTCCACCTCGGCGATGATCAGGCCGGCGTTTTCGCCTTCGAACACGTCGATCTCCCAGATGCAGCCCCCGTGGTCGCGCACGTAGCGGGTCTTCTCGATGAGGGGTCGCTGGCACAGGCCGTCCAGCATGGCGTCGGCGTCGTCGCGGGGGATCGCGTACTCGAACTCCTCTCTCGCCAGCCCCCGCATCGCGCCCTTGATGGTCAGGTAGCCGTGTTCCCCCCGGGTGCGGACGCGGATATTGCGCTCCACATCGGTGCACAGGTAGCCCTGACGGATCGGGAGCCCCGCGGCGCCGGAGCGCCACCCGTCCCCGCGGACCAGGAACTTGCGTTCGATTTCCTTGGGCATGGAACCGCCTCGATTTATGGTCAGGGACTGTCGCTGAGTGTGGGGTCGGATTCGTCGTCCGTGTCTTGCACCAATGCGGCGTCCGGCTGAATGTCCGGCGGTTCGCCGCCCGGCGGTGCCGGCGCGGGACGGACGCTGTCGACGGTGGCGCCGGGGAACACGTCCAGGATCTCGCGGATCAGCGGATGCCGGGCGACTTCCGACAAGGCGGCGGCTTCTGCAGTCCGATCCTGTTGTTCCAAGGTCAACTCGCCGCCCGCTTTCGCGACGCTGATCCACCAGCGCCGCCGAGTGTGCGCGTTGAGCAGCCGCGCCCAACGTTGCGTAAGATCGCGGGGCGCCAAATCGTCGAGGTGAATCTCGATCTTTCCCGCTTCGAAATGGACAAGGTGAACCAGCGTCCGGAGATGGGCGGACAATTCGCCCTCACCAACGCTCGAGACCAGCTCGACGGCGTCACGAAAGCTCTGGGGGTCGGCGCGGGGGCCCGCATCGTCCCTCGGGCGGGGCTCTGCGGCCGAATCGTCGACAGGTTGAACGAGCGCCGCGCTCGGGCTGTGAGACCGCCCTCCCAGTGGCTGCGGCGGATGGCGCGCGGGCGGGTGGTTCGTAGCCGAAGCCGCCGTCTCCACAGCGTCGGACGCCCGCCCGGACCCCACATCCGCAGGCGCGTTCGGGGTGGAGCCCGCCGGCACCGGCGGGCGCCCGGACCCCCACGCCTTGAGAGCCTCTTCGGGTGTCGGCAGGCGAGACGCATACACCAGGCGCACCAGCACCATTTCCGCCGCCTGCAACGGCGATGGCGCGAAGCGGATTTCCCCGAGACCTTTCAACAGCATCTGCCAAGCGCGCGTCACTTCCCCCATACTGAGCCGGTCCGCCATGGCCCGGCCGCGCGTCCGCTCAACCTCCGGTATTCCTGGCGCGTCGGCCGCCTCGGGCGCGACCTTGATGCGGGTCAGCCAGTGGGTGAGGTCGAGCAGGTCCTCGAACACGAGCGCCGCGTCGCCGCCGACGGCGTCAAGGTCCGCGAGCAGCGCGAGCGCCGCCGGCGCGTCGCCCCTCATCGCCGCGTCGAACAGATCGAACACCTTGGTCCGATCCGCGAGGCCCAGCATCGCGCGCACCGCCTCGGCGGTGACAACGCCATCCGTATGGGCGATGGCTTGATCGAGCAGCGACAATCCGTCCCGCACGCTGCCGTCGGCGGCGCGGGCGACGATGTGCAGCGCTTCCGGTTCCGCCGTTGCGTTCTCTTGCGCCACGATGCCCGCGAGATGCGCCGCCAAGGTCGCTGCGTCGACGCGCCTCAAGTCGAAGCGCTGACACCGGGACAGGACCGTGACCGGCACCTTGCGGATCTCGGTGGTGGCGAACAAGAACCGCACGTGCTCCGGCGGCTCCTCCAACGTCTTGAGCAGCGCGTTGAAGGCGTTTTTCGACAGCATGTGTACTTCGTCGATGATGTAGACCTTGTAGCGCGCCGACGTCGGCCGGTAGCGCACCCCCTCGATCACCTCGCGAATGTCGTCGATGCCGGTGCGGCTGGCGGCGTCCATCTCCAGCACGTCCACGTGCCGGTCCTCTGCGATGGCGACACAGTGCTCGCAGACCCCGCATGGCGTGGCGGTCGGCCCGCTGCTAGCGTCCGAGCCGCCGCCGTCGCGGCCGACGCAATTGAGGGCGCGGGCGATGATGCGGGCGGTAGTGGTCTTGCCGATGCCGCGCACCCCGGACAGCATGTACGCCTGGGCGAGGCGGCCCGACCGAAAGGCGTTGGACAACGTGCGGACCAGCGCCTCCTGTCCGATCAACGCATCGAACGTCGCCGGTCGGTACTTGCGGGCGAGGACGCGATAGGGGGCGCCGCCCGGCGACGCGGCGGACTTGCTGGGTTCGGTATCGGAGTTGGGTTCGGGCATGGTGGCGGCGGTCACGATCCTGCCGGCAGGCTGCCGCAAGGGGCGAAGTGGGAGACTGAACAGGCGACCCGGGCAGAACTCGTTACGGCTGCTTCCTTCCGGACCTGACCGGATTGGCGAGGGGCCCGTCCGCCGCCAGCCTCCCACCCGCACTATAGCCGGGAAGCGCGCGGAGCGAAACCGGGCTTCGCGCTCTCCTCGTCTATCGAACCTGAACGACGCCGAATCCTTGACCGGTTTCAGGCGAGAGGCCGAGATCCACGTAGGTCATGCCGAACAGATCTGTGTCCTTGAACTCGTAGCGCCCGTCGAGCAGGGGCATGAAGCGCACTTCCGCGGTGCCGTTCGCCGGCACCGCAACGCGGGTGTAGCACCCCGCCGGCTGCGACCGGCCGTCGACCGCGATGCCGTCCAGCACTACGGTGCGGAACAGGTCCGGCGCCGAGAACTCATGGCGCTCGTCATCGCCGTTGCTGAAGCGGAGCACATAGGGCCGCTCGCGGAGCAGGCCGATCACTATTGGACTGAAGTCGTCGTGGCGAATGCGGACGTCGACCGTCTGTGCCGCCGACCAGTCGACCTCCGCCGCACGTCCGCTGGCATCGGGAATACAGCCCGCCGTCTCGTGGGTGCCGTCGCTTGCGCATCCGGCAAGCATTGCGCCAACGGCCGCAAGCGCCGCCCGCCGCCATACAACCCTCATCGCCTCTGCTCCGACTGTGGGATCAGCTTATCGGGATAACGAGACAAATCTTCACAACTTTAACGCGCCGGGCCCGGAACCACAACGATGGTCTGCGACGGCGTTGTCGCAGGTCCGCGCCTGTGGCAGGTTGGCGCCATGTTGCACGGCCTTTTCTATGCCGGGTGCGGTCTCGACCGCTGCGCGCGGCAGCGGCAGGACGCGATGTGGGTTGCGGCGCGGCTTGCGGATGCTGAGACGCGGTTGCTGCCGGTGTGGCGCGAGCGCAGTCTGATCCGGGCGGGCGCGGAGCCGCGGCCATTGGCCATCCTCGGCGGCGACTCCTGCGGCATCATCGCGGCGGCAGATCATGTCATTGTCCTCGGGATGGACGACGCTGGCGCCGCATGGCTGGCAGCGGATCTATCGTCGCACGAGGAGGATGCGGTGCAGGCGATGCTGCAGGGTGCGGCGGCAGGCGCCGGCGCCGGCAAGTTGGCGGAACTGCGGCGGGTGAGCGCCCTGATGGCGCCGGCGGATGCGGCGCTTCTGGCTTACGCCCGCGGCATCGTGCACTGGCACCGGCGCCATCGGTTCTGTAGCGCCTGCGGATCGAAGACAGAGAGCCGCGACGGGGGGCATCTGCGTGTCTGTGTCGCCGCCGCTTGCCGGGCGGAGCATTTTCCGCGGACCGATCCGGCGGTGATCATGCTGGTCACCCGTCCAGGACCCGACGGCGGCGCATGCCTGCTCGGCCGCCAGGCGCAGTGGCCGCGCGGCATGATGTCGACGCTGGCCGGTTTCGTCGAGCCGGGCGAGACCCTGGAGGAGGCGGTCGTCCGCGAGGTGCGCGAGGAGGCGGGCATCAGTGTGAGCCGGTGTCGCTATCGCGGCTCCCAGCCGTGGCCGTTCCCGTCATCGTTGATGCTCGGCTTCCGCGCCGAGGCCGAAGCGGATGCGGCGATCGTGCTGGATATGGATGAGCTCGCGGACGCGCGCTGGTTCACGCGCAACGACATTGCGCGATTTTCGGGGGCCGGCCTGCGGCTGCCCCGCGCCGATTCCATCGCTCGCCGGCTGGTGGAGGAATGGATGTGCGAAGCTGACGGATAAACAACCTGGAACGGGTCCGCCGGGGCAATGGCTGACCGAGGAAATTACGCTGCATGCCACGAACGGGGTTCCCATTCTCGCGACACCTGAGGTATCTTTGAGGGATTACGGGAGGAAAACCTCTAACTGGCCGAAAGAAGCCGAGGATGATCATCATACGGGACTCTCGACCCACAGACGCAGCGGCTATCGCGTCCGTTCATGTGGACTCGTGGCGAAGTGCCTACGCCGGGCTGCTTCCCGACAAACTCCTGATCGACATGTGCAAAAAGTCTCAGACGGCGCGTTGGGCGCGGGCCATCGGAGGCGGGGACGGGTCGCAAACGGTGCTGGTCGCCGACATCCCGACCGTCGGCGTGGTCGGTTTCGGAAACTGTGGGCCGGCTCGCAGCAAGAGGTTGCGTCATGCCGGCGAGGTCTACATGCTCTACGTGCGGCCCGAACACCAGGACCGCGGCATCGGGCGCAAGCTCTTGTATCGGCTGTTCGATTCCCTTGTGGTGCGGGGCATGACCTCGGCCGTGGTGTGGGTGCTGGCGGAAAACCCGTCCCGTTTCTTTTACGAAACCATGGGTGGGCGCTGCGTCGCCGAGCGCACCGGCAGCCAATGGGACGCCGACCTCCGCGAGGCCGCCTACGGTTGGGATGATCTCGCCCACGTCCGACACCGCAGCGACGCCCGCAAGGCCCGCTGAGGCTGCCAATCCCGCTTCTTCAGGCGACGCTGCGGCCTCTCATAGCAGTTCGCGCCCGCAGCCTTGCTTAATCCTCGTCTTTCCCGCTGTCGTGGCGGTAGCCGTGTTGGGGGTAGACGCCGAGGATGCGCACTTCGCGGGAGAAGAAGTCCAGCTCTTCGAGGGCGAGGGTGACGTTGCGGTGCTCCGGGTGGCCCTCGACCTCGGCGTAGAACTGGGCGGCGTTGAAGCGGCCGCCGACCAGATAGCTCTCCAGCTTGGTCATGTTGACGCCGTTGGTGGCGAAGCCGCCCATGGCCTTGTAGAGCGCCGCCGGTACGTTGCGCACCCGGAAAACGAAGCTGGTCATCGTCGGCCCCGACTTGGGGTGCGGAACGATCGCCTCCCGCGCCATGATCAGGAAGCGGGTGGTGTTGTGCTCGGCGTCCTCGATGTTGGCGCGGAGACTGATCAGGCCATAGGTCGCGCCGGCGAGTTCGGAGGCGATCACGGCCTGCGTCGGGTCGCCGGAGGCTGCCACTTCAGCGGCGGCGCCGGCGGTGTCGACCCGCACGACCGGCTCCAGGCCAAGCTCCCTGATCAGCGCCCGGCACTGGTTGAGGGCGTGAATGTGGCTGTGGACATGGGTGATATCCTCGATGCGCGCTCCCTTGACAGCGAGCAGGTGGTGACAAACCCGCTGATAATGCTCGCCGATGATGTGCAGGCCGGAGTCCGGCAACAGATGATGGATGTCGGCGACCCGCCCGGCCACCGAGTTCTCGATCGGAATCATAGCGAGGGCCGCACGTTCGTCGTGCACGGCAGCGAACGCATCCTCGAACGACCGGCAGGGTAGCGTCGCCATCTCCGGCCGCGCCGTGCGGCTGGCCAAGTCCGAGTACGCGCCCGAAGCGCCCTGAAAGGCAATGGTCCGTTTTGGATCGGTCATTGAGGGGGATCGACTAATCGGTCATGGAAGGGGATTGACTATAGGTCACGCCTTGCTTCTCGTCTTCAGGAGTTTCCCGTTCGCTCGAGTTGCACCACCACGTCACGTGCCCGGTCAAGGTCGGCAGGGGTGTCGACCCCGAGGGGGACGGTGTCGATCACCGCCGCCGCGATGCGCATGCCGTTCTCGAGGGCGCGGAGTTGCTCAAGGCGCTCGCGCTGCTCCAGCACGCCCGGCGGGAGCTGCACGAACTTCTCGAGGGCGCTGCGGCGGAACGCGTAGATCCCGATGTGGTGATAGGTTTCGCCCTCGCCCCACGGGATCGGCGCGCGGCTGAAATAAAGGGCCGGCCCCCAGGTTCGGTCCGGCATCAGGGCGACCGCGGCCTTGACGACGTTGGGGTCGTCCCGCTCGTCTGCATGCCGGATCGGGGCGACCAGCGTCGCGATATCGACGTCGGGCTGGGCCAGCGGCTCCACCACCGCCCGCACCGCAGCGGGCTCGATGGTCGGCAGGTCCCCCTGCAGGTTGACCACGACGTCGTGCCGGCCATGAGGATCGATCGCCTCCAGCGCCTCATGCGCCCGGTCGGAGCCGGAAGGATGGTCCGGCCGGGTCAGCACCGCCCGCCCGCCGGCAAGTTCGACCGCGTCGACGATCTCCTGCTCCGCCGCGGCCACCACCACCGGCCCGAGCGCCGCCGCCTCCGCACGCTCCCAGACATGCACGATCATCGCCCGGCCGTGGATGTCGGCGAGCGGCTTGCCCGGCAGGCGCGACGACGCCATGCGGGCGGGGATCACCACGAGCGGGCGGAGACCGCTGGTCATGGCAACCGTTATACCACGACGCGATAGCGGTTTGAGCGAAAACGCCGCCCACATTTCGGCGACCACATCATTGAACTGGCGGGGAGCTTGCGGCTACATTCCCACAACGCTCGCCGGGTCATGACGCCCCAGCACTTGCGCATGAACCATGAGGCGCGAACCACAAGGATGGTGGAGATGCAATTCTCGTTGCTCGAAAAAGTCGGCGCTTCGCTTCTCATCTGCGCCTGGGTCATCTACGGCAGTCACTTCATGGGCGAGGTCCTCGTCGACATAGACATGACCCATGCGGCGGCGCCGGCGCAGGAAGAGGCGGGCGGCCCGGCGGAGGAGGCGACGGCCGCCGAAGAGCCTGAAGTGGATTTCGCCGCGCTGCTGGCGTCGGCCGAGGCGAGCGACGGAGAAGGCGTGTTCGGGAAGTGCAAGTCCTGCCATTCCATCGAGGCGGGCGGACCTGACAAGGTCGGGCCCAACCTGCACAACGTCGTCGGCAGGGACATCGCCAGCAAGGAGGGATTCGCATTCTCGGACGCGCTCATCGGGCTCAAGGGCGCGTGGGGTTACGACGAACTCAACCAGTACCTCGAAAACCCCAGGGGCTACGCGCCGGGCACCAAGATGAGCTTTGCCGGGCTCAGCAAGCCGGAACAGCGCGCCGAGGTCATCGCCTATCTCCGCGAGAACAGCGAAAACCCGCCGCCGCTGCCGGAGCCTCAGGCGAAGGAGGCCGCGCCCCCCGCCACGTCAGGAGAGTCAACGGGCGAGGCTCAGGCGGAGCCCCAAGCGGACGGGCCCGCCTCCGCGCCGGCAGATGCCGAAGGATCTGCGCCTCCCCAAGAGGGCGGCCCAGCGCCGGCGGAGGGAGAGGCGACGCAGCAACCCCAGGCAGAGCAACCCCAGGCAGAGCAACCCCAGGCAGAGCAACCCCAAGCCGAGCAAACCCAGGCGGAGCAAACCCAGGCGGCGGCCGAAGGGGAGGCTGCCAAACCAGAGGGCACGACCGGTGAGACCCCCGCGGCCGAGGAGGGCGGCAATGGGTTGGCGGCGCTGCTGGCGTCCGGGGACGCCGGGGCTGGAGAGAAGGTGTTCCGCAAGTGCAAGGCGTGTCACACCATAGAAAAGGACGGCGGCAACCGGGTCGGCCCGAATTTGTGGAACGTGGTCGGCCGCGACATAGCCGCTGCCGAAGGGTTCAGCTATTCCGATTCCCTATCCAGCCTTGAAGGCGAATGGACCTATCAGGATCTGTCCGCCTATCTTGAGGACCCGAAAGGGTTCTCGCCTGGCAACAAGATGAGCTTTGCCGGACTGAAGAAGCCCAAGGACCGCGCCGATGTTATCCTGTACTTGCGCGAGCACAGCGATGAACCGCCCGCGCTGCCGTGATTAGCGGGATACTTGATGTCGATGCCGCCGTTGCGCTCGCCGAGGGCATCGCCGACGCAGCGCGGCCGATCGTGCTCGGCTACTTCCGCAGCGATGTCCGGATCGAGAGCAAGTTCGACGCCAGCCCGGTCACCGTCGCGGATCGTGAAGCCGAAGCGGCGATGCGTCGTCTCATCGAGCAGATCTATCCGCAGCACGGCATAATCGGTGAGGAGTACGGCCGGGTGCGGTCGAGCGCCAGGTACGTCTGGGTGTTGGATCCCATCGACGGCACCAAGTCGTTCGTGACCGGAAAGCCGCTGTTCGGCACCCTGATCGCGCTGCTCCGCGATGGGGAGCCCGTCGTGGGAGTCATCGACATGCCTGCTCTGGGCGAGCGGTGGGTGGGGGTGGCCGGTCGCCCGACCGTCTTCAACCGCCAGATCGTCAAGGTGCGCCCCTGCGTGGAACTCGGGGCTGCGTGGCTCTACGCCACCTCGCCCGAGATGTTTGCCGGCCCGGACAACGCCGACGCCTTCACCCGGCTGCGGACGCGATGCCGGGCCGCCGTCTACGGCGCCGATTGCTATGCGTACGGCCTGCTCGCCAACGGCACCGTCGACATCGTCTGCGAGGCGTCCATGCAGCCTTATGATTACTGTGCGGCGGTGCCGGTCATCACCGGCGCCGGCGGCATGATCACCGACTGGCAGGGACAGCCGCTGGACCTTGCGTCCGACGGGCGGGTGCTCGCGGCGGGAGACCCCGCCATTCATGCCGCGGCCCGGGAGGCGTTGGCCGCTTGAGGGTTCTTGTGGCCGCCATGACGGCACTTGCGCTCGGCGCCGTTTTCCTCCTGACGGGGGCGCCGGCGCCGGTGCGCGCCGAAGCGGACACCGTTCATGTGAGCCATGCGATCGCCATGCACGGCGAGCCGAAATACGACGCGACTTTCGAGCATTTCGACTACGTCAACCCGGACGCCCCGAAAGGCGGCAGCATGCGGCTCGGCGTGCAGGGCACGTTCGACAGCTTCAATCCGTTCATCATCCGCGGCAATCCTTTCTCCGCCATCGGCGTCGAGACGTTGACCGTCTCCAGCGCCGACGAGCCGTTCACCCGATATGGCCTGATCGCCGAACGAATTGCCTGGCCGGAGGATCGGTCTTGGGTGACGTTCACGCTTCGCCCGGAAGCACGATGGCACGACGGCACGCCGATCACCGTCGAGGACGTGATCTTTTCGTTCGAGACCTTGAAGGCAGAGGGCGCTCCGTTCTACCGCTTCTATTACGCCTCCATCGTCGCCGCCGAGAATGTCGGCGACCGCGCGGTCAAATTCACCTTCGCCGAAGCCGGCAACCGCGAGTTGCCGCTGATCGCCGGCGAGATCCCGATCCTCTCCAAGGCCTATTGGCAGGATCGGGACTTCACCAGCACCACCTTGGAGCCGCCGCTGGCCAGTGGACCCTATAAGATCACCCAGTTCGAGGCAGGGCGCTTTGTGGTGACCGAGCGCGTCGCCGACTATTGGGGCAAGGATCTCGCCGTCAACCAGGGGATCAACAACTTCGACCAGCTCCGCTACGAGTACTTCCGCGACGACACGGTGATCCGCCAGGCCCTCAAGGCCGGCGTGCTCGACTACCGCGAGGAGAACCAGGCCAAGGCGTGGGCTCTCGATTACGATGTGCCGGCTGTACGGGAGGGCCTGCTCAAGAAAGAGCTGATCCCGCACATGAACCCGACCGGCATGCAGGCTTTCGCGTACAATACGCGCCGGCCGCCGTTCCAGGATCCGAAGGTCCGGGAGGCTCTGGCGTACGCGTTCGATTTTGAGTGGACCAACCGCGCATTGTTCTTCGGCCAGTACACCCGCACCGAAAGTTATTTCTCCAACTCCGAGCTCGCGTCCACCGGGTTGCCGACCGAGGCGGAACTGGCGATCCTCGAGCCGTTCCGCGGAAGCCTCCCCGAGCGCGTGTTCACGCAAGCCTACCGGCCGCCGCAGACCGACGGCTCCGGCTGGCCGCGGGACAACCTGAAAACCGCGTTCGCGCTTCTCGAGGAGGCGGGCTGGGAAGTCCGCGACATGAAGCTGGTCAACGTGGAGACCGGCCAGCCGATGCGCTTCGAGATCCTGTTGGTGAGCCCGGCGTTCGAGCGCGTCGTGCTGCCGTTCGTCCGCAACCTCGGACGGCTCGGTATCGAGGTCAGCGTCCGCCTTGTCGACCAGTCCCAGTACATCAACCGCATCCGCGACTTCGACTTCGACATGATCATCGCGGTTTGGGGCCAGTCGGAATCGCCGGGCAACGAACAGCGGGACTTCTGGGGTTCGAAAGCGGCAGACCTGCCGGGTTCGCGCAATTATACCGGGGTATCGACCCCGGTGGTCGACGAGTTGATCGAAATGATCATCCAGGCCCCCGACCGCGAGAGCCTCGTCACCCGCACGCGCGCCCTCGACCGGGTGTTGCTGTGGGGTTTCTATGTCATTCCCAACTGGCACATCCGGTTCGACCGCATCCTCTACTGGGACAAATTCGACCGTCCGGAGGTGACGCCGCCGCGCGGCACCTCCATCAGCTACTGGTGGTACGACCCGGACGAGGTCGCGCGCCTCAATCAGCGCATTTTCGAGCAGGAGACGCAGCGCCTGGAGCGGGACGATCCGAAACGCATGGGGATGATCGGCGCATGGGCGGCGGGGTTGAGCGCCGTCGGCTTGCTGGCCTTCTATTTCGTGCTCAAGCGGCGACGGTCCAGGTAGGGGCGGGAGCGGCCAATGGCAGCCTACATCATTCGGCGCCTGTTGCTCATCGTCCCGACCCTGGTGGCGATCATGCTGATCAATTTTTTGATCATCCAGACCGCCCCCGGCGGCCCGATCGAGCAGATCATCGCCGATCTCACCGGCGAGGGCTCACCGGCGATCGAGCGGGTGACCCGCGCCGGCGGCGGCGAAACCTTGGGGAGCGGCGGCGGCGGCCAGGGCGCCGGGGCGACGAACACGGGCTTCACCAGCAAATACCGTGGCGCCCAGGGCCTGGATCCCGCGTTCATCCGGCAACTGGAACAACAGTTCGGCTTCGACAAGCCCCTACATGAGCGCTTCCTCGCCATGATGGGCAACTACCTCGTCTTCGACTTCGGCGAGAGCTACTTCCGCAACGCCTCGGTCGTCGATCTGGTGCTGGACAAGATGCCGGTGTCGGTCTCTCTCGGACTGTGGACGACACTGTTGACCTACCTCATCTCCATCCCGCTCGGCATCGCAAAGGCGACCCGCGACGGCTCGCGCTTCGATATCTGGACCAGCGCCGTGGTGATCGTCGGTTATGCGGTGCCGGCGTTCCTGTTCGCGGTGCTGCTGCTCGTCGTATTTGCCGGCGGCAGCTACCTGGACTGGTTCCCGCTGCGCGGCCTCGTGTCGGACAATTGGGAGCAGTTGTCGTGGCCGGAGAAGATCTTGGACTACTTCTGGCACCTGGCGCTGCCAATCACCGCCATGGTCATCGGCGGCTTCGCGACGCTCACCATGCTCACCAAGAACTCGTTCCTCGACCAGATCGGTCAGCAGTACGTGATGACGGCCCGCGCCAAGGGGCTTCGCGAGCGCCGGGTGCTCTACGGCCACGTGTTCCGCAACGCCATGCTGATCGTCATCGCCGGCTTCCCTGGCGCCTTCGTCAGCATCCTGTTCACCAGCACGGTGTTCATCGAAGTGATCTTCTCGCTGGACGGCCTCGGCTTGCTCGGCTTCGAGGCGGTGCTGCGCCGCGACTACCCGCTGATGTTCGGCACCCTCTATTTCTTCTCGCTCCTCGGCCTTGTCCTCAACCTGGTCGGCGACATCATGTACACCGTCATCGATCCCCGCATCGATTTCGAAGCCCGGAGCGCCTGAGATGGCCCGGCGCCGCAAGACGTCTCGACTGCCGGCGCGGAACCGCGTTCTCGGCATCCCCGTCACGCCGCTCAACCGTCGGCGCATTGACTCCTTCCGCGCCAACGCGCGGGGCTACTGGTCGCTCTGGATCTTCCTTGTCCTGTTCGTCATCAGCCTGTTCGCCGAGTTCATCGCCAACGACAAACCATTCGTGGTCTGGTACGACGACGACCTCTACCTGCCGATCTTTACGGCCTATCCTGAATCCACCTTCGGCGGCCCGTTCGCGACCGAGACCGACTATTCCGATCCGGCCGTGCGTGCATTGATCGACGACCGTGGCTGGATGCTGATGCCGCTGATCCCCTACAGCTACCAGACGGTGGCCTGGGACCTCGCGAGCCCGGCGCCATCGCCGCCGGACGGCCAGCACTGGCTCGGCACCGACGATCAGGCCCGCGACGTGCTCGCCCGCGTCATCTACGGCTTTCGCATCTCGGTGCTGTTCGGCTTCGCGCTGACCATCGTATCGGCGATCGTCGGGGTTGCCGCCGGCGCCGCGCAGGGGTACTTCGGCGGCTGGGTCGACCTCCTGTTTCAGCGGTTTATGGAGGTGTGGGCGTCGGTGCCATTGTTGTACGTCATCATTATTCTCGTCAGCATCGTCGAGCCGACCTTCTGGCTGCTGCTCGGAATTCTGCTCCTGTTCCAGTGGATGGGCTTCGTCGGCGTGGTGCGGGCCGAATTCCTCCGCGCCCGCAACTTTGATTACGTGCGCGCCGCCCGCGCATTGGGCGCCTCCAACCTCACCATTATTCTTCGCCACGTGCTGCCCAACGCGGTCGTCGCCACCATGACCTTCCTGCCGTTCATCCTGGCCGGTTCGGTCACCATCCTCACCGGCCTTGATTTCCTCAACTTCGGCCTGCCGCCGGGCTCCCCGTCGCTGGGCGAACTTCTCGCCCAGGCCAAGGCCAACCTGCAGGCGCCGTGGCTCGGGCTGACGGGCTTCTTCGTCATCGCCCTCATGCTGTCGCTGTTGGTGTTCGTCGGCGAGGCGGTGCGCGACGCCTTCGACCCCCGCAAGACCTTCGCCGACATCGGGCCGGCGGTGCCGGCGGCGGAGGAGGGGCCGCGCGTCTCCCCCGGCGCCCGCACCGCCATTACCCGGGGAGACGCTTGATGGACGCCACCACCGGGCCGCTGCTCGACATCCGCGGCTTGTCGACCTCGTTCGGGCGCGGCGCCCGCGAGGTTGCCGCGGTCCGCAACGTGTCGTTCACCGTCAACCACGCCGAGACCGTCGCGCTGGTCGGCGAGAGCGGCTCCGGAAAGTCGGTGACGGCACTCAGCATCATGCGCCTGTTGCCGTACCCGTACGCCTGGCATCCGGGCGGCGTCGTCCGGTTCCACGGCGAGAACCTGCGCACCACTTCGATCGACCGCATGCGCCAGATCCGCGGCGACCGCATCACCATGATCTTCCAGGAGCCGCTGACCTCGCTCAACCCGCTCCATTCGATCGAGAAGCAGATCGCGGAGGTGCTGCTGGTCCACCGGCACATCAGCCGCCGCCAAGCCCATGACCGGGTCATCGAACTCCTGCACATGGTCGGCCTCCCGGAGGCGGAAGCGCGGCTCGACGACCTGCCGCACACCTTCTCCGGCGGCCAGCAACAGCGCGTCATGATCGCCATGGCTTTGGCCAACGAGCCAGACCTGCTCATCGCCGACGAGCCGACCACCGCCCTCGACGTCACCATCCAGGCGCAGATCCTCAAGCTGCTGCGCGAGTTGCAGGAGCGCCTCCACATGGCGCTGCTGCTGATCACCCACGACCTCGGCATCGTCCGCGGCGTTGCCGAGCGGGTCTGCGTGATGACCGACGGCGCGATCGTCGAGCAGGGGCGGGTCGGCGATGTCTTCGCCCGGCCGAACCACCCCTACACCCGCCGCCTGCTCGCCGCCGAGCCGAAGGACACGCCGCCGCCGGCGCCGGCGGACGCCCGGCCGTTGATGCAGGCGGAGGATGCTAAGGTGTGGTTTCCGATCAAGCGAGGCCTGCTGCGGCGCACCGTCGGCCATGTCAAGGCGGTTGACGGGATCACCCTGACCGTCCGCCAGGGTCACACCCTCGGCGTTGTCGGCGAGAGCGGCTCCGGCAAGAGCACCCTGGCGCGCGCGTTGATCCGCCTGCAGAAGAGTGACGGCTCCATCGCCTTCGAAGGCCGGGAGCTTCAGGGGCTGTCGTGGTCCGAATTGCGCCCGCTACGCCGGCGCATGCAGATCGTGTTCCAGGACCCTTACGGCAGCCTCAGCCCGCGCATGTCGGTCGGCCAGATCGTCGGCGAGGGCCTCAAGATCCACAAGCTGGGCGGCACCGCGGCCGAGCGGCGGGCGCTCATTGCCGAGGCGCTCACCGAAGTGGGGCTCGACCCGGAGGTGCAGGATCGCTACCCCCACGAGTTCTCCGGCGGCCAGCGCCAACGCGTCGCCATCGCCCGCGCCCTCGTCCTCAAGCCCGATTTCATCGTGCTGGACGAGCCGACCAGCGCGTTGGACATGTCCGTTCAGGCGCAGATCGTCGACCTGCTGCGCCGCCTCCAGAAGCAGCACAACATCGCCTACCTCTTCATCAGCCACGACCTCAAGGTAGTCCGCGCCCTCGCCCACGACGTCCTGGTGATGCGCGCCGGAAAGGTCGTGGAACAAGGCCCCGCCGCCCAAGTCTTCGCCAACCCCGCCACCCCCTACACCCGCGCCCTCATGGCTGCCGCCTTCGCGCTAAAAGCCGACGACACCGGCGCCGTGGCGATGTGAGGCATGGACGTCCTGGATCTATGACAACAGCCACAGCGCCAAGTGCTGTTGATGGAGACGCAACCCCGGACGATGTCGCTCTCGTCGCGTTGAAGAGCATTCTGAAACAGGCTGGCCTGAAACGATGAGGTATTTGATCATCCTGGAAGAAGCCAAGACCGGCTGTTCGGCGTACTCGCCGGACCTTCCTGTCTGCGTCGCTACAGGCAATACCTTTGAAGATGCAGAACTCGAGATGCGCGAGGCGGTGGCCTTCCACATCGACGGACTGAGCGCCGAGGGCTTGGCTCCGCCGACCCCCCCGACGACATCGGCTTACGTCGAGGTCGCGGCCTGGCTAAGCTTCGAAAAAGACGCAACCTCCTACACTCCTCTGCCGTCGCGGGCGCATTGGGCATTTCTCCATACTCGCCGCTGCCGATTGCCCTGAGCGCGAATTGGTGCGACAAAGTCTCAATCGCGGGATTTCTGGGAGGGAGACATGGCGGACGACGGGTTCCGGACCACGCAGGGACGCGGCCGGTTGTACGACTCGGTGTTGGAGACGGTGGGCGACACGCCTTGTATTCGCATCAACCGGCTGGCGCCCGATCATGTCACCGTGTACGTCAAGGTCGAGGCCTTCAACCCGGCGGCTTCGGTCAAGGACCGGCTGGCGGTCAGCATCATCGAGGAGGCGGAGCGGAACGGGACGTTGAAGCCGGGCCAGACAGTCGTCGAAGCGACCAGCGGCAACACCGGCATCGGCCTCGCCATGGTCTGCGCCGCAAAGGGCTACCCCCTCGTGGTCACCATGGCCGACAGCTTCTCCATAGAGCGGCGGAAGCTGATGCGGTTCCTCGGCGCCAAGGTCGTCCTGACCCCGCGCGAGGCGAAGGGCTTCGGCATGTACCGGAAGGCGGTGGAGCTGGCGGAAGCCAACGGCTGGTTCCTCGCCCACCAGTTCGAGACGGACGCCAATGCGCGCATTCACGAGAACACTACGGGGCGGGAGATCCTCGCCGACTTCGAGGGCCAGCGGCTCGACTACTTCGTCACGGGCTACGGCACCGGCGGCACGGTCGCTGGCGTCGGGCGGGTGCTCCGCAAGCTTCGTCCCGAGACCCGGATCATCCTTAGCGAACCCGCCAACGCTCAGCTCGTCGGCAGCGGACGGTCGCAGGGGCGCACCGGTGATGGCATGCCGGCGGAAAGCCACCCGGCGTTCGAGCCGCACCCGATCCAGGGCTGGACCCCGGATTTCATCCCGCTGGTCCTGCAGGAAGCCATCGACAACCACTACTACGACGACCTGATTCCGGTGCCCGGCCCGGTCGGTATGGAATGGTCGCGGAAGCTGGCGCAGCAGGAGGGGATCTTCACCGGCGTCTCCGGCGGTGCCACCTTCGCGATCGCCGTGCAGATCGCCGAGACGGCCGAGGCGGGCTCGGTGATCCTGTGCATGCTGCCCGATACCGGCGAGCGCTACCTGTCGTCGCCGTTGTTCGAGGACATCGTGGAGTTCATGACCGAGGAAGAAACGGCACTGTCCCGGTCGACACCCGGCTTCCACATGAAGCCCCCCGCGGGCTCGCCGTAGGTCGCATCGGTACGGTCGCAGCGCGACACTCAGCGCAGGTCGAGGGGGCAGAACGATGCCGGTCGTCTCCAGGCGCATCCAGCGGGCTGATGCGGCGTTTGCGGGCGTAAGGGACTTCTATGCATCTTCCCGGTACGCGGCGTGCCGCGGCATGCCCGGCATCTGCGACTTCACGTTCGGCAACCCGCACGAGATGCCGCTCGGCAGGCTGGTGGATGCCATTCGGGATCGCGCGGTACCGCATCGGCCCGACTGGTTCGCCTACAAGACGTCGGAGGACGAGCCGCGGTCGTTCCTCGTCGAAAGCCTTTCGACAGAACTGGCTCTCGGCTTCGAGCCGGACGACATCGCGCTTACCGCGGGGGCGTTCGCCGCCATCATGGTCGCGTTCCGGCTGGTGCTCGACGCGGGCGACGAGGCGATCTTCTCCGAGCCGGCGTGGTTCTGCTACGAGCCGATGCTGCTGGCGGCCGATGCCGTGCCGCGCAAGGTCGCTCTTCGGCGCCCCTCGTTCGATCTGGATTTCGAAGCCATCGACAGGGCGATCGGGCCTGCGACGCGGCTGGTGATCGTCAACTCGCCGCACAACCCGACCGGCCGCATCTACGACCGTGCGGCGCTGGAAACCCTCGCCGCCATGCTCGACCGGGCTTCCGCCCGCATTGGCCACCGGATCTTCCTGCTGTCCGACGAGCCCTACCGGCGCCTCCGCTTCGACGGCCGGGACTTCGTCAGCCCGGCCGCCGTATATCCGTGGACGCTAATCTCGTACAGCTACGGCAAGGTGCTGCTCGCGCCGGGCCAGCGCCTCGGCTATTTAGCGTTCTCCCCGCTGATGCCGGCCGAGGACCGCCAGCCCCTGCGCGACGCCATGTTCTCGGCGCAGATGTCGCTCGGGTGGTGCTTCCCCAACGCCGTCATGCAATACGCCATCCCCGACCTGGAGTCGCTTTCGATCGACCAGGCGGCCCTCGCGAGACGACGCGACCGCTTCATGGACGTGCTGCCGGCGGCCGGCTTCGAGGTCGTTCCGCCGGAGGGAACCTTCTATCTGTTCTGCCGTTGGCCGGAAGGCGACCCTGACGCGCATTGGGAGGCTTTGGCGGAACGGGGCGTGTTCGTGCTGCCGGGACATATTCTCGACGCGCCGGAGTTCCTGCGCATCTGCCTGACCGCATCCGACGACATGATCGACCGCGCCCTTCCCGCCTTCCAGGCGCTCCGGCGCTGATCTTACGGCGCGCACGACGCCGAACCAGCCGAGAGCCGTTGAGCGCCGGTTCGGGCTCCGCCTCAGCGACATCGCCGACCCCGGACCGGGCCGGAACTCGTTCACGGGGAGTAGTAGTTGTAGTTCTGTTTCTGGCGTCGATAGGCGTTCTGCGTCCAGGGGCTGGGCTTGGGAGGATGGGGATTGATGGCCTCGTTCTGGTAGACGCGGATCTCGCCGGCGGCGCCGTTGACGACGATGATTTCCTCGCGCCCATCGCCGGCCACGTCGGCCACGTACACGGTGTCGGCCTGCTCCGGCCACCACGCGACGAAACGTCCGGTCATCGGGTCGATGACGGCGATGGCGCCGCTTTCGTGGCGCTCCTTGGCGGCGAGATGCTGGGTCGGGCCGCCGAACCAGTCGATGCTGCTGATCATTTCGATGCCACGCTCGGACCAGCCCTCCGGCGCGACGTCCGCCATCGACCAGCGGGCGATCACGTCGCCGTCCTGGTCCAACACCCACGGCTGCTGGTTCTTGTTGAAGCGGCTGCGGTTCCAGATCTGCAGGCCCTCGCGCCCCTCCTCGAACTTGCCGACGGCGGCGTTCTGGGGCTCCCACCCCTTGTAGCCGGCCGACCAGTGGATGCGACGTTGGGAGACTAGCGACGTGCGGTCGTCGCGCCGACGCTCTCGGAAGATCGACGGGTCGTCTTCCCAAGTCTGCTCCTCGAGCAGCACCACCTCGAGGCCGGGGTCATCCGGGCGCACATCGGCGACGGCAAGCGCGTCGAAATGCGCGGCAGGGCGGTCGTAGTCCCAGGTGTTCATGCGACGGCCGTCGTGGTCGATGATGGTCGCCCCCGCCACCTCGTCGCGGCCGTCGCCGTCGATGTCGGCAGCGCGGAAGCCGCCGTGCTTCGGGCCTTCATAGCCGTCGACCGCCCACAGATCGGCGCCGGTGTCGGCGCGGATCGCCTTCAGCCAGCGGAACGGGTAGGGGTCCGCCTGCAGGATCAGGTCGCGGTCGCCGGCTCCGCGCAGATCGACGATCTGCAGGTGGCTCCATTGCCGAGCGCCCTCGGGCAGAGCGAACGGCCCGAGGGTTCGCTTGACGTCGCCGGTCTTGCCATCGCGCACCACCACCCGGTTGGCGGTGTCGAGGTTGAGGACATCCGCGGCGCCGTCGCCGTCGATGTCGCCGGCGGCTACGCCCGGCCCCTGCCATCCAGGGAGCCCGTGCCGTTCCGCATTGCCGTTCATCTGGATGTCGACGTCGTCGGCGATCCACAACAGGTGACCGCCCCAGTCATAGGCGCTGATCGCGGCGCGGCCGGGACCAAAGTCGTTGTCCCTGGTGGACAGGATGTAGTCCATCCGCCCGTCGCCGGTGAGGTCGTGGACGATGATGCCGCCGCGCCCCGTCATCGGCGGCTGGCGGGGGTCGATGGCGATGGTGAACGGCATGTCCGGATAGGCTGGCCAAGCGGCGTCGTCGCGCTGCGAGGTGTCGAGCCCGGCCGCTGCTGATTGTTGTGCCTGCAGGCAGACGGCGGCGAGGACGATCATGGCCGCCGAAGAAATGTTTCCGAAGGTGATCCGCATGGTCGGACAATGCGCGAGACAGCCGCTCGGTTGCAACTGCCTCCGACAGGAGTCACCAGGTGCGGTCCCTTCGCTTGCCAAGTACTGGCCGAAGCCGGGAAAACGGCTAACATCGTGCCCATGCCGACGCTTCGTCAGTTGCGTTACCTGGTGGCGGTGGCCGAGACGCTCAGCTTCCGCCGCGCCGCCGAGAGCTGCCACGTCAGCCAGCCCACGCTGAGTGACCAAATCCGCGAGCTGGAGGAACGGCTCAAAGTGCAGCTGGTCGAGCGCAGCCGTCGGCGGGTGGTGATGACCCCTGTCGGCCGCGAAGTTGCCGATCGGGCGCGGCGGGTCCTGCGCGACGTTCAGGACATCGTCGATCTCGCCGAGCGCGGTCGCCACATTCTCGAGGGTACGCTGCGCCTCGGCGTGCTGCCGTCCCTCGGACCGTACCTGATGCCGCTGATCCTGCCCTACCTGCACCAGCGCCACCCGCGCCTCGCCCTCTATCTTCGTGAGGACACCGCCGCCGGCCTGATCCGGCGGCTGGAGGAGGGCGACCTCGATCTCCTGCTCTACCCGGTGCCGATGCGGCGCGCCGGGATCTCGGTCACGGTCCTGTTTCGCGAGCCGTTGTGGCTGGCGCTGCCCAACGATCATCCGATCGGCGCCAAGCACAGATTGGCTGCCGCCGATCTCGAGGGGCTGACGGTGCTGGCGCTCGAGTCGGGCCATAGCCTGCACGGCAAGGTACTCGCGTTGTGCCGCCAGCACGGCGCCCAGCCGTTCTTCGACTTCGCCACCACCAGCCTCGACACCTTGCGCCAGATGGCGGCGATGGGGATGGGAGCAACTTTCTTGCCGTCGCTATACGTGCGTGCGGCGGTGCGCCGGGACCCGCAACTGGTGGTCCGGCCGTTCGAGGATCCGTCGCCGTGCCGCGACATCGGCCTCGTCTGGCGTTCGGGGTCGGCACGGAGGAATGAGTATCTTGCTCTTGCCGCCCACATCCGCGAGGTGCTCGCGGCGGAAGTGCCGGAGGTCTCGATCCTTGATGACGGAGACGCAGCGCCCGCATCCGTACCTGACGCCGTTTGATAGACCCCGGCTATCAAATATCATCCTTTAATCGATTTTTCTTTAGAGACCAGCTGCCCCATGTCTTGTGGGAGGGCGATGAACCGGTATTCGGTTGAGTCGCCAAACGCGCCGGCGCCGTCATGTCGGCTGCCGGCCTGCATCATCCAGGGAGTGCGTCATGAACAGCCTCAACGCCACTGCACGTCACGAAATCGCCAAGCACTGCTTCGACCAGGATCTCGCCTTCCGCATCCGCAACCGCCGCAACCGCTTGCTCGGGCTTTGGGCCGCGGACCAAGCCGGGTTGTCCCCGGACGCCGCGGCAGAATACGCCGTCCGGGTGGTAGGCCAAGGGATCGAACTGCGTGGCGACGAGGCGCTGGTCCGTGCCATCGCCGCCGATAGTGCCGCGTCGGCAGCGCCGCTGGACGAGGCGGCAATCGCTGCAGAGATGGACCGCCTCGCCGTCATCGCCGCGCGTGAGTTGGCCGCCGGCACCGCATCATCGCAACTCCGCGCCGCCTGACGCGGCGCGGAGTTGCGAGCGCAAGCGATGACGGTGGTCACTCTGCAGCAGCCGAAATCCGATCCGTCCGTGCAGGCGCGGCTCAGGGACGCCGTCGAGGCGCCGGCGTTCCAGCGCCTGATCCTGTCGCTGATCGTGCTCAATGCGGTCACCCTTGGCCTGGAAACCTGGCCGGCGGCGATGGAGACGGCAGGAGGTATGATTCTTGCCGCCGATCGGGTCCTGCTCGCCATCTTCACCATCGAGATCGCCGCGCGCATCTGCGCCCACGGAATGCGCTTCTTCCGCGACCCATGGAGCGTGTTCGACTTTGTCGTCATTGCCTTCGCGCTGGTGCCGGCGACGCAGGGCTTCTCGGTGCTTCGGGCGTTGCGGGTGCTGCGGGCGCTCCGGTTGATCTCGGCGGTGCCGCGGATGCGGATGGTGGTGCAGGCGCTGCTCGCAGCGATCCCCGGCATCAGCTCCATCGCGGCGCTTCTTGCGCTCATCTTTTATGTGGCTGCGGTGATGGCGACCAAGCTGTTCGGCGTCGAATTTCCCGAATGGTTCGGCTCCATCGGCCGCAGTCTGTTTTCCCTCTTCCAGATCATGACCCTCGAGAGCTGGTCGATGGGAATGGTGCGGCCAATCATGGTGGCCTACCCCTACGCGTGGGCCTTCTTCGTGCCGTTCATCCTCGTCGCCTCGTTTACGGTTCTGAACCTGTTCATCGCCGTCGTCGTCAGCGCCATGCAGTCGGAGCACGAGGCGACGCGCGAACAGGATGAGCAGGCCGCCCATGACGAGCGCGGCGCAATACTCGCCGAGATCCGTGCGCTGCGGGTCCATGTCGAAGCTATGCGCGCCGCGCCCGCTGCCGGCCGCCCGGAGGCCAGCCGTGGCGACCGCTGACACCGCAGTCGGCGTAGGCCGGCATCCCGCCGGCTGGCTGTTCGTTGCGGTCTCACTCGCAGCCGCAACGGCTGCGGCTGCCGCGATTCCGGACGTTTCGGGAGGCAGGATCTTCCGGGTTGCCGTGGCGTGGGTGCCGTCCCTCGGTATTGAACTGTCGTTCTTGCTCGATGGCCTCAGCCTCTTGATGACCCTTCTCGTCACCGGCATCGGCGCTCTTGTCGGACTCTATTCGCTCGACTACATGCGCGGACATGCCGGCGCAGGACGGTTCTTCGTCTACCTCATCCTGTTTCAGGCTTCCATGCTCGGTCTCGTGCTGGCCGACAACGTCATCACCCTGTTCGTGTTCTGGGAGTTGACGACTGTCGCCTCGTTCCTCCTGATCGGCTTTGATCATGCCTCTGAGACGGCGCGGCGCAACGCTTGGCAGGCGCTGCTGATCACCGCCGCCGGTGGTCTGGCGCTCCTCGCCGGGCTGATCCTGCTCGCCGGCGCCGGCGGATCATGGGAGTTGTCCGCACTCACGAAAGCCGGCGCCGCCGTCAGGGAGCACCCGCACTACGGCGCCATCCTGGCGCTGGTGCTTATCGGCGCGTTCACCAAGTCGGCGCAGGTTCCGTTTCATTTCTGGCTGCCGAACGCGATGGCGGCGCCGACGCCGATCAGCGCATATCTGCACTCCGCGACCATGGTCAAGGCCGGCATCTATCTCCTTGCACGCACCCACCCGGTGCTGTCCGGGACGCCGGAATGGATCTGGACGCTGACCGTCGTCGGTGCGGCGACCGCACTCTGGGCGTCGCTCATGGCATTGCGGCAGACCGATCTCAAGCTGGCGCTGGCCTACACGACGGTAATGGCGCTCGGCACGTTGACGATGTTCCTGGGCTCCGAGGCCAGCGTTGCCCTGGCCGCAGCAATCACGTTCCTGCTCGTCCACGCGCTCTACAAGTGCGCACTGTTTCTGGTGGTCGGCTGCATCGCACGAGAGGCCGGAACCCGCGACACAGAGCAGCTCGGCGGTCTGGCGCGGGCGATGCCGATTACCGCCGTCGCCGCAGCCGCAGCCGCATTGTCGATGGCTGGGTTTCCACCGTTCCTCGGCTTCATCGGCAAGGAACTCAAGTACGAGGGCGCACTGGCGGTGGCGTCCGAACCGGTTTTCGTCGCGGCTGCCGCCGTCGCCGCCAACGCGTTGATGGTGGCCGTCGCCGGCATCGTCGCGGTGCGCCCGTTCTTCGCCCGTGGCGGCGCGTTGGTGCGACGGCCGCATGAGCCGCCGCTCGCGATGTGGCTCAGTCCACTGATCCTGGCCGTCCTCGGTCTGATATTAGGTCTAGTGCCGCCGGTTGTCGCAAACGGCCTGATACAGCCGGCCGTGTCCGCCGTTCAGGGTGCACCGGAGAGCGTGAAGCTGGCGCTTTGGCACGGCATCAACGTGCCGCTGATGCTGAGCGTGCTCACGATCGTGATCGGTCTCGGTTTGTACATCAGCCATCGCCGAATGCGGGCGGCCCTCTCCGTACTGGTGGCTCGTCTGCCGATGAGCGGCGACCGCAGCTACGATCGGGTCAAGGACGGCGTGCTTTGGCTCGCGGAGAGACAGACGAGGATCCTGCAGACCGGCTCCCTGCGCCGCTACCTCAAGGTCATCTTTACGGTCGCCGCGTTGTCCGTCGGCGGCACCCTCGTTGCCAAGGATGCCGCTCGCTGGCCGGCCGATTGGCCGGGTGTTCCCATGCACGAACTGGGTGTTCTGGTGCTGATCGCCGGAGGCGCTCTGCTGCCGATCCTGACGGCGTCGCGCTTGGTCGCCATATGCGGCATCGGGGTCGTCGGGTCGGGCGTCGCCCTGATCTTCCTGTTCTACGGCGCACCGGACGTCGCCATCACCCAGCTCCTTGTCGAGGTGCTGTTCCTCGTCATCATTGCCGTCATACTGCTGAAATTGCCGCGCTTCGTCGGCGCAACGCATCCGGGACGAGGCGGTCGCGCCAGCGACGGTGCGGTGGCGGTCGCCACCGGTGCGGCGATCGCCGCGGTGCTGCTCGCGGTGCTGGATGCGCCGATGAGCGACGATCTGAGCCGATTTTATGCGGCAGCAAGCGTGCCGGACGCGTACGGTCGCAACATCGTCAACGTCATCCTCGTCGATTTTCGCGCACTCGACACCCTAGGCGAGATCATCGTCGTGACGGCCGCCGCACTTGGCGTCTACTCGCTCCTCAAGCTGAGGACACAGAGGAGGGACGGGTGAACTCGATCATCCTCGGCGCCGCTGCCCGCTTCGTCGTCGCACTGATGCTGACGTTCTCGATCTATCTGCTCATCCGTGGGCACAACGCCCCGGGCGGCGGGTTCGTCGGCGGACTGGTCGCCGCCGCGGCGCTTTTTCTCCATGCCATCGCTAACGATGTCGCGGCGACGCGCAAGATGCTGCGGGTGGACCCGCATGTGATCGCCGCGCTAGGGATCGCCGTAGCCATTGCTGCCGGCTTGATCGCCGCCTTCGCGTCAGAGCCCTTCCTCACCGGCTTCTGGATGTTTCCGGGCGGACTGCCGCTGGGAACGCCGCTGATGTTCGACGCCGGCGTCTACCTTGCCGTGGTCGGCGCCGTCACCACCCTCGTCTTCGCGCTTGAGGAGGATGCCTGAGTTGGAGACGATGCTTGCCGTGCTGGTCGGCTGGCTGGTGGCCGCGGCAGTCTACCTGATGCTGAGCCGCAGCCTGGTTCGCTACCTGTTTGGGCTCGTGCTGATCAGTAATGCCGCCAACCTCGCGGTCTTTGCGTCTGGCCGCCTCTCCACGTCCGCTCCGGCGCTGGTGCAACCGGGACAATTGGCTCCGGCGGCCGACGTTGCCAATGCTCTGCCGCAGGCCCTCATCCTCACGGCCATCGTCATCGGCTTCGGCCTCCTCGCCTTCGCCTTCGTCCTCGCCTTCCGAGCGCGGGAGGAGCTTGGAACGGTCGATACGGACGCTATGCGCGTCGCAGAGCCGCCGGCTCTGACGCCGGCGGCGGCCGTCGATCGCGAAGGAAGATCCGCGGCATGAGCTGGCTCCTCGCCGCCCCTATCCTCACCCCGATGACGACCGCGATCGTCTGTTTGCTGGTGCGCCGCCATGCGCGGGTGGAGCGAGCGGTGAGCGTAGCCGGCGGCGGGCTTCTTCTTGCGCCCTGCCTCATGCTGCTGGTGGCCGTCTGGAACGGCGGCCCGCTGGCCGGGCAGATGGGCTCCTGGCCTGCGCCGTACGGCATAACCCTCGTCGCGGACCTGTTCAGCGCCGTGATGGTTGCGATCGCCGGCCTGACCGGCTTTGCAGTTGCGGTTTATGGCGTTGCAGACATCGACCGCGAACGCCAGCGTTTTGGGTTTCACACGCTCTATCACATCCTTCTGGGCGGTGTCTGCGGCGCCTTCCTCACCGGCGACTTGTTCAACCTTTACGTCTGGTTCGAGGTGATGTTGATCGCGTCGTTTGCGCTCATCACCCTCGGCGGTGAGAGGGCGCAGCTCGACGGCGCGGTCAAGTACGCCGCCATCAACCTCGTCTCGACCGTGCTGTTGCTGACCGCGATCGGCCTCACCTATGGCGCGACCGGGACGCTCAACATGGCCGACTTGAGCGTCCGCGTCGGCGCGGTGGAGAATCAGGGTCTTGTCAGCGTACTCGCGGTCCTGTTCTTGATCGCATTGGGCATCAAGGCCGCCGTGTTCCCGCTGTTCTTCTGGCTGCCGGCATCGTACCACACCCCGCCGGTGGCGGTGACGGCGATCCTCTCGGCGCTCATGACCAAGGTCGGCGTCTACGCGCTGATGCGGGTGTTCACCCTGATTTTCACAGACGACGTCGGCTTCACTCATACGCTCCTGCTGTGGGTGGCGGCGCTCACCATGATCACCGGGGTCCTCGGCGCCGCCGCTCAGACCGATGTGCGTCGCATTCTCTCTTTCCACATCGTCAGCCAGATCGGCTACATGGTGCTGGGGCTCGCCCTCTACACCCCGCTCGCCATCGCCGGCGCGGTGTTCTATCTGGTACACAACATCCTCGCAAAGACCAGCCTGTTCCTGGTGGGCGGGATGATGGGGCGCTTGGGGGGCTGCCAGGAGCTCTCCCGGATCGGCGGCTTCTACCAATCGGCGCCACTGTTGGCCGTGATATTCCTGATAGCGGCCTTTTCTCTCGCAGGCTTTCCGCCGCTGTCGGGCTTCTGGGCCAAATTCATCCTGGTCAAGGCGAGCCTCGACCTCGAGCACTACGTCATCGCCGCCGTCGCTCTCGGGGTCGGACTGATGACCATCTACTCCATGACCAAGATCTGGATCCTTGGCTTCTGGAAGCCGGCTCCAGGCGGATCCGATACTGCGCCGGTACCGGCGCCGTCTCCGGGGGAGACGACGCTGCGCCTGGCCCCGGCCGCGGCACTGACCGCGCTGACGGTCGTCCTCGGGGTGTCACCGGAGCCGTTCCTGGAGGTTGCGACCCGAGCTGCCGCCGAACTGTTCGAGCCTCGGGCGTACGTGGAAGCGGTCTTGGGAGAACGCCCGTGAAAGTGCTGGTGCGCGTGTGGAAGATCTTCGCCCTCTGCGTCTACATGCTCCGGGAATTGATTCTGTCGAGCCTGCGCGTCGCCTGGGACGTGGTTACTCCGAGACATCGCGCCCGCCCCGGAATCCTCGCTGTGCCGCTCGACGTGCGCACGGACACCGGCATTTGGGTGTTCGCCAACCTGGTGTCCCTGACCCCGGGCTCACTGTCGCTCGACGTCGCCGAAGACCGCATGACGATTTTCATCCACACCATGTTCATCGACGACGTCGAGGCCGTTCGCGCCGAGATCAAGAACGCCATGGAACGCCGCGTCAAGGAGGCGCTGGAATGACCGCGCACGATGCACTGATGACGGATCTGGCCGTGACCGTCAGTTACTGGCTCCTGCTCATCGGCATGGCGTGCTGCTTCTGGCGCATGGTGCGCGGGCCGAGCCTCGCTGATCGTATCGTCGCGATCGACATGCTGACGGTGCTGATGGTCGCGTTCGCCGGCGTCTACGTCATTGCCACCGGCGAAGCGGCGTTTCTCGACGCCGCTATCGTGCTCGCGCTGACCGGTTTCATCGGGACTGTCGCCCTTGCCCGCTACAAGGAGCGTCTGCTCCGCCAGGAGCCGGCTACCGACGGCCCCCGCGACCGGACCCGAGCGCCATGATCGAGACGATCACCGCCATTCTGCTGGTCGCGGGGTCTGGCTTCGCCTGCATCGCCGGCATCGGTCTCGTGCGTATGCCGGACGTCTACATACGCATGCATGCCGCGACGAAGGCCGGAACCATCGGCGCCGGCCTCATCCTCGCCGCCGTCGCCCTGCACATCGCCGATACCTGGGTCGTCCTTCGTGTCGTCGCCGCCGTCGCCTTCCTTTTCATCACTGCACCGGTGGCCGCGCACATGATCGCGCGCGCCGCCTACCGCAGCGGGGTGCCGCTGTGGCAGGGCACGGTCATCAACGAGTGGCGGGAGGACGAGTTGCGAAGAGACGCCGTTTCCCCGCCACCGCCGCATTCGCATGGACAGACTGTCAGACCGCAAGAGAGGAGCTCGCAATGAAGCGTTTCAAGAACATTCTGGTCATTCCGTCTACGTTCGCCGGGAACGACGTCGCCCTGCAGCGCGCGGCCCGGCTCGCCGACAACAACGCCGCACGGTTGACCGTGCTGTGGCCGCTCGAGCAAAGTCACGACGGCGGCACCGGCCTCGAGTACATGCCGGACGTTGTGCGTGCCGTCGAGACCGCGCTGGAGGAGGCGGTGGCGCCGGTTCGCGGCATGGGTCTTCAGGTCGATACCCGGGTGCGGGTCGGCCGGCCGTTTCTGGAGATCATCCGTCAGGTGCTGGAATGCGGTCACGACCTGGTGATGAAGACGGCGCGCGGGCGGGAGGTCAGGTCGTCACTCCTGTTCGGGACAACGGCGCTGCATCTCCTCCGCAAGTGCCCATGCGCTGTATGGGTCGTCCACCCTGAGCCCGGCACTCGCTCCGGCGTGCTCGCCGCAGTCGATCCCGATCCCGAGGACGAGAAGAGTTACCAGCTCAACCGCACGATCATGCAGCTCGCGACCTCACTAGCCTTTCTCGAGGATACGGACGTGCACGTCGTCCATGCGTGGTCGGTGCCCCACGAGGAGATGATCTACCACTCTCCGTTCCTCCGCGTCAGCCGCTCGGACGCCAGCGCCTATGTTCAGGAGATCGAGAGCCGTCATCGCGAACGGTTCTCCGCACTGATCGAGGAGTTCCGCGCCCGATTCCCCGGGATGCAGGTACACTTCGAGAAAGGGTCGCCGGACGACGTCATCCCGGCGGTCGCCCGCCGTCTCAACGTCGATGTGGTGGTGATGGCGACGCTTGCGCGCACCGGCATTCCGGGCATGTTGATCGGCAACACCGCCGAGAGCGTGCTCAACGAGATTGACTGCTCGGCGTTGACCATCAAGCCGATAGGCTTCGTCTCGCCGGTCGCCGCGGCACTGTCAGCGACAGCACCGGAGGCGGCATCATCATGAAGCGGTTCAAGAAAATCCTGGTGGTGTTCGATCGTGCCACCGGCAGCCGGGCCGCCCTCGACCGGGCCGCCGACCTTGCCCGCGACAACGGCGCGCGGGTCGGCCTGATGATCTGTCTGACCGAGTTCCAAAGTTCGCAGACCGGCGCCAAGATCCAGGACGCGGTGATCCGCGGGCTGCGCGGGCACTTCGATCAGATCGCCGAGCCGCTGCGGGCGAGCGGCATCCTCGTCGACGTCGACATCCTGGTCGGGCGCATCTTCATCCAGGTGATCCGCCGCGTGCTCCGCGACGGCTACGACCTGGTGGTCAAGACGGCGCAGAGGACGTCGCACCAGGGCTACGCCTTCGGCAGCACCGACCTCCACCTCATGCGAAAGTGTCCGGTGGCGGTGTGGCTGCTTCATGCCGACGAGGGCGTTTCCGATCACGACGCGCCGGTGCTGGCCGCGGTTGCGCCGTCGCTGCCCGATACGCCCGAGGAGGCGCTGAACGTCAAGATCCTGCAGCTGGCGACTTCGCTCGCCATTCAGCGCCGGCAGACCCTGCATGTGCTTCAGGCGTGGGCGCCCCTTGACCCGGTGCTGCTGCGGGCGCTTCGGTGGCCGGTCGACGAGCCGGCAATCCAAGGGACTCTTACGGCGCAGCGCCGAGCCGCGGAAGCACGCTTCCTCAGCTTTGCCGAGAAGGTTGCCGAAGCCGAAGCCGGGGGCCACGACGTGCGTATCCACTTTCGAGATGGAGCAGCCGCCTCCGAGGTGCTCTCGTTCGTCGACGCGTTCGGCATCGGGCTCGTGGTGATGGCGACCGTCACCCGCACCGGCGTTCCCGGCCTGCTGATCGGCCATACCGCCGAACTCGTTCTGAGAGACCTGAATTTCGAGGTGTTGACCGTCAAGCCGGAAGGATTCCGCTCGCCTGTCGCCGCCTGAAGCATTCAGGCAACCTCGCGGCGCCGGCGTTGGACAAAGCGGCGGTCTTCGGGCATTGTTATTGAACCTTGAGCTCCTGCGGTCCGCCGGCGCTTGGCCGACGGAGCGGTTACAGGGGACGGCCAGGGAGAGGGAGGACCGGATGCTCTTGCAATGGATGACCATGCGTCGCGCGGCAGTGCTCGCCGCTCTATCTGTGGCGCTTTCGCTCCCGGCAGCCATTCCGGCAGCGCTGGCGCAAGAGCAACCGGCGATCATTTCCGAGCGGGACATCATCCACCCGGTCACTGCCGAACACGGCATCGTCGCCACCCAGGAAGAGACCGCGACCCGCATCGGCATCGACATCCTCAAAGCCGGCGGCAATGCCGTCGACGCCGGCGTCGCCGTCGGGTTTGCGCTGGCGGTGACACTGCCGCGCGCCGGCAACCTCGGGGGCGGCGGTTTCATGCTGATACATTCCGCCGAGACCGATGAGACCATCGCCCTCGACTACCGGGAGATGGCGCCGGCGGCGGCCCACAAGGACATGTACCTGGACGCCGCCGGAGAGGTGGATTCCCAGAAGTCCCGCTACAGCTACCATGCCGCCGGCGTGCCGGGAACGGTTGCGGGGCTGACCAAGGCGCTCGAAGAACACGGCACCATGTCGCTGGCGGAGGTGATGGCGCCGGCGATCGCTCTGGCCGAGAACGGGATCACCGTCAGCCGCGATCTCGCGCACTCGCTGACGGAGGCCCGGAAGCGGTTCGCGCCGTGGCCGGAGTCGATGAAGATCTTTTTCAAGCCCGACGGATCGGCCTACGAGGCGGGCGACACGCTCGTGCAGACGGACCTGGCGGAGTCGTTGAAGCTGATCGCCGCAAACGGCGCCAGCGCGTTCTACGAAGGCGAGATCGCGCGCAAGATCGCCGACGACATGGCTGCCAACGGCGGTCCGATCACCCTGGAAGACCTCAAGGCTTACAAGACGGTGACGCGCGAACCGGTCACCGGCGACTATCGCGGCTACCGGATCGCCTCGATGCCGCCGCCCAGCTCCGGCGGTATCCACATCATTCAAATCCTCAATATCCTGGAAGGCTTCCCGATCGGATACCTCGGCCACAACGGCGCCGAGACCATCCATCTCATGGCGGAGGCCATGAAACTGGCCTACGCCGACCGCAGCGAGTACCTCGGCGACCCGGACTATGCCAATGTCCCGGTTTCAGGCCTGATTTCAGAAGAATATGCTGCGACCTTGCGAAACAAGATCAACCGTAACCGGGCCGCCCCCTCGGAGAATATCAAGCCCGGCGATCCGCTGCCGTACGAGAGCGACCAGACCACCCACTACTCGATCATGGACGCAGCGGGCAACGTCGTCGCCAACACCTACACCATCAATTTCAGCTACGGCAGCGGCATCGTCGCCGCCGGCACCGGGATCCTGCTCAACAACGAGATGGACGACTTCTCCGCCAAGCCGGGCGTGCCCAACGCCTACGGCCTAATCGGCGGCGAGGCGAACGCCATCGAACCTGGCAAGCGCCCGCTCAGCTCCATGTCGCCGACCATCGTCTTCAAGGACGGCGAACCCTTCGTGGCGACAGGAAGCCCCGGCGGCAGCCGCATCATCACCACGGTGCTGCAGGTGCTGATGAATGTCATCGACCATGACATGAACATCGCCGCGGCCCAGGCGGCGCCACGGGTGCATCATCAGTGGCTTCCGGACGAACTCCGCGTCGAAGACGGTCTCGGCCCCGATACCGTTGCGTTGCTCGCCGCCAAAGGCCACACTATCGCCGTCAAGGATGCCATGGGTAGCGCCCAGTCCGTCATGCGCCTCGGCGACCGCGTCGCCGGCGCCTCCGACCCCCGCCGCCCCGGCGCCCTGACCCTGGGATACTGACGCGGAAGCGACCGAGAAGGAGGGCTCCGCACCAGACGGCGCTATTGCACCGATTTCTGGATTTTCTCGCCCGTCTTCTCCACGCCTTCGCCGGTGGCCTTGACGTTGTCGCGGGTGTCCTTCTTGACGCCCCGCCACGTGTCGCCGCACGCCGCGGCGCCGACCGCCAGGACCGCGGCCAGCATCGCCGTCGTCACTTGCCGAACGTTGAGCCTCGTCATGATCGTTCTCCAGATTTAGACCCGTACGAACTGCCCGACGCCGACGAGTGTCCGCGGCGGCTTCCGGGATGATGGGATCCGCCGCGGCAAAGTCAACCTTGCGTGAGATCCGCGCTTCGCATGGAAGTCCCCGGCATGGGCGCGCAACAATTGTCGGCACCGCCGGATTGACCACTCGACAACGACCGCCATTTCGCCTCAAATGCCGGGATTGTTGCAACGACTTTGCCTCTGGGTGGGCGACGAGCCGACCTTCGGCAGGGACCTTTAGGTATCGGAGGCGTTCCGCATGATCGGCTCCGAACATGAAACAACGGGAGGATGACTATGCGTCGATTCACAACCACGGTGTCAGCGGTTGCATTGTCTCTGGTGCTCGGCGGCGGGGCCGCGCTGGCGGCTGATTACGGCACGGCCGAAGAGGCCAAGAAGATGCTGGACGAGACCGTTGAGGCCATGAAGAGCGACAAGAAGGGCACGATCGAGAAGATCAACGCCGGCGAGATGAAGGATCGGGATCTCTATCCGTACTGCGGCGGTCCGGACGGCAAGATGGTCGCTCATCCGAGCGAGAAGGTTCGCGCGATGAACCTGAAGGAGCTCAAGGACAAGAGCGGCAAGGCGTTCGGCCAGGATCTCTATGATGAAGCCGAGCAAGGCGAGGTGAACGAGGTCTCCTATATGTGGCCGCGTCCGGACGAGCAGGAGCCGGTGCAGAAGGTGGCGTACGTCACCAAGGTCGACGATATGGTCTGCGCGGTCGGCTACTACAAGTAAATCGTGCGAACGGCCGGCGCTCTACAGCGCCTGTTAGTGACAGGCAGGGCCTCACCCTCGGGTGGGGCCCTGATCACGTGGGGCCCTGATCGCGTGCCGTCACGTGAGCAGGCTCGGCGACCTGCTTTCCGGGAGGAGGCGATGAGCATGATGGGTTGGCTGGCGATCGGCGCCGCGGTGTGGGTGATGACGGTGCCTGGGTTGACGCTCGGCGCTGATCGGACCGCCGCGGCGGAAACCACGGAAACTACGGCGAGCGGGGCCCCCGCCATGTCCGGCGACGCGATGACGGAAGCATGGGCGAAGGCCGCACTTCCCGGCTCCCGGCACCTGGCGCTCGCGGAGCGCGTCGGCACGTGGGCGGTGACCGTAAGGATGTGGGTTGATGCGTCGCAGCCGCCTGAGGTGAGCGACGGCTCGGCGAGGCGGACGATGATCCTGGGCGGCCGTGTGCTCGAGGAATCCTTCAGCAGCGCCGGGCTGGGGGACCAGCCCTATGAGGGTCTTGGTCACGAAGGGTACGACAACGTTACCGGGCGCTACTGGAGCACCTGGACCGACAACATGATGACCGGTGTCGCGGTGTTCTACGGCGCCGTCGAGCAGCCCGGCGCAGACGTGGCAGACGTCCGGGTGCTGGAGGGCGAGATGCCGGACCCCATGGCCGGCAAGGCGGTCCCCATGCGCATCGAGTCCCGCGTCGACGCGGATGGACAGGAGATCAACGAGTTCTACCAGCCCGGCCCGGATGGCAAGCTGATCAAGACCATGGAAATCATCTACCGCCGCCGCTAGTGCAGCGGTGCATCCAAAGAACTCACCATTGCTGCGCGTAACGTCTTGTGTTGCGGGCGGCTTGCGACCCGTTCGACCGAACCCTGCGAATGGCTATGTGCATTAGCGGCCTGACGGGGACTGATTCCGGCGGTCGAGTCCGTCCCTCTCACACCTTGGCGCTCGGCAGGAACGGATCCGGTTGCCAGTTGCTGAGCGGGTCGCCTTCAGGCTCCACCTGCGCAGGCAGATCGTGGACATGCACGTCGTCGGCGGAATGACGGCTGAGGATGTCGACAGCGCGCCGTTCATGGTCCTCGTCGCGGATATGCACCCACAGCAGCAGCCCGCCCTTGTCGAGTTGGCTCTGCATGGTCTTTGCGTGTTCGCGTCCGATCCAGCGCGCGGCGAACGTGCCGAGCAACCCGCCGGCGCCGCCGGCGCCCACCGCCGCGGCGAGCACGGCCGCCAAGGTGCCGCCCGACGCTACCACCGCTCCGGCGGCGGCCAAGGCGCCCACGTACGCGAGGCCGCCGATCACCCCGGTCTTGCCCTCGACCACCGAATCGCGATCCACATAGGCTACCCGCGGCGCGCCTGTGTCGTCTTCCAGTTCGGTGACCTTTCGATAGGCGTGGCCGAGCTTGTCCTCGACGGACTTGTCGCTGGCGAGCAGGCTGATCTCCGCCCTCTCGAACCCGGAGTCCAGCAGTTCGTCGATCGCCGCCTCGAGTGCGTTGGCGTCATGAAACACGCCGACGGCCTCACGCACGCTGTGGCGCTTCGGTGCAGCGTCGGGTTCGACATCCGTCATGGCCTGCTCCCCTTCCTCACAATCCCGTAGCCACGCATCATGACGGAGTCATGATCGCTTTACCAGTTCGCAGCGGGCTGTTTGTCCGCAGGAGGCGCCGTTATTCACGGCCGGGATCGAGCCGGTTGACGAAGAATCCGAGGGCGCGATCGGTTCGCCGAATGTGTTCGACGAGCCAGTGGGTGATCCCGTCGAGCACCTCGATGGTCAACGCGGTCCGGCCGGCGCGGACCGCTTCCCGCAAATGTTCGACCTTCTCGACCGCATCGTCGTGCTCGGCGAGATGGGCCTGGTATCCGGGATAGGCGTGAAGGCGCATGAGCAGTTGCTCGGACGTGAAGTGCACCTTGGAGTACTCGAGCAACGTCTCCAGGATCTCGTCGACATCGGCCGCCGGGCGATCCTGCAGCACCGCGTCGCGGAGCGCCTGCAACAGGCCGACCTGGACACGGTGTTCCCCGTCCATCTCCTCGTATCCGACGGCGAGATCGCGCTCAACGCCGTCCGGTGCCGCGTGCGGTAACGTCATGATCGCCCATTCTCCGAAGCTGGCATTATATGCACCCCGCCAGCGTCGCAAATGTGCCCGGGCGACGCAAGCGCGGTTGCAACAGCGCCGGCTTCACGGCTCCCCGATCAGATGCAGCACCAGCCGACGGGCGTGAGGCTGCGTGCGGTGCTCGAACAGATAGACACCCTGCCAGGTGCCGAGCGCCAGGCGACGCTCCGCGACCGGGATGGTCAGGGCCACGTCGGTCAGCGCGCTACGAATGTGGGCCGGCATGTCGTCGGCGCCCTCCGCCGTGTGCCGGTAGAGCGACCGATCCTCGCGCACCAGGCGCTTGAAAAACGTCTCCAGATCGCGCTGCACGTCCGGATCGGCGTTTTCCTGGATGGTCAGCGACGCGCTGGTGTGTCGACAGAAGATGGTGAGCAGGCCGGTTGCGATCGGCTGCCCCGCCAGCCAGTCGGCGACGTCGCCGGTCATCTCGGTGAGCCCCTGACCGCGGGTGCGAACCGTAAGCGTGTCCTGAACCTGTTGCATGACGTACGACTACGATCTTCGCGCCGCCACGTCCAGGTTCCCGGAGATGTCCAGGTCATTCGAATGGGTCTGTGCACTGGAGTGGCGCGCGTGCTGCCCGGCGCCGGCAACCGCCTTGCGGCGTCTGGATGCGGCTCCTATCATGCCGGCCCCGAATGGTCCCACCGCCACGTACGCGCGAACCCTGGTCTCTCCGCCATGATGCAAAGCATTCGCAAGTTCTCCATGTCGCCGATCGGCAAGGCGGTGTTCATTCTCGTGTTGCTGACCTTCGGCGCCGGCTTCTGGTATGTGGGCAATCCGCTTGCGCCGGGCGGCGGCGATTGGGCGGTGCGGGTCGGCGACGTCGAGATTCCGGCGCAAGCGATATCGGAGGACTACCAGCGCCAGATGCAGCGCTTGCGCCAGCTCTCCGGCCAAAGCTTTGACGCCGAGCAAGCCCGCGCCATGGGCTTGCCGCAGGCGGTGATCGGCCAGATCGTCAATCGCACCTTGCTAGACCTAGGTGCTTCGGACCTGGGTCTGGCGGTCAGCGACGCGACCATCGGCAAGGTCATCCGCAACGACCCGGACTTCCGCAACTCGGAAGGCGACTTCGATCGAGAGGTCTATAGCCTGGCGCTCCGCAACGCCGGCTTCAGCGAGCGCCAGTACGAAGAGCGCCTGCGCCGCGATCTGGCGCGGACCGAGTACATCGGCACCCTGCAGGCCGGCGTGGTGGCGCCGGAGGCTCTGGTCGACCAGGCCTATCGGTTCCGCAACGAAGCGCGCGTCGCGGAGGTGGTGCCGATCGCAGCGGCGGCGATGACGGCGGTGCCGGAACCGGACGCGGCGGCGCTGCAGGCTTACTACGACTCCCATCCTGACGCCTTCACGACTCCGGAGATCCGCCAGGTGACGGCGGTGGTGCTCACCGCCGCCGATCTGGCCGCGGAGATGGCGGCGTCCGAAGAGGAGTTGCAGGCCGCCTATGACGAGCACCAGGACGAATATGCCGAACCCGAACGCCGCTCCCTGCAGCAGATCCTGTTTCCGGACCAGGCGTCGGCCGAGCGCGCCGCCGAACGTCTGAAGCAAGGCGCCGATTTCGCCGCCGTGGCCAAGGAGGTCGCCGGGCTGGAGAGCAGCGACCTCGACATCGGGGCCATGAGCAGGGAGGAACTGATACCGGAACTCGCCGACGCCGTGTTCGCAACGGCGCACGGAGAGGTGACGGCGCCGATCCGCTCGCCGCTCGGTTGGCACCTCATTCGCGTGACGGAAGTGCAGCCGGCTCGGACGCGGACGCTCGCCGAGGCCCGCGACGAGCTGTCGGAGATGATTGCGCGCGAGAAGGCGGTGGATGCCTTGTACGATCTATCTACTCGCCTGGAAGACGCGCTCGGCGGCGGCGCCTCCCTCGAGGACGCGGCGCGGTCCCTAAACCTCAAGCTCATCCGCGTTCCGGCTCTCGATGCCGCCGGCCGCGATGCCGAGGGTGCGGCGGTGGCCGACATCCCGCCGGAGCTGCCGGCGACGGCGTTTGCGACCGATGTCGGCAGCGACAGCCTGCTCACCCAGACCGGCAGCGACGGCTACTTCATCGTGCGGGTCGACACCGCCACGCCGCCCCAGCGCAAACCTCTGGACGCGGTGCGCGATGAGGTGCGGGACGCCGTCATGGCCGAGCGCCGGGCCGAAGCCGCCAGGCAGGCCGCGGAGGCGTTGGCCGCCGAGGTTCGTGGCGGCCGGCCCATCGGTGAAGCGGCGCGGGACAAAGGCTACGAGGCGGTCACAGGCGCGCCGGTCAAGCGCTCCGGCGAGGGTGGCGAACCCGGCTGGCCTCGGTCCCTGGTATCGGCGCTGTTCGAGACCGAACCGGGAGGCGTGGTCGTCGTCGATGCCGGCGGCGCCGTCCATGTGGCCCGCGTGCGGGAGGTTGTCGAAGCGGAACCGCGCGCCGACCGCGAGGCCGTGGCGACGTTGCGCGATGAACTGACCGAGGCGCTGCAGACCGACATCGTGGACCAGCTTGCCGGGGCGCTGCAGCGTCGGCATCCGGTCGAAGCCAACACCCGCGTGCTCAGCGACCTGTTTCAGCCGCAGCAGCAGCAGTAGGCGCCGACCATGGACGTCCACCCGGCGCTCGAGCCGTTCGCTGCGGTCTACGACGATGGTCGGCCGCAGGTGGTGTGGACCCGCCTGGTCGCCGACCTGGAGACGCCGGTCTCCGCCATGCTCAAGCTCGCCGACGGCCGCCCGAACGCGTTTCTGCTGGAATCGGTCGAAGGCGGCGCGGTCCGCGGCCGCTACTCGATCATCGGACTCAAGCCGGATCTGATCTGGCGCTGCTCCGGCAACCAGGCTCACATCAACCGCCAGGCCCGTTTCGATCCCGACGCGTTCGCGCCCTGCCCGGTGGCGGCGCGCGACGGCGCCCTGGCCTCCCTCCGGTCCCTGGTCGCCGAGAGCCGCATCGCCCTGCCGGCGGGGCTGCCGCCGATGGCAGCGGGGCTGGTCGGCTACATGTCATACGACATGGTGCGCCTCGTGGAGCGGCTTCCGGATACGAACCCGGACACGCTCGGAGTTCCGGACGGTATTCTGCTGCGCCCGACGGTGATGGCGGTGTTCGACACCATCGAGGACACGGTCACGGTGGTGACGCCGGCATGGCCGGACGACGGCATGGCCGCCCGCGCCGCCTACGACCAGGCCCGCAAGCGCCTCGCCGACATCGTCGCCGACTTCGGCCGCTCGCTGCCCTACCGGCGCGCCGCGGCCGAGGAGGCGGAAGAGTTGCCGATGCCGACCTCCAACGTCGGCCGCGACGGCTACCACGCCATGGTCGCCCGCGCGAAGGAGTACATCTTCGCCGGCGACATCTTCCAGGTGGTGCCGTCGCAGCGCTTCCAGTTGCCGTTCAAGCTGCCGCCGTTCGCGCTCTATCGGGCGCTTCGCCGCCTCAACCCGTCGCCGTTCCTGTTCTTCCTGGACTTCGGCGGCTTCAGCGTCGTGGGGTCGAGCCCCGAGATACTGGTGCGGGTGCGCGGAGGCCGGGTCACCATCCGCCCCATCGCCGGCACCAGGCGCCGCGGCGAGACGCCGGAGGAGGACCGGGCGCTGGCCGAGGAGCTGCTCGCCGACCCCAAGGAGCGGGCCGAGCACCTGATGCTGCTGGATCTCGGCCGCAACGACGTCGGCCGCGTCGCCCGCGTCGGCACCGTCCGCGTCACCGGGATGATGGAGATCGAGCACTACTCGCACGTCATGCACATCGTCTCCAACGTCGAGGGCGAACTGGACCCGAAATACGACGCCGTCGACGCCCTGTTCGCCGGCTTTCCCGCCGGCACCGTCTCCGGCGCGCCGAAGATCCGCGCCATGGAGATCATCGACGAGTTGGAGCCCGAGCGCCGCGGTATCTACGGCGGCGCCATCGGCTACATCAGCGCCGACGGCCAGATGGACACCTGCATCGCGCTCCGCACTGCCGTCGTCAAGGACGGCGTCCTCTACGTCCAGGCCGGCGGCGGCGTCGTCGCCGACAGCGACCCGGAAGCCGAATACCAGGAATCCCGCTCCAAAGCCCGCGCCCTAATCCGCGCCGCCGAAGAAGCCGTAAGGTTCGCCGCGGAGGGGTAGGGGCGAGAACGGCGGGTGCTGCGGCGAGGTGCTATGTTCAGCCTTTCCTGGAGATTTTTGTGTTTCATGGTGCTGCTTTAGGAACTCGCCGCGCACGAACCTTCACGAGCGCAACTTGGGCTGATTCACGATCGATGGCGGCTCAAGCCCGCGAGCATATCTTTCGCGTCCTCATTGTTAGCGTGCGCGCAAACCCTCTCCAATGTTAGCTAGAAGAGCCTGAGGCAAATCAGCTAAATTGCGCCGACAGCATTGAGGACAATCGTGGCAGGCAGGAAACAACATCATGTCCCGCAGTCTTTGCAACGCGGATTTCTTTGCGACGTGAAGACCGAAAAGACCTACGTGCATCGTCGGGACGGCAGCAGTTTTCCCGCGTCGATCAGCGACGTGGCGGCGCAACGCTACTTCTACTCGCGCCTATCGAGAGACGGAAGTAAAACTCTTGATGACCTGATCACTAACTACGAGAACAGGTTGGGTGGCCTGCTGATCAACCTGCGTGCGGTGTCGATTGACGGCGCGGTCAATGCGGGTGTGGCCGCAGAGGTGATCGCGCACCTGACACCACGTAGCGCGCACATGCGCCGCTCCTTCAGCAGCGTGATGGAGAAGTTCGTGAAGGCGGCGACCGAAGCCTTTTCCGACGAAGACACGGTCGTGCAGATGTCGGGCTTAGCCGAGCCAGAGCCCAACCAGATTTGGAACGAGCACATAGCGTCGGTACTCGATAAGGAACTCCATCTCAAAACCCTGCTGGAGTTGCTGTCCATCCCCAAGAGCCTCTTGGACAGGATGATATTCATGGCGGCGAAGGAGCATGTCGTCGGAAGCTTCGACGCGAAGACTTGGGGCGTCACGGATGCGTTCACCTCAGTGTTGGATCGACTCCATGACCTGGTGCGCGACGGTCACAATAAAGCGCTTGGGCAAGCACTGATCGCAGAACCGCGCAAGACCTCGCTCGAAGCGCTGGAGTGGCATATTCGCGCCGCCCCGCCAGAGGGCGCGATCTTGCCCGATTGCGTGGCACTCGGGGCGGATGAAGAAGGAGGCCCGTTCCTTCCCTACATGATGACAACGATGGCCACCGTTTCCGCCGTTGTCATGCCGATCACATCGGAGAAGCTGCTGGTCGGTGTGCGGCCCGGCCGCGATGCGCCCGATCTTGCAAACTTCAATTGCGATGCGGCAGCTTGCAGCGACGAACTTTTCATCACCGCGTCGCAATCGCCTTTCTTCGCCCAATTGGGCGCGAAGATGGGCCAGCGCTGGAGAACTAAAATCGACGCTGTTGTCCAGGCTGCGCTGAAAGATGTGCTTCCGAACAAGCGGTTATCTGATGAAAGCGGCAGCGACCGACCGACGTTGCCGCCGGTGAGCTACCAGTTAACCTTTACCAACCTCGGCACAGAGGAAGAAGTTAGGCCGATCAGTGAGATGACGCAAAGGCTCCTCGAGCATGTCCGACCACTTTTCGATCTTGAGCGCCTCGACGGTATTACGTTCGCTGCGGACCATCAGGGCGCGCTTAACGATCTGGAGCGCAGTTTCGACATCGACACGACGCCGGAAGGGGTGCCCGACTACATCGCGCAAGGAGCGGCGACCGCGCTGGTTCTGCGGGATGGCGTTGCCAAGGTACGCATCGTGATGCATGCCGCCTATGGCCAATCGCTCATCGCTGACGAGCAGGAACATGCTGAGATGGCACTCCATTTCCTCGTCGCGGGGCTAGTGCAAGCTTGCACCTTGAGCCAGATTGAGAAGGCGCTTCCCTCTTTCTTGCTAGAGCCCGTGTTGATGACCGATCACGACGGTGTATTGCACTGTGCCGTTCGCAAAGCCGTGCGGGCGTATCGCTATGCACGCGACAGCGCCCAGTTTGGCGCGGACGCAATGGTCCAACAGGAATTCTCGAAGTACTTGATCAACAGCTTCGACAACGCCTCGGTGACGATTGCGAATGCGAAGGAAGAGCACGCCGACAGCCCGGACTATCCCAAGCTGTTCGAGACCGCGCACGGTGCGGCGAGCGAGATGCTGATCAGTACGGCGCGGCTGCTCGGCCACCGCCACGGCACGAGCAGGCTAGATTTCTCGACCAGCGAGAGCGACGTTCGCGCTACACTGGCAGCGCGCCAACTCACCAGTTGGATTGAGGTGTTCTCCAAAGACCTTCAGCGCTTTTGGCAGAAAGAGACTTGGACGCGCACCGACTTTTATGCGCTTAACATCCACGTGGAGCGCGTGCTGTGGGCGAATGGTATTGTTCTCTGGCGCGAACCGAATGGGCACGGAACGATGATCATGGCAGCGCCGTCGCAACTCGCGCCGCAGCCATAATTATAGGCGTTGTCCCGACAGGCGCCTGCCGCAGTTCTTCGCAAGAGCCGGGGGGCTGACGGTGTCCGACGCTATCCTTCTCATGCTGGTTCGCGTCGCGGCCGAGAAGGCTTTGCCGTTCGCGCTCAAGGTGCCGAACGGCGAGACGGTCGCTGCCGTGGCGCAGGCGCGGCGCGGCGGCTTGGCGCCCTTCGGCTCCGTCGACGGGTTGTTGGCGGATCTGAATGCGCCGGATTGAACGGACGAGCGCCCTCCGGCGAGACTTCAAGCGGCACCGCAAAAACAGCCGGTCTCTCGACGAAGACCTCGTAACATGTTGCGGATGTTGGCAGCGGACCCGCCACTGTCGCCTCATCGGCGCTCCGCCGACTCCCATATCGGATGAATTCATCCGGCTGATACACGGCCACGCTGGCGGTACGGAATCCCGTGGCATCGCGGGTGACGATACCGTCTGGTGCCGCGTGACGCGCAGTCTCGTGAAGCACCGCGTCCTCGAAATCGTCAAATCCCGCCTTGAGCGCGGAATCGAGAACAGCGTGCGTCACCGGGAGCACACGGAACAGCGACATCAGAACGGCAACCGCCTCGTCGGCAGCTTTCCGGCCGACGGACTTGGCGACGAGATAGTGGATCGTCGTGACGGTGGTCGCGCACTGAAAACCGGCGTGTTCCCCGCGCTCGATGCGACTGAAGATATCCCTCGCGCCGAAAAAAAAGCGGCTGCCGCGCGACCAGAACGTCGAGAACGACGTTCGTGTCGAGGAGAAGCTTCAAGAGTATTTGTCTTCAAGGCGCGCCCGGTAATCGGCCTCGTCAACCTTGACATCGTTGAGGAGCCCGCAAAGCGAACTCGTCAGAGGCGGCGTCGCGTCGGCCTCTGCGGATCCGGTGGTATCGAGGGCGCGGAAGTACTCCGCCACCATCTGCGATACGGATTTCCTCCGCCGCCGGCCGTAATCCTTGGCCTTGCGGATCAGCTCGTCGTCGAGGCGGAGTGTCAGTTTGCTCTGCATGAAAGCCGCTCACCGGGTATGTGACGTATATGGTGGCTTCAGATTGTACGTCAACCGTAGGATGATAAAGAGAAACAACTTGCCGCTACACTGACCGCATGTGCAGTTCATGTAAGGCAGTCGCGGTTTGAATGGCTTCGTGCGCTCACCATGTACCTCTAACGGCGCGGCAAGCGCCTGCGCAGGATGACCAAGAATCGGGAGGGATGCTCATGTCGGCACGGCTATGGTCATCGGCTCTGCTCGGATTGGCGCTCTTGGCGGCGCCCTTGGCCGCGGTGGCGGCGGAGGTGCAGTGGTTCGGGCAGTCGGCGTTCAGGATCACGACCGGCGACGGCAAGGTCATCCTCATCGACCCGTTCATCACCGGCAATCCGAAGACGCCCGAAGAGCTGAAGGATCTCGGCAAGATCGGCCCGGTGGACCTGATCCTGGTCACCCACGGCCACGGCGATCACGTCGGCGACACCGTGAAGCTGGCGGAGATGACCGGGGCCAAGGTGGCGATGAACGCCGACCTCGGCACCACGTTCCGCCTGCTCGGCCTGGTGCCTTCGGAACAATTGATCCGGTTCAACAAGGGCGGCACGATCCGGCCCATCGGCGACGGCGTCGCCGTCACCATGGTGCGCGCCGAGCACAGCTCGAACTTCGTCCATGACGACCGCAACCACCCGGGCGGCGAGCCCGCGGGCTACATCATCGCTTTGACGGACGGACCGACGTTATACCACGCCGGCGACACCGGCGTGTTCAGCGACATGGCGTTGATCGCAGAGCTCTACCGGCCGGACGTCGCGTTCCTGCCCATCGGGGGACACTTCGTCATGGATCCGGCGCACGCGGCGTTCGCCGTCAAGACCCTGCTCAAGACCAGGATCGTGGTGCCCATGCACTACGGCACCACGCCGGCGCTCAAGGGAACGCCGGAGCAGTTCATCGACGCCCTCGGCAATTATGACGGCGACATCGTGGTCATGCAGCCCGGCGAAACGCGCGACTTCTGAGCCCGCCGTCGGCGGAACCGGTCACCAACCCGAAGCAGCAGGCGATCAACCGGACCCGGCCGATCGCGCTCGCTCCGGAACTGCAATCGGCTCCAACCTACAACCGCGCCAGGTCCACCTCCGCCATGTCGCCGACCAGCGCACCCTTCAGTTTCTCCTCCGTCTCGGCGGCGGCGGCTGTCAGGTTCTGCGCTTCCTGAGCCTCCTTCAGTCCATAGAGCGACCACGCGTTGTTCGGGAACTGCTCGAGCGCCGCCTTGAAGGCCGTCTCGGCCTCGGCCGGCCTGTCGGCCTGGAGCAGCGCCGCCCCGAGCGACTGGCGGACCGGATAGTACCAGTACGGCGGTTCCAGGTAGGGAAGGGCATCCTCGATCGCCACTGCCTCCTCGAACGCCGCCACTGCGCCCCGGTAATCCCCTGCCGCCTGCTGAATCCGGCCGTCGATGACGTGGCCGGCAAGCTCGAGAAGTTGCGGGGCCGGAACGCCGCCCTCGACGATGCCCGTCCAGTCGACGCCTTCTCTCATGGCGTCGATGGCGTCAGCCTCCGACCTGGCCGCATCCGCATCGCCGCCCGCCGCGTAGGCGACAGCGCGCGCGTAGTGCCACATGGCCTTGACGTAGGGCAGCCGGTCACCGGGATCGTTCAGGGCGAGAATGGTCTTCGGTTCGCTGAACTGGGCGTGCGCGAAGTAGGGCGCCGCGTCGATGAGTTGAACCCGCGGCAGCATCGCCGACACGTCGTCGATGGTGGTCGCCGGCAGCTTTTCCGCCGTCGCCACCGCCGTCGCCCCGTCTCCGGCCATTCGCGCCGACTCCAGCAAGAAATGCACGTTGTGCGGGTAGTAGGAGTAGGGATACAGGCCGTCCGGCGAGACCTGGGCCAGATAGGCCTCGTCGGCGGCGACGGCGTCGCGGTTGGCGGCGATGGAATCCCGCAGGCGGCCGATGCGGAAGTAGATGTGCGACGGCATGTGAACGATGTGACCGGCGCCGGGGATTTCCGCCGCCAGATGATCGGCATGGGTCTCCGCCCGCTCCGGCGTCTGCGAGGCCTCGACCGCGTGGATGTAGAGGTGGATCGCGTAAGGATGGCGAGGCTCGTTCGCGAGAGCCGTCTCCAGCGTCCGGACCAGGTTGGCGACCGGTGGTTTCAGCGTCTTGCCGTCTTCCTCCCAGTAGTTCCACGGCGAGACGTTCATCAGCGCGTCGGCATAGAGGGACTGGACGGTCGCACTGCGGGCATGAGCGTCCGCCACCTCGGCCATGGCGTCGGCGTAGGCCTGATTGAGGACGGCGCGTTCGAGTTCGGGATCCGGCGAATAGCGGGAGTCCAGCGCCTCGATCAGGGCTTGTTCGAGGGCGCCGGTGCCGCCCCGCATCGCCATCGCTCGGTCCGCGGCCTCCCTGGCAGGACCGATGGCAGACGGGTCCATGGGCGCGTTGATGTTGGGGCCGAGCACGTAGGCTTGCCCCCAGGCGCACATGGCGCACTTCGGGTCCAGCGTCTCGGCGTAGCGGAAGGCGCGGAGCGCTTCCGGATGATTGAACGCGTATGCCAGTCTCAGGCCCTGATCGAAATAGCGCTGCGCTTCATCGCTGCTCGTCGTAATCGCGAAGGAATCGTCGCCCAGGTTCTCGAACAGTGGCGGCGGCGCAGCCCCGTAGGCATTCACCTGGTCGCTGGAGGCTTTCGCCAGTTGAAGCCGCTGCTTGAAGCCGGAGTTCCGGTCGACGGCGGGATCGCCGCACACCGCCGCCAGCAAATGCGCCGGTATCAGGAGTCCGGATGGCGTTCCATCCGCATCCGACGCCGCCGGCGGTTCGGCGGCCGGAACGACCGCATGCTGCGGACCGTGTGCGTCTGCATCCCCAGGCTCGATTGCCAGCGTGGTGAACGCGGCGGTGCCCACCATGAGCACGCGCCCAAAATGCTTTCGGACCATCGTCACTCCTCCCGTTCAAGGCCCTTCAGAGGCTACCCGCCGTGCGACCGGGCCTCCGGGCCTCCATGTGTGACTTGGACAAGACGGGGCGGTTTTCCGCCAGCCCGGTGTTGATGAAGAAGTCTACGACTCATTATCAATCGAAGGAAGCGGGAGGATTTTGCTGCACCAAGCGGGTTGCGTCGTCGGAGCTGCGACGCTTCCCATTTCGCCTCGCTGTTCGGCGACGTCCGCGTCTCGCGCCGGCCGCGCCTTCCTGTTGGACGCATGCGAGCGGCCGTGGTAAAGAGGCCGCGCTTCACATCCAGCCATAGCGACTCATCGCCAACTATAGACCATCAGGGAGAAGATCAATGGCCCGACGCATCCTCGCCGCCGGCAACTGGAAGATGAACGGACTGAAGGCCGACGGTTTGGCGCTTGCCTCCGGCCTCGCCGAGCGGCGCAAGGCGGGCGAGGGCGACAAGGCCGACATGCTGGTCTGCCCGCCGTTCGTGCTGATCCCGAAGATCGTCGAGGCGGTCGCCGGCTCCAACATCATGGTCGGCGGCCAGGATTGCCACATGGACGAGAAGGGCGCCCACACCGGCGACACCAGCGCGGCGATGCTGAAGGACGCTGGCTGCAGCCACGTCATCGTCGGCCACTCGGAGCGTCGCACCGACCACGCCGAGACCGACGCCATCGTCAAGGCAAAGGCCGAGGCGGCGCTCAAGGCCGGGCTGGTCGCCATCGTCTGCATCGGCGAAACCTTGGAGGAGCGGGACGCCGGCAAGACCATCGACGTCAACCGCCGCCAGCTCCTCGGCTCGCTGCCCGACGGCGCCACCGCCGACAACACCGTCGTCGCCTACGAGCCGGTGTGGGCGATCGGCACCGGCCGCACCGCGACGCCGGAGCAGGCCCAGGAAGTGCACGCGATGATCCGCAGCGAGTTGGCCGGCAAGCTCGGCCAGGCCGTCGCCGATGACATGCGGGTGCTCTACGGCGGCTCCATGAACGCGAAGAACGCGGCGGAACTGCTCCGCCAACCGGACATCGATGGCGGCCTCATCGGCGGCGCCTCGCTGAAGGTCGACGACTTCATGACCATTGCCAATAGCGCGTCGTAAGGTCGCGCGGCCGGGCCGAACGCGCCTGCGCCTTCAAGCCAGGCCTACAGGACAAAGGAGTGTTCGTTGGACGGCATCATCAACGTCGTTCTGGTCATCCATCTGATCCTGGCGATCGCCCTGGTCGGCGTCGTCCTCCTGCAGAAGAGCGAGGGCGGCGCCTTGGGGATCGGCGGCGGCGGCGGCATGAGCGGATTCCTGACCGGACGCAGCGCCGGCAACCTCTTGACGCGGACCACCGCGATCCTGGCGGTCGGCTTTATCGTCACCAGCCTCACCCTCGCCAAGCTCGCGGAGACCGGGCGCGGCAGCCGGTCGATCCTGGACGAAACGCCGCCGCCCGCGCAGGAACAGCCCGTGGAGCCGGAAGGCCCGGTGGTGCCGCTGGAGCGCTGAGGCGGTGCGAACGTCGGAAGACGGTCATGGAAACTCAGGCAGGCGGCTTTCGGGCCGCCTCTCTGCTTTCTGACTTTTCTTTCTAACTCTGGCCCATTTGCTGTACACTGCAGGTCCATGACGCGGTTCATATTCATCACCGGCGGCGTGGTCTCCTCCCTCGGCAAGGGCTTGGCCTCGGCGGCGCTCGGCGCGCTGTTGCAGGCGCGCGGGTTCAAGGTGCGCCTGCGCAAGCTCGACCCCTACATCAACGTCGATCCGGGCACCATGAGCCCCTACCAGCACGGCGAGGTCTACGTCACCGACGACGGCGCCGAGACCGACCTCGACCTCGGCCATTACGAACGGTTCACTGGCGTGCCGGCGCGCAGATCCGACAACGCCACCACCGGGCGCATCTACTCCGACGTCATCGCCCGCGAGCGCCACGGCGACTACCTCGGCGCCACCATCCAGGTCATCCCCCACATCACCGACGCCATCAAGGCGTTCGTGCTGGGCGACCTCGACGGCGACGAAGACTTCGTGCTGGTCGAGATCGGCGGCACCGTCGGCGACATCGAGGGCCTGCCGTTCCTGGAAGCGATCCGCCAGATCGGCAACGACCTCGGGCGTCAGCGGGTCATGTTCGTGCACCTCACCCTGGTGCCGTTCGTGTCGGCGGCGGGCGAACTCAAGACCAAGCCGACCCAGCATTCGGTCAAGGAACTGCTCAACGTCGGCATCCAGCCGGACCTGCTGATCTGCCGCTGCGACCGGCCGATTCCGCCGGCGGAGCGCCGCAAGATCGCGCTGTTCTGCAACGTGCGGGAACAGGCGGTGATCCCCGGCCTCGATGTGAGCAGCATCTACGCGGTGCCGATCACCTACCACCAGGAGGGCCTCGACGACGAGATCTGCCGCTATTTCGGCCTCGACACGCCGCCGCCCGATCTCTCCACCTGGCACGACATCGTCGATCGCCTCACCCGCCCCGAGGGCGAGGTCAACATCGCCGTCGTCGGCAAGTACACCGGGCTGCTCGACGCGTACAAGTCGCTGACCGAGGCGCTGATCCACGGCGGCATCGCCAACCGGGTCAAGGTCAACATCGACTGGATCGACGCGGCGGTGTTCGACAACGGCGGGGTGCTCGACCGTCTCGACGGCGTCCATGGCGTTCTCGTGCCCGGCGGCTTCGGCGAACGCGGCGCGCGCGGCAAGGTGCAGGCGGCGCGCTTCGCGCGCGAGCGGCGGGTGCCCTATTTCGGCATCTGCTTCGGGATGCAGATGGCGGTGGTCGAAGCCGCCCGGAACCTGGCCGGCATCCCCGACGCCGGCTCAACCGAGTTCGGCCCGTGCCCGGCGCCGGTGGTCGGCCTGATGACCGAGTGGATGCGCGGCAACGCCCTTGAGCGGCGCACGGCGGAGGGCGACCTCGGCGGAACCATGCGGCTCGGCGCATACGACTGCGTCATCCGGGGCGGCAGCCGGGTGCGCGAGATCTTCGGCGCGGATCGCATCTCGGAGCGCCACCGCCACCGTTTCGAGGTCAACAACAACTATCTGGCGGTGCTGGAGAGCAGGGGCCTCTGCTTCTCCGGCATGTCGCCCGACGGGCTCCTGCCGGAGATCGTCGAGATCCCCGACCACCCGTGGTTCATCGGCGTCCAGTTCCACCCCGAGCTCAAATCCAAGCCCTTCGCCCCCCACCCCCTGTTCCCCTCCTTCATCCGCGCCGCCATGGCCCAGTCAAGGCTGGTGTAGACGGCGTCACGGAAACGCAGGCGCAATGGTCACCGGGGCGAAGTTTCAAGCACAACATCCGAATGCTGCTTGAGTTCGACGCGCACTCCATGTCCCATAGCCTCGAGAATCACTTTGACACCCTCCCGACGAACGAACTTGAAGGCCGGGACGAAGTCCGAATCGCCGGTGACCACGATCACGGCCCGCACGCTCTCTCGCAGCGCCAAACGCGCCATGTCCATGCCGACCCTCATGTCGACACCTTTCTGAGAGATGTCGGGAACGAAGTCGTCGTCCTTGAGCGGGCGAGCATCTTGAACAAGTTTTCGAGCGACGCTCGGTTTGATCCGCCACCTCTCGGGGGAGAGGACAACGTGCCCCATTCTCAAAGCGAAGTAGGGCTTCAGCACCAGTTGGTCGAAGAAACTTTGCGAGCCTCGAAACCGATCGGTGGTGGCGAGATCGTACTTTGCACCGCTGACCGGCCGCTTGACCTGTTCGGATGAAGGATAAGCGTCGTAGTAGTAGATACGCAGAAGCTCGTAGTCCGTGACCTCCGGCACTGACCGCAGTCGATTGCAAAGGCCGACCACGTCGTCTGCCGTGGGGTGTCGTTTTAGTTCCGAATAGAGCTTCTTGGTGACGAAACCGCCATCGAGAAGAATGGCGTAGAGCGGACGGAGCATAGAGCTGGCCAGAATCGCTGGAGCCGGCCCACTCCCGAGCACCGAAGTGCACCCGCATCGCGGGGCGTCGGAATGAACCGGCTCACAGGTCTATTCGTTCAAGGGCACGATCCGCCCATGCATCTAAGAATAGGCCTCCGTTCAGCGGATGCAAGGCATTCGGCCGGATCTAAGCTCCCCTCATTCATCCGCGCCGCCATCACCCAGTTCCGGCGGGTGTAGGGCAGGGCGGCGAACTGTCGACGAAGTACGATGCCCTCTGCAGTGGCACTTTTCGGCCTGCTGCTACTATTGCTTGACGAGGGTGCGGCATCGTGGCAGCGTCGTCAACAAGCGCATGGCATGATGCTATAGCGGAATGAAGAGGCGGGACAAACTTGAAACACAAGCACGAATGTTTGATGGTGGTCGCGGCTTTGGCGCTGGCGTTGGGCGTAGCCGGTCCGGCGGCGGCACAGGTGGTGGATCTCGGAGCAGACGGTTCCGACGGCCAGGACGGAGTGCCGGGGACACGCGGTCAGGACGGCCAGCCGGGACAACCGGGCGGTGATGCCTTTGCCAACGGCGCCACGGTCTCGGCCACGGCGATAGGTGGTGATGGCGGTGCTGGCGGCAACGGCGGAGCAGGTATTCCATCGGATTACAACGACGGCGAAGGCGCAGTTGGCGGACGCGGCGGCGACGCTATTGCCGAAGCCAGCGGCACGTCGCGCCCCAGCCACTCCGCAACCGCCATCGGCGGCACCGGCGGCATCAGCGGTGTCGGAAGCGGCCATAATACCACCGGCGGTGCGGGCGGCGACGCGGAGGCGATCGCCATCACGTCCACGACCGTCGTGGGCGCAAGCGCGGACGCCAGGGCGACGGGAGGTCATGGAGCAGACGGCAATGGCCGACCTCCGGGCTCCGCCGCCGGCGCCGGCGGAGGAGCCGACGCCATCGCAGTGGCGACCGCTACTGATGCCGATGCGACGGCCGTAGCGCATTCCGCTGGTGGCGCAGGCGGTGAGGGCGCGCCTTATAACAGCGCGGGCCATGGCGGTAGTGCTGCCTCTGAAGCGCGAGCCAAAGTTCGTAGCGGGACATCGACTGCTCTTTCGTCCGCGGTTGGTGGAGTTGGTGGTCAAGGCGAGGCGAGCGAGATACCGGGTCGCGGAGGCGAGGCCCTATCCGAAGCGGTGGCTGAGGCCAGGCGCGGCGCAGCGCACGCGGATGCCATGGCTACGGGAGGTAGCCAAGAAGGTAGAGGCGGATCGTACCCTGGCAACAAGGGCGGCGATGCCGTGGCTCGATCCACGGCGATCGTCGGCAAAGGCCTCGGAACGGCCACGGCCCGTGCGAACGGGGGCGTTCCCGTCTTCGGCAGCGGTGCCGATGCCAACGCGAAGGCCACGACGAAGGTCGAAGCCGGTAGCGCCGTCGCCAGCGCGCTGGCGCGAGGCAGTGACGCAGCGGGGTATATTGGCGGGGGATATGAACTCGATGGGGGTCAAGCCGCAGCGGTGGCTGAGGCGCGGGGCACCGATCACGTGCGAGCAGTGGCCGAGGCGGATGGCGGCGACGCCAACGAAGCTGATCTCGAGCACGGCTTCGGCGGTGCAGCATCGGCACGCGCGTTCGGCAAAAACGGTCGCTTCACGGACGTTCGGGCCAAAGCGGCCGGTGGTGCCGGGGGCGACAATGGCTTTTCTTGGGGCGATCCATCCGGAGACGGCGGCAATGCCGACGCACATGCAGAAGGGAGCGGGCGGGGACGCATATCGGCAGTCGCCGAAGCCGAGGGCGGACTTGGCGGCTCCGGGTGCTGTGACTGGAACATGCGCGCCGCACCTGCCGGGCTCCCCGGATCGGCCGATGCGCAGGCGGTGGCACGCGGGCCGGCGGGGTCGGTGACGGCGCATGCGGCGGCCGACGGCCCGGTGCGCAACGTCGCCAAGGCCGGGGCGGCGATCTTCCGGCCGCACTCGGTGTTCGGCGGGGCGGGCGCCAGCCCGCAGACCGGCGCCATCGCCTACGGCAGCCTGTTTCCCGGCGCCAAAGGTCCGGCCGACGTTCGCGGCGCCTCGCGGGTGACGGTCGCGGCCGGAACGCTGGGCGCCGGATTTACTCTCGGCAGCGACGATCGCCACACTCATACCAGCCGGCTCGACTTCGCCGCCGACGTGGCGTCCTTAATCGCCGCTGCGCCAGTTCTGCGGCTCGACCTGCTCAGTGCCGCGGTCGACGGTGCTGCGAGCGCGATCGAGCGCATCAAGTTCGCGGTCGATGTGGAAGGCGGCGCCGTCAGCTTCGAGCGGGTGTTCACCGACGTTGCGGCGGCGCTGGCGTACTTCAGCGGCACGACGGAACGGCTCGGCGACATGGGGACCTACGTCAGCGCCGACGGCATCCTCGACATCGCCTTCGCCCTCGACATCACCGGCCAAGGCGGCGACGGTGCCTTCACCACCGACTTCCAGGTGCGGGCGACGCCGCTGCCGGCGGCCGTCTGGATGTTCCTCACGGCATTGGCGACGTTGGTCGGCGTCGGCAAGTGGCGGAGGCAGGCGGCCTGAGGCCACGAGATTAGCGAACGCAGCGCCTGCGGACGGCGGAGCGGCTTGCTCAACCCGAGCGCTCCGCCGCTCGTTTTTCAGAGAACGGTTGCAGTGTGTCTTGATCCGGTGGAACTTCCACCGGATCAAGACGTTGCGCCTTCGCGCCGAAACGTTCGCACGCCGCTTGCGCACATCGCCCAGAGAGTGACGTGTTGCAACTCCACCCGAGGAGGCTGTGATGGTTGCGCTGAGACGGAAGAGCAAAGACAAGGCGGATGAACCGAAGCAGCCCTCCGGCCGCTCTGCTGCGCGGCCGTCGCAGATTCCCCGGCGGGGGTGGCGGGAGATATTGTGGCGGGTGAAGGACGAGGTGTCGCGGGACAACGTCGATCTGATCGCCGCCGGCGTCGCCTTCTACGGGCTGCTGGCCATCTTCCCCGGCATCGCCGCCCTGGTCGCCATCTTCGGCCTGGTCATGGACCCGGCGACGGTTCAGGCCCAGATGCAGCAACTCACCGGCATGATTCCCGAGGCCGGGCGCTCGATCATCGAAGGCCAACTCACCGCCGTCGCCGCCAAGCCGGCGCAGAGCCTCGGCCTGGTCGCCATCGGCAGCATCCTGCTCGCCTTGTGGTCCGCCACCAAGGGCACCAAGGCGCTGATGAGGGCCCTCAACATCACCTACCGCGAAGACGAGAAGCGCAACTTCCTCAAGTTCAACGCGACCGCCCTCTTGCTCACTCTCGGCGCGATCATCGGCACCATCGTCACCCTGGCGCTCATCGTGGTGGTGCCGGCTTTGCTTGACAGTGTCGGGGGCAATCTCGGCCTCGGCGATGCGGCGCAGTGGCTGATCTCCGTCCTTCGCTGGCCGATCTTGCTGGTTCTGGCGATGATCGCGTTCGCCGCCCTCTATCGCTACGGGCCGAGCCGCCGGGCGCCGCGCTGGCGCTGGGTGAGCTGGGGAGCGTCCGGGGCGGTGATCCTCTGGGTCGGTGTTTCCATGCTGTTCTCATGGTACGTGTCCGCGTTCGACAGCTACAACGAGACGTACGGTTCGCTCGGCGCCGTGGTCATTCTGCTGATGTGGTTCTACATCAGCGCCTATGTCTTTCTGCTAGCTGCCGAGATCAACGCCGAGATGGAGCACCAGACCGCGAAGGACACCACCGTGGGGGCGGAGAAGCCGCTGGGCAAGCGCGGCGCGTTCGCCGCCGACCACGCCGCAGGCCGCAGCTGAGGGACGGCGCCTCCACTGTCTCGTAAAGCGACCGGCTGTCGTCTGCGCTCAACGGCATCGGTGGCGGGTGCTACGCCGCGGTCTTGCGTCGGCGACGCGCCGCGATCATGCCGAGCGCGCCGAAAGCCGTCGCGGCGAGCGGCAGGCTCGCGGGCAGGGGGGTGGCGTAGACCCTGTACTGATGGTAGCTATCATGGCCGGCTTGGTCCGCCGTTGCCCACGCGTCGACCGTGGTGATGTCTCGGCGCATGCCCGGAGGCAGGCTCGGCACCAGCAAAGCTTGATCCAGGTTCTTGATCTCGGCCTTCAAGTGGAACGAGGCGCCGACGCCGTGACCGACTTCATGGCGGGCGACCGTGACCAGGTCGAAGCGGTCGTCTGCCGGACCGCCGCTGAGCGCCTTGTTGTAGCGCGCGCTGTTCATGGTCTTGCCGTCGATCGTGGCGCGCTTCGTTCTCAGCGGGCCGAACTCCTGGTTCTTGAAGGGCGTCTTGTCGATAAACCAGTCCCGTCTCTTGTTGTTGAAGACCAATGTCGCCTTCTTCCCGGAAACGGTCGTCTGTCCGAGAACCTTGTATTCGAGCGTGCCCCAGCCGAAATTCAAGAGCACCCGATCCTTGTCGGTGATCGCCGTCTCCCAAACCTGCTCGGCGTTCTTCATGACGCCACCCAGCGATCCGCCTCCCGAATACCCCTTGGGCACGCCGCCGGCCTTGCCGCCGGCGAGCGGGAACGTCTGGCCGTACTTCACCTGGTTGAGTTCGATCGACAAGGAGAACGCCGGCGTCGTCATCAGCATTAGAGCGCCCGCCGTGAGCAGGGCAAAACCGCGCCACAGACCGGGCCGGATCCAGGGGCCGATCCTGGAGTTGGAAGGGAAAGTCATTATCGCTTCCTTTCTGAACCGCGCGTTACTGAACCGCAGGCGCATGAATACAATCATTTTCCTGGTCTATACCACCACTGCGCGTGGATGGGAAGTGCTCCGGAGCATCGCCTCCGTTCCATGGCGGGCGCCGGCGTTTGCCCGCAGATCGGAACCGAGGAAAGCCTGGTGCACGGGCCAGTCGAATGATTCGGGCGCAAGCACCAGGTCTCTAGAAAAACCACAAGACCATTCCGGCGATGACGGCAGCAGCGGCCGCCAGAGCGACGAGGATGACCGGTATCGCTACCGGCAGCTTCGGCAGCGTATGCGGGTCGAGGCGGCGGAGCGCCCGCAGATACTCGCGGAGGCTGAAGAGAAATATGCCGATTGCGAGGGTGATGAGACACGTGGCGCCCGCCTTGGAGATCCATACGGGATCGGTATCCGGGAACAACCGCTCGAAGGCCACGCCGACCGCGAGCCCGCCGAGCCCGGTGCGGAGCCAGGCGGCGAACGTCCTTTCGATCGCGAGCAGATTGCGATCCTCCGCCAACGCGTTGCGGTCACTGGCGGGGTCCTGACCGGGCTGGCTCATTCGCGACTCAGTTCTTAAGGGCGGCCGAGCGAAGCATGATCCGCCAGATGCAGTGCGGCGCTGCCCCTGCACCGCACCCGATGCGCCCATTCTAGGCCGTCCGGCACACGGGTCCATGCTTTCCCTGGCTTTCTTGCCGCGGCCGCGGTTTGTCGTTGCGGATGGCGGCGGAACCGGTCAAGTCTTGGCAATGACGCAGGATGGACGGGGTTTAGTAGTACGAGGTTTCGAGGATTTGACATTGCGCGCGCGGAAAGGCTCATTATCCTTGATATCGGCGCGGGTGCGCCGGCAGCAGGCAGCGCGCATGCCGATCGCCGCCGCCGGCACACAAGCTCTAGTTGAATCGTTGCGTGGCAGTGCGTTAAGCAGTGTTTTGCATACATTTGCATACATCTGCATACGCCGCGCACCGCGGATTCGGACACATTTTCCACTGAATCAAGGCGTTAGCCTGGACTCAGTGGCGCCGAATCGACCCTTTCCGCCACTTTACCGGGCAGAATCACCGCAACGGAACGGGCGGCGGCGCTTTCTCTGCAACCTAAGCCTGATTTCCGCCGGCCACGACCCGCTGATCCCCGCGGCGGCCCGATCATGAACGCGCCGCGACGCGTCCCCGTCGGATCCGTCACGATCGGCAACGATCTGCCGCTGGTGCTCATCGCCGGCCCGTGCGCGATGGAGAGCCGCGGCCACGCCCTGGAGTGCGCCCATGCCTTGGCCGAGATGGCGCGGCGCCTCGGGCTCGGACTGATCTACAAGACGTCCTTCGACAAGGCCAACCGCACCAGTCTCGGCGGCGCGCGCGGCGTCGGCATGGCGGCGGCGCTGCCGGTGATGGCGGAGATCCGCGCCGTGACCGGACTTCCGGTGCTGACCGACGTTCACACCGCCGAGCAGTGCGCGCCCGTGGCGGAAGCGGTGGACGTGCTGCAGATCCCCGCCTTCCTTTGCCGCCAGACCGATTTGCTCGTCGCCGCCGCCGTCGCCGGTCGTGCGGTGAACGTCAAGAAGGGCCAGTTCCTGGCTCCCTGGGACATGGCGAGCGTGGTCGCCAAGATCCGCGACTCCGGCAACGACCATGTGCTGGTCACCGAACGCGGCGCCAGCTTCGGGTACAACACGCTGGTCAGCGACATGCGGGCGCTGCCGATTCTGGCGGCGACCGGCTGCCCGGTGGTGTTCGACGCCACCCACTCGGTGCAGCAGCCGGGGGGCAAGGGAACCGCATCGGGCGGCGACCGCCGCTTCGCCCCGGTTCTGGCCCGCGCCGCCGCCGCCGTCGGCGTTGCGGCAGTGTTCATCGAGACCCACCCCGATCCCGACCGCGCGCCGTCCGACGGCCCCAACATGATCGCCATGCGGGATCTGCCGGCGATCCTCCAGGTGCTCATTGAGTTGGACCGCATCGCCAAGGCAAATCCGGTGCGCCTGGACGAGCAAGGCTCGCGTCCTGGATAAGAGACGAGCAAGGCTCGCGTCCCGCGTAAGAGGCGCGTCGGCGAACTGACGCGGTAAGAAATTAGAAGGTTTTGTTGCTTGACGCACCGGAGAGCCGCCCATAGTATCCGGCTCTCGTCGCTGACGGACCGGTGGTGAGCCGCACGGCTCAGACGCGGTCCGGAACGCTTACGAATACATGGGTACCGAGCCCGCTCATCGAAGCGCTGGGAGAGATCGTTTGTCTCCTCCCGGCTTTGGCGTCGTCGGAAACCGATGCGCCGAAGCGGTCTTGGTTTGAGATCATACCTGGAAGGACTGCCGGGAACGGGCCTATGCCAACGATCAACCAACTCGTCCGCGGTGCGCGCAAATCGCCTGCAGTCCGCAACAAGGTTCCGGCGCTCGAGCAGTGTCCGCAGAAGCGCGGCGTCTGCACGCGCGTCTACACCACCACGCCGAAGAAGCCGAACTCGGCGCTTCGCAAGGTGGCGCGCGTGCGCCTGACCAACGGTTTCGAGGTCACCAGCTACATCCCTGGCGAGGGGCACAACCTGCAGGAACACTCGGTGGTGCTGATTCGTGGCGGCCGCGTCAAAGACCTGCCCGGCGTCCGCTACCACATCATTCGCGGCACCCTCGACACCCAGGGCGTCTCCAACCGCCGTCAGCGCCGATCCAAGTACGGCGCCAAGCGGCCCAAGTAGGTCTCGGTCAGGAAAAGCCCGCCATGTCCCGCCGCCACGCCGCCGAAGTCCGCCAGATCCTGCCGGATCCGAAGTACGGGGACGTCGTCCTCACGAAATTCACCAACGGCCTGATGCTGCAAGGCAAGAAGTCCGTTGCGGAACGCATCGTCTATGGCGCGTTCGACGTGATCGAGAAGAAGACCCGTCAGGATCCGCTCAAGGTGTTCCACGACGCCATCGAGAACGTCAAACCGCAGGTCGAGGTGCGGTCGCGCCGGGTCGGCGGCGCCACGTATCAGGTGCCGGTGGAAGTGCGCGCGCTGCGCCGTCAGTCGCTCGCCATCCGCTGGCTGGTCGACCTGTCGCGCAGGCGTTCGGAGACCACCATGGTGGATCGTCTGGCCGCGGAGCTGATGGACGCAGCCAACAGCCGCGGCGCGGCGGTGAAGAAACGCGAGGACACCCATCGGATGGCGGAGGCCAACAAGGCCTTCTCCCATTACCGCTGGTAGTCCCGGTCCTAGTCGCAGAACGGTTTACGGCCATGCCGCGCACAACCCCCCTCGATCGTTATCGCAACATCGGCATCATGGCTCACATCGATGCCGGCAAGACGACGACGACCGAGCGCATCCTCTTCTACACCGGACGGTCCTACAAGATCGGCGAGGTCCACGAGGGCACCGCCACCATGGACTGGATGGAGCAGGAGCAGGAGCGGGGCATCACGATCACGTCGGCGGCGACCACCTGCTCGTGGCGCGAACACCGCATCAACATCATCGACACCCCGGGTCACGTGGACTTCACCATCGAGGTGGAGCGCAGCCTGCGGGTGCTCGACGGCGCGGTCACCGTGTTCGATGGCGTTGCCGGGGTCGAGCCGCAGTCGGAGACGGTGTGGCGGCAGGCCGACAAATACGGGGTGCCGCGGCTCTGCTTCGTCAACAAGCTGGATCGCATGGGCGCGGACTACTTTCGCTGTATCGACATGATCCGCGAGCGCCTCGGCGCCCTGCCGGTGGTTTTGCAGTTGCCGATCGGCAGCGAGCAGGATTTCGCCGGCGTGGTCGACCTGCTGCGCATGAAGGGCATTGTCTGGAAGGACGAATCCCTCGGGGCGGAGTTCGTGGTTGGTGACATTCCTGCCGACCTTGCGGACCAGGCGGCGGACTACCGGCATCGGCTGATCGAGGCCGTGGTCGAACAGGACGAAGCGGCGCTGGAAGCCTATCTGGAAGGCAACGAGCCCGATGAAGCGACCCTGATCCGCTGCATCCGGAAGGGCACCATCGGCAACGTCTTCGTCCCGGTCGTGTGCGGCACCGCATTCAAGAACAAAGGCGTGCAGCCGCTGCTCGACGCGGTCGTCGACTTCCTTCCGTCGCCGACCGACGTGGAGGCGATCAAGGGGGTAAAGCACGGCACGGACGACGAGATCAAACGCCACAACTCGGACGAGGAGCCGTTCTCGGCGCTGGCGTTCAAGATCATGAGCGATCCGTTCGTCGGCAGCCTGACGTTCATTCGCATCTATTCCGGCGTCGTCAACACGGGCGACATGATCCGCAACACCATCAAGGAAAAGCAGGAACGGGTCGGCCGCATGCTGTTGATGCACGCGAACACCCGCGAGGACATCAAGGAAGCGCGATCCGGCGACATCGTAGCCTTGGCCGGCCTCAAGCAGACCACCACCGGCGACACGCTGTGCGATCCGAAGCATCCGGTGGTGCTCGAGCGCATGGAGTTTCCGGAGCCAGTGATCGAGGTCGCGGTCGAGCCGAAGACCAAGGGCGACCAGGAAAAGATGGGCGTCGCGCTCTCCCGCCTCGCCAGCGAAGACCCGTCGTTCCGGGTGACCTCCGATCCCGAGAGCGGGCAGACGGTCATCAAGGGCATGGGCGAGTTGCACCTGGAGATCCTCGTCGACCGCATGAAGCGGGAATACAAGGTAGACGCCAACGTCGGCGCGCCGCAGGTGGCCTATCGCGAGACCATCTCGCGGCACTACGAGGTGGACTACACCCACAAGAAACAGACCGGCGGCGCCGGCCAGTTTGCGCGGGTCGAGATTCATTTCGATCCGCTGGAGCCGGGCTCCGGTTTCCAGTTCGAAAGCGCCGTAGTCGGCGGATCCGTGCCGCGGGAGTTCATTCCGGGGGTGCAGAAGGGCCTGACTTTGGCGCGCGAATCGGGCGTTCTAACCGGGTTCCCGGTGATCGACTTCAAGGCGACGCTGGTCGATGGCGCGTCGCACGACGTCGACTCCAGCGTGCTGGCCTTCGAGATCGCGGCGCGGGCAGCGTTCCGCGAGGGCATGGCCAAGGCCGGGCCCAAGCTGCTGGAGCCGCTGATGCGGGTCGAGGTGGTGACGCCGGAGGACTACATGGGCGACATCATCGGCGACCTCAACAGCCGCCGCGGCCAGATCTCGAACATGGACCAGCGCGGCAACGCGCGGGTGATCACGGCGCTGGTGCCGCTCTCGAACATGTTCGGGTACGTCAATACGCTGCGCTCGATGAGTCAGGGGCGCGCCCAGTACCACATGGAATTTGACCGCTACGCGGAAGTTCCGCAGCAAATCTCGGAGGAAGTCCGGCAACGGCTGGCAGGATAACGGCTGGCAGGTTATTGCCGGAACACACGGTAACGGAGCAGCGACAGTCATGGCGAAGGCGAAGTTTCAGCGGACGAAGCCGCACTGCAATGTTGGGACGATTGGTCATGTGGATCATGGCAAGACGACGTTGACGGCGGCGATCACCAAGATTTTGGCGGAGACGGGTGGGGCGTCGTTCATTCCGTTCGACCAGATCGACAAGGCGCCGGAGGAGAAGGCGCGCGGGATCACGATTTCGACGGCGCATGTGGAGTACGAGACGGCGAACCGGCACTATGCGCATGTGGATTGTCCGGGCCATGCGGACTACGTGAAGAACATGATCACGGGCGCGGCGCAGATGGACGGGGCGATCTTGGTGGTGTCGGCGGCGGACGGGCCGATGCCGCAGACCCGCGAGCACATTCTTCTGGCGCGCCAGGTGGGTGTTCCGGCGATTGTTGTGTATTTGAACAAGGTGGACCAGGTCGACGATCCGGAGCTTTTGGAGCTGGTGGAGCTGGAGCTTCGGGAGCTTTTGTCGAGCTATGATTTTCCGGGGGACGACATTCCGATCGTCAAGGGCTCGGCGCTGTTTGCTTTGGAGGGCGGCGACCGGACGATGGGCAAGAGCTCGATCCTGGAGCTGATGGAGGCGGTTGACAGCTACATTCCGCAGCCGGAGCGGCCCAAGGACCAGCCGTTCCTGATGCCGATCGAAGACGTGTTCTCGATCTCCGGGCGCGGCACGGTGGTGACCGGCCGGGTCGAGCGCGGCATCATCAAGGTCGGCGAGGAGGTGGCGATCGTCGGCATCCGGCCGACGACCAAGACGATCTGCACGGGCGTCGAGATGTTCCGGAAGCTTCTGGATCAGGGCGAGGCGGGCGACAACATCGGGGTTCTTCTGCGCGGCACCAAGCGCGACGACGTGGAGCGCGGCCAGGTTCTGGCCAAGCCGGGGACGATCACGCCGCACACCAAGTTCTCGTGCGAGGCGTACATCCTGACGAAGGACGAGGGCGGCCGCCACACGCCGTTCTTCGCCAACTACCGCCCGCAGTTCTACTTCCGGACCACGGACGTGACCGGGACGGTGAACCTGCCGTCGGGGACGGAGATGGTGATGCCGGGGGACAACATCTCGATGGAGGTGCAACTCATCTCGCCGATCGCCATGGACGAGGGGCTCCGCTTCGCCATCCGCGAGGGCGGCCGCACCGTCGGCGCCGGCGTCGTCGCCAAGATCATCGAATAGCAGATTAGCGGGCCCGGCCGGGGAAGCATCGGCCGCAACAGGGAGACCAGGGTTTCGGACATGGAAAACCAGAACATTCGCATCGGGCTCAAGGCGTTCGATCATCGCGTGCTCGATCAGTCGGCGCGCGAGATCGTCAACACCGCCCGTCGCACCGGTGCGCAGGTCATCGGTCCGATCCCGCTCCCGACCCGCATGGAGCGCTTCACGGTGCTGCGCTCGCCGCACATCGACAAGAAGTCGCGGGAGCAGTTCGAGATCCGCACCCACAAGCGGGTGCTCGATATCGTTGATCCGACGCCGCAGACCGTCGACGCGCTCATGAAGCTGGACCTCGCCGCCGGGGTCGACGTGGAAATCAAGCTGTAAAGAACACATCGGCCGAACGGACCTGGACTTGATCATGCGCACCGGACTGATCGCACAAAAACTCGGCATGTCGCGCGTCTTTCGCGACGACGGCACCCATGTGCCCGTGACCGTGCTGAAGGTGGACGCCTGCCAGGTGGTGGCGCAGCGGACGGCCGAGCGCGACGGGTATTGGGCGCTGCAGCTCGGCTGCGGCACGGCCAAGGTCAAGAACGTCACCAAGCCGCAGCGCGGCCACTTCGCCAAGGCGAAAGTCGAGCCGAAGCGTTACTTGGCGGAGTTTCGGGTTGAACAGGACGGGCTGGTCGATGTCGGCGCCGAACTCAGCGCCGATCATTTCGTTGCCGGGCAGCGGGTCGACGTGACCGGCACCTCGCTCGGCAAGGGCTTCGCGGGCGGCATGAAGCGGCATGGCTTCCATGGATTGCGGGCGTCCCACGGCGTCTCCATCAGCCATCGCAGCCTTGGCTCGACCGGCCAGTGTCAGGATCCGGGCAAGGTGTTCAAGGGCAAGAAGATGGCCGGGCAAATGGGTAACAAGCGGGCGACCGTCCACAGTCTCACGGTCGCGCAAACCGATGCCGATCGTGGCTTGATCTTCGTGGCCGGCGCGGTGCCGGGCTCGGACGGCGGCTATGTGCTGATCAGGGACGCCGTCAAGCGGCGGATGCCAGAGGGCCTTCCCTTCCCGGCGGCGATCCGCGGCGCCAATGGAGATGCGCCGCCGCCTGCCGAGGCGACGGCCGCCGACGGCGCGGGCGTGCAGGAATAGGACGGAACGATGCAGTGCGACGTCGTCAATTTTGAGAACGAGACCGTGGATACGGTGGAGCTCGACGAGGCCGTATTCGGCGTCGCCGTGCGCCCTGACATCCTCGCCCGCTGCGTCAACTGGCAGTTGGCGAAGCGGCGCGCCGGCACCCACAAGGTCAAGTCCCGGAACGAGGTCGCGCTGACCTCGGCCAAGCCGTTCCGCCAGAAGGGTACCGGCCGGGCGCGGCAGGGCTCGCGCAAGGGGCCGCATCAACGGGGCGGTGGCGTCGCCTTCGGTCCGAAGGTGCGCGACCACGCCCATGACCTGCCGAAGAAGGTGCGGCGTCTCGCGCTCAAGACGGCGTTGTCGGCCAAGTGCGCGGCCGGCGATCTGGTGGTGCTGGACACGGCGCAGATGAGCGAACCGAAGACCCGGATTCTGGCTGACTATGCCAAGTCGCTCGGCTGGCGGTCGGTCCTGGTGATCGACGGCGATGCGGTGGACGCCGGCTTCGCCCGAGCGGCGCGCAATCTGGTGGGCGTCGACGTGCTGCCGACGCGCGGCGCCAACGTCTACGACATCCTGCGCCGGAACACCCTGGTGCTGACCCGGGCTGCGGTCGACAAGCTGGTGGAGCGGTTGAAATGACCAAGCGATATATTCGTGCTCCCATCAGTCTCAGTACGGAACGAAAGTACGAGATCATCCGGCGGCCGGTGATCACCGAAAAAGCGACAGTGATCGGCGAATTCAATCAGGTCACCTTCAAGGTGGCGCTCGACGCCAGCAAGCCGGAGATCAAGGCGGCGGTCGAGGACCTGTTCAAGGTCAAGGTCAAGGCGGTCAACACTTTGCGCAGCAAGGGCAAGACCAAGCGCTTCAAGGGCCGGCCCGGGCGGCGGGTCGACACAAAGAAGGCGATCGTCACCCTTGTCGAGGGCGATTCCATCGACGTGACGACGGGGCTGTAGCAATGGCACTGAAACAGCATAAGCCGGTAACACCGGGCCGCCGCGGACTGGTCCTGGTCGATCGCTCGACGCTCTGGAAGGGCAAGCCGGAGAAGTCGCTGACCGAGGGTCTGCACAAGCACGCCGGCCGCAACAATCTCGGTCGCATCACGGCGCGGCGTCGGGGCGGCGGCCACAAGCGGCGCTATCGACTGGTCGATTTCCGGCGCACCCGGTTCGATGTGCCGGCGACCGTGGAGCGCCTGGAGTACGATCCGATCCGCACTGCGTTCATCGCCCTGATCAAGTACGAGGACGGGGAACTCGCCTACATCCTGGCGCCGCAGCGCCTGGCGGTTGGGGATCAGGTGCTGTCGGCGCGGCAAGCGGACATCAAGCCCGGCAACGCCATGCCGATGCAGAACATTCCGGTCGGGACCATCATCCACAATGTGGAGATGAAGCTCGGCCGCGGCGGCCAGATCGCTCGCGCCGCCGGCACCTACGCCCAGCTCATCGGCAAGGACCAGGGCTACGCCCAGCTCCGCCTCTCGTCGGGCGAGTTGCGGATGGTGCGGGCGGAGTGCATGGCGACCATCGGCGCCGTTTCCAATCCGGATCAGCAGAACGTCAAGCTCGGCAAGGCGGGGCGCAACCGGTGGCTCGGTAAGCGGCCGGCCGTGCGCGGCGTGGCGATGAACCCGGTTGACCATCCGCACGGCGGCGGCGAAGGCCGCACTTCGGGCGGCCGCCATCCGGTCACGCCCTGGGGCAAGCCGACCAAGGGCAAGCGGACCCGCAACAACAAGAAGACGGACGCGCTGATCATTCGCCGCCGTCACAGCAAGAAGAGATAGAGGAGAGCGGTCGTGCCGCGTTCAGTTTGGAAAGGCCCGTTCGTGGACGGCTATCTGTTGAAGAAGGCCGAGAAGGTGCATGGCTCCGGACGCAAGGAGGTGATCCGTACCTGGTCGCGGCGCTCTACCATCCTGCCGCAGTTCGTCGGTCTGACCTTCGGCGTCTACAACGGCCGCAAGTTCGTGCCGGTGCTGGTGACCGAGAACATGGTCGGTCACAAGTTCGGCGAGTTCTCGCCAAGCCGGACCTTCCACGGCCACGCTGCCGACAAGAAAGCAAGGAGAGCCTGATCATGGGCAAGCCGGCTGCCGAACGGGCGCTGGGGGACAACGAGGCCTTGGCCTGCGCCCGCCATATCCGCACCAGCCCGCGCAAGCTGAACCTGGTGGCGGAGAGCATTCGCGGCTTGAGCTGCGGCCGGGCGCTGGCGGAACTTCAGTTCAACCGTCGGCGCGTCGCCGGCGAGGTGCGGAAGGTCTTGCAGTCGGCCATCGCCAACGCCGAAAACAACCACTACCTCGACGTGGACCGGTTGTTCGTCGCCGAGGCGACGGTGGGCCGGACCATGGTGATGAAGCGCTTTAGGCCGCGAGCCCGCGGCCGGGTCGGGCGCATCGAGAAGCCGTTCAGCAACTTGCGGGTGGTGGTGCGCGAGCGCGCGGAGGATTACGACTGATGGGCCACAAGGTTAATCCGATAGGGCTGCGCCTCGGCATCAACCGCACGTGGGATTCGCGGTGGTTCGCCGACGAAAGCTACGCTGGTCTGCTGCACGAGGACCTGAAGATCCGGGCGCTGTTGCGCAAGCGCCTGGCGCAGGCCGGCGTGTCGCGGATCATCATCGAGCGGCCGGCGAAGAGGGCCCGCATCACCATCCACACGGCGCGGCCGGGGGTGGTGATCGGCAAGAAGGGCGCCGACATCGAGAAGCTGCGGCGGGAATTGTCGACGATGACCGGCGCCGACGTGCACCTCAACATCGTCGAGATCCGCAAGCCGGAGACCGAGGCGCAGCTTGTCGCCGAAAACGTGGCGCAGCAGTTGGAGCGGCGGGTGTCGACGCGCCGCGCGATGAAGCGGGCGGTGCAATCGGCGATGCGGCTCGGCGCCCAAGGCATCCGCATCAACTGCGCCGGGCGTCTCGGCGGCGCCGAGATCGCGCGCTCCGTCTGGTACCGCGAGGGGAGGGTGCCGCTGCACACGCTGCGCGCTCACCTGGACTACGGCGAGGCGATGGCCAAGACCACCTATGGCGTCTGCGGCGTCAAGGTGTGGGTCTACAAGGGCGATATCCTGGCCCACGATCCCATGGCGCTCGACAAGCGCGCTCAAGAACAACAACCGAGCCGCTAGCGATGCCCGATAAAGCGACGGCGACGGCGACGGCCAACAAGGTAAGCGACGGCACATCATGCTGAGTCCAAAACGCACGAAATACCGCAAGCAACAGAAGGGACGGGTTCGCGGTCTGGCGTCCAGCGGCACCGAACTCAACTTCGGTGCGTTTGGTCTCAAGGCCACGACCACGGGGCGGATCACCGCGCGGCAGATCGAGGCTGCGCGGCGCGCCATCACCCGCCACATGCGCCGTACCGGCCGCGTCTGGATCCGCGTCTTCCCCGATGTTCCGGTGTCCAGCAAGCCCGCAGAGGTGCGCATGGGCGGCGGCAAGGGCGCGCCCGAGTTCTGGATCTCCAAGGTCAAGCCGGGGCGGATCATGTTCGAGGTCGACGGCGTCCCGGCGCTCGTCGCCCGCGAGGCGTTCCGGCTTGCGGCGGCCAAGCTGCCGTGCCGGACACGGTTCGTGGCGCGCATGGGCGAGGAGGTCTGAGCCGGTGAAGAGTCAGGATTTGAAGTCCAGGAGCGACGACGAGTTGAAGGACCAGTTGCTGCAGTTGCGGAAAGAGTCCTTCAACCTGCGCTTCCAGGCCGCCAGCGGCCAGTTGGAGAACACCGCCCGCCGACGCCAGGTGCGCCGTGACATCGCGCGGGTCAAGACGATTTTGGGCGAGCGTCGCGTGCGGAGCCAGCCGGCTCCGGCGGCGTCGTGACGGCCTCGCGACGAGGGCCGCGCCAGTTTGAGAGAGAACCGGAGAGAGACGAATGCCAAGGCGAGTGATGCACGGGTTGGTGGTCAGCGACCGCATGGATAAGACGGTCGTCGTCAGTGTGGAGCGCCGCGTCATGCATCCGCTGTATAAGAAGATCGTCCGCCGCTCGAAGAAGTACCTGGCCCACGATGAGGCCAACGCGGTCAAGATCGGCGACCGCGTGCGGATCCGCGAGTGCCGGCCGCTGTCGAAACGCAAGTGCTGGGAAGTTCTGAGCGAGGCCGAAACCGGCTGAGCAGCGCCGGGACGCGCCGTGCGCGGCCCACCGCAGCCGAACGACGCTGGACTGAACCGGCCTGGGCGAAGCCGAGCCCAACCGGATGATGTCCGCGCCAATGAAGGAAGACGGGGATGATACAGGTAGAGACCGACTTGGATGTCGCGGACAACTCGGGCGCCCGCCGCGTGCGGTGCATTCGCGTGCTCGGCGGCTCCAGGCGCCGGTTCGCAGGAGTCGGTGATGTCATCGTCGTCACCGTCAAGGAGGCCATTCCCCGCGGTCGGGTCAAGAAGGGCGACGTGCTGCAGGCCGTGGTGGTGCGCACCGCCAAGGACGTGCGCCGCGCCGATGGCTCGGCGATCCGCTTCGACCGCAATGCGGCGGTGTTGATCAACAAACAGGGCGAGCCGGTCGGCACCCGCATTTTCGGCCCGGTCACGCGCGAGCTCAGGTCCAGAGGATACATGAAGATCATCTCTCTGGCCCCGGAGGTTCTGTAGATGGCGAGCAAGATCAGAAAGGGCGATCGCGTAGTCGTGCTCACCGGGCGCGGCAAGGGGCGGACCGGCGAGGTCCTGAAAATGATGCCGAAGGAGGAGCGCGCGATCGTTCAGGGCGTCAACATGGTCAAGCGGCATACGCGGCCGACCCAGACGACCCAGGGCGGCATCGTCGAGAAGGAGGCGCCGGTTCATGTGTCGAACCTGGCGCACGCGGATCCGGGCGACGGCAAGCCGACGCGGGTCGGGTTCAAGTTCCTCGATGACGGCCGCAAGGTCCGGTTCGCCAAGCGTTCCGGCGAGATCATCGACAGGTAGCGGAGAGCCCGATGGCACGCCTCAAGGAACACTACGTCAAGACCGTGCGCCCGGCGATGGTCGAGCAGTTCACGTATGCGAACCCGATGCAGGTGCCGCGGCTCACCAAGATCGTCCTCAACATGGGGGTAGGCGAGGGGGCTCAGGACCGCAAAAGGGTGGACGCAGCGGTCAGCGACATGACCCTGATCGCCGGCCAGAAGCCGGTGGTGAACCACGCCCGCAAGTCCGTGGCGCAGTTCAAGCTGCGGGAGGGCATGGCGATCGGCTGCAGGGTGACGCTTCGCCGCGACCGCATGTACGAGTTTCTCGACCGCCTGGTGACGATTGCGCTGCCGCGGGTGCGGGACTTCCGCGGCTTGTCGCGCAAGAGCTTCGACGGGCGCGGCAACTTCGCGATGGGCATCAAGGAGCAGATCATCTTTCCGGAGATCGACTACGACAAGGTCGATCAGATCCGCGGCCTCGACGTGGTGATCTGCACGACCGCGAAAACCAATGCCGAGGCGTTGGCCTTGCTGAAGGCGTTCGACATGCCGTTCAGCAACTAGGCGCTAAAGCAACAAGGCCGTTCAGCAATTGGAAGGAAACTGAAGCATGGCGAAGAAGAGCCTCATCGAGCGGGGTAAGAAGCGCGAGCGCATGGCGAAGCGGTTCGCCGGCAAGCGGGCGCGCCTCAAGGCCGCCGCCAGCGATGAGTCCCTGCCCATGGAAGAGCAGTTTCGGGCGCGCCTCAAGCTTGCGGCGCTGCCGCGCAATTCGGCGCCGGTCCGCATCCGTCTTCGGTGCGAGTTGACGGGCCGTCCCCGCGGCAACTATCGCAAATTCAAGCTGTCCAGGATCGCGCTGCGCGACCTGGCGTCGACCGGTCAGATCCCCGGCATGGTCAAGTCGAGCTGGTAGACGACCGGGCGACAGGAGGAGAGAGAACGCACAATGTCGATGACGGATCCCCTCGGCGACATGTTGACCCGCATCCGCAACGGCCAGCGGGCGCGCAAGACGATGGTGGTGGCACCTGCGTCTCGGCTGCGAAGCCACGTGCTCGATGTCTTGGAGCGGGAGGGCTACATCCGCGGGCATTCGCAGTACGAGGTGCGCCCCGGAATCGGCGAGATCAAGATCGAGCTCAAGTACCATGAAGGTGAGCCGGTGATTCGCCAGATCAGCCGCGTCTCCAAGCCGGGCCGGCGCGTGTACGCGAAGATCAAGGACTTGCCGCGGGTGTACAACGGGCTTGGGATTTCCATCCTGTCTACTCCGCGGGGCGTCCTGTCCGATGCCGAAGCGCGGCAGCAGAACGTCGGCGGCGAGGTTCTGTGCCAGGTATTCTAGAAGCGGCTAGCGCACATGCCCATTGGAATGGTTCAGTGGAATCGGTCGTCGTGTGCACAAGCATCAAGAGGTTACGTGCAGCACTGGTGCATTCTTCGAACGCGCCGCTGCACTGGAGCACGAAGGAACGAGCGTAATGTCGCGAGTCGGTAGCAGTCCCATCACGGTGCCGAACGGCGTCGAGGTGGCGATCGACGGGATCGTGGTCAAGGTCAAGGGCAAGCTCGGTGAGTTAGCGACGCGCCTGACCGACGACGTGGAGGTTCAGCAGGAGGGCGCACAAGTCGTCGTGCGGCCGCGGAACGACTCCAAGCGCGCCCGCATGATGTGGGGAACGGCGCGAGCGCTGATCTACAATCTGGTGATCGGGGTCACTGCCGGATTCACGCGCCGGCTCGAGTTGCAAGGGGTCGGCTACCGGGCACAGATGCAGGGCAAGGATGTGGTCCTGCAGTTGGGCTACAGCCACGAGATCCGCTATCCGGCGCCGGAAGGCATCACCATCGCCTGTCCGGACCAGACCCACATCGTGGTGTCCGGCGCCGACAAGCAGAAGGTCGGTCAGGTGGCGGCCGAGATCCGCTCGTTCCGCAAGGTCGAGCCGTACAAGGGCAAGGGCGTCCGGTACGACGACGAGTTCGTTCGACGCAAGGAAGGCAAGAAGAAGTAGCAATGACAACCAAATCCGAGTTGTTTGGGCGCCGCCGGCGCCGCACCCGCTACCGGCTCCGCCAGCGATCCAGCGAGCGGCCGCGGCTGTCCGTGTTCCGGTCCTCGAAGCACATCTATGCCCAGGTGATCGACGACCGCCAGGGGCGCACCGTCGCCGCTGCGTCCACCCTTGAAAGCGACGTCAAGAGCAAGATCGGCACCGGCGCCGATCGCGCCGCCGCCAAGGCCGTCGGCGCGTTGGTGGCCGAACGGGCGCTGGCGGCCGGCGTGACGGAGGTGGTTTTCGACCGTGGCGGCTATCGCTACCATGGCCGGGTGCAGGCGCTGGCCGACGCCGCGCGCGAGACCGGGCTGAAGTTTTAGGGAGTTAGAGGCATGGCGCGCAGACCCTCGTCCCGGCGCGATGAAAGCCGGAGGGAGCAACCCGAAGAGTCCGAGTTCAAGGACAAGCTCGTGCACATCAACCGTGTCGCCAAGGTGGTCAAGGGCGGTCGGCGGTTCTCGTTCGCGGCCCTTGTGGTGGTCGGAGACGGTCGCGGCCGCGTCGGCTTCGGCACCGGCAAGGCGCGCGAGGTGCCCGAAGCCATCCGCAAGGCAACGGATCGCGCCAAGTACACCATGGTGCGCGTGCCTCTCCGCGACGGGCGAACCCTGCACCACGACGTGGGCGGCCATTACGGCGCCGGCAAGGTCGTGTTGCGGGCGGCGCCGGCCGGCACGGGCATCATCGCCGGCGGGCCGATGCGCGCGGTGTTCGAGACCATGGGCGTTCAGGACGTGGTGGCGAAATCGCTGGGTACTGCCAACCCGTACAACATGGTGCGCGCCACTTTCGACGCTCTGACCAATTGCGCTTCGCCCCGTCAGGTGGCCAGCAAGCGCGGCAAGAAGGTCAGCGAGATCGTCTCTCGGCGCAGCGAGCCCGGCAGCGCGCCGCCGGCCACCGCGGCGCGAGGGTGAGCCCATGGCAAACACTTCAACGAGCCGCATTCGCGTCACCCAGGTGCAGAGCCCGATCGGGCGCAGGGGTGATCAGCGGGCGACCCTGATCGGTCTCGGGCTCAACAAGTTGCATCGCAGCCGCGAGCTGCAGGACACTCCGGCGGTGCGCGGCATGGTCAACAAGATCCGGCATCTGGTTCGGGTTGAAGAGGTCTCCTAACGCTGCGGTACCGCGGTCAAGACCGAGGAACGGACGACAATGAAACTCAACGAGATCCGTGACAATCCAGGCGCCCGCACGCCGCGCAAGCGGGTCGGGCGCGGCATCGGCTCCGGCCTTGGGAAGACCGCCGGCAAGGGCCACAAGGGTCAGAAGGCGCGGAGCGGCAGCGGTCCCCGCATCGGCTTCGAGGGCGGCCAGATGCCGCTCTACCGCCGCCTGCCGAAGCGTGGCTTCAAGAAGCCGAACCGGCGGGAATTCGTGGAGATCAACCTCGGCATCCTGGAGCGCGCGTTGGATGCGGGCAAGCTCGATGCGGGTGCAGCGATCGACGAAGCGGCCATGCAGAAGGCCGGGCTGTTTCGCCGGCGCCGCGACGGTGTCCGCCTGCTCGCGAAGGGGGAGCTGACGAAAGCCTTGCAGGTGACGGTGACCGGCGCATCGAAGGGCGCGATCGCGGCCGTGGAGAAAGCGGGCGGCAGCGTCACGGTGAGTGGTGGTGACCCCGGTACGGCAACCGACACTGAGGCGGCTCCGTCAGAGCCGGCTGCGGACGCGCCGCCGGCCGGCGACAAGCCGACAGAGTCATCCGGCGGCAAGCCGGCAAAGTCATCCGGCGACAAGCCGACAGAGTCATCCGGCGACAAGCCGACGGAGTCATCCGGCGGCAAGCCGGCCGAGTCATCCGGCGACAAGCCGAAAAAGTCATAGGGCGAAACGCGCGCGATGGCGTCCACTGCGGAGCAACTTGCCGCCAACTTGAACTTCGGCGCCCTCGGCAAGGCGACCGAGCTCAAGAAGCGCATCTGGTTCACCCTCGGCGCGCTCATCGTCTATCGCATCGGCACCTACATCCCGCTCCCCGGCATCGACCCCAGCGTCATCGGCGACATCTTCTCGCGCCAGGCCGGCGGCATTCTCGGCATGTTCAACATGTTCGCGGGCGGGGCGCTGGAGCGCATGACCATCTTCGCCCTCAACATCATGCCGTACATCTCCGCGTCCATCATCATGCAGCTGATGACTGCCGTGGTGCCGACCCTCGAGCAGCTCAAGAAGGAAGGCGAGAGCGGCCGCAAGCGGATCAATCAGTACACCCGCTACCTGACGGTGCTGATCACCACCGTCCAGGCCTATGCTCTGGCCATCGGTCTCGAAGGCATGCAGTCCAGCATGGGCATGGCGGTGCACGAACCGGGCCTGTTCTTCCGGTTCACCACCGTCATCACCCTGGTCGGCGGCACCATGTTCCTGATGTGGCTCGGCGAGCAGATCACCGCCCGCGGCGTCGGCAACGGCATTTCGCTGATCATCTTTGCCGGCATCGTCGCCGGCCTCCCGACCGGCATCGCCTCGACCCTGGAACTGGGGCGCACCGGCGCGCTGTCGGCCGCGTTTATCGTCACCTTGCTGGTGATGGCGGTGGCGGTGATCTTCTTCGTCGTGTTCATGGAGCGCGCCCAGCGCCGCATCGTCGTGCAATACCCGAAACGCCAGCACGGCAACCGCATGTCGATGGGGGAGAGCACCCACCTCCCACTCAAGCTGAATACCGCCGGAGTAATCCCGCCGATCTTCGCCTCGTCGCTGCTGCTGATGCCGATCACCATCATGGGCTTCGCGTCCGGGCAGGGGCCGGAGTGGTTGACCACGGCGGCGGCGTATCTGGGGCACGGCCAGCCGCTCTACCTCGGCATCTACGTCAGCCTCATCGTGTTCTTCGCGTTCTTCTACACGGCCGTCGTGTTCAATCCGGCCGACACCGCCGATAACTTGAAGAAGCACGGCGGATTCATTCCCGGCATCCGTCCCGGTCGCAGCACCACCGAGTATCTCGACAAGGTTCTGACGCGCCTGACGGTGATCGGCGCCGGGTACCTCGCCATCGTCTGCCTGCTGCCGGAGCTTCTGATTTCGCGCTACGCCGTGCCGTTCTACTTTGGCGGCACGAGCCTGCTGATCGTGGTGACGGTGACCATGGACACGGTGGCGCAGATTCATTCGCACCTGTTGGCGCACCAGTACGAAGGGCTGATCAAGAAAAGCAAGCTGAGGGGGAGGCGCGGATGAGGTTGATACTGTTCGGGCCGCCAGGGGCCGGCAAAGGGACCCAAGCCAAGGTTCTGCAGCAAAAGCTCGGCATCGTGCAGTTGGCGACGGGCGATATGCTGCGCGCCGAAGTCGCGGCGGGATCCGAACTCGGCAGTGAAGCGGACGCCATCATGAAGGCGGGCCAACTGGTGCCGGACGCGCTGGTGGTTGGCATCATCGCAATGCGGATCGACAAGGACGACTGCCGCAACGGTTTCATCCTCGACGGGTTCCCGCGCACGGTCGCGCAGGCCGAGGCGCTGGACTTGATGCTTCGCGAAAAGGACATGACCCTCGATCACGTGATCTCCATGGAGGTCGAAGACGATGCGATGATCGAGCGCATCTGCGGCCGTTTCACCTGCACCCGCTGCGGCGCCGGCTACCATGAGCGGTTCCAGCGGCCGGAGGTGGAGGGCGTCTGCGATTTCTGCGGCAACACCGAGTTTGCCCGGCGCCCCGACGACAATGCCGAGACGGTGCGGACGCGCCTGAAAGCCTATCATGCCGAGACCAAGCCGATCCTCGAGTACTACAAGAAGCGCGGACTGGTGCGGTCCGTCGACGGCATGGCGGCCATCGAAAACGTGACGAAACAGTTGGAGAACCTGATTGCCGAGGGCGGACAGGTTGACTAGGGGGTAGACACCTCTATAATCCGCCATCTATTGTCCCGGCGGGCTTCATTGGAAATTCGGCGAAAGAACGCGAGGAGAGCGCAACGTGGCGCGGATTGCTGGTGTCAACATTCCGACGGGAAAGCGCGTCGAGGTCGCCCTGACCTACATTCACGGTATCGGACGCACGACCGCGCAGAAGATTTGCGCGGATCTCGGCATTACGCCCGAGCGGCGGGTCAACCAGTTGAGCGATGACGAGGTCATGCGGCTGCGCTCGACCATCGACGGCGAGCACAAGGTCGAAGGCGACCTTCGTCGCGAGACGGCGATGAACATCAAGCGCCTGATGGACCTCGGGTGCTACCGGGGGCTTCGCCACCGGCGCGGTCTGCCCGTCAACGGTCAGCGCACGCACACCAATGCCCGCACCCGCAAGGGCAAGGCTCGGCCGATCGCCGGCAAGAAGAAACCTGGCAAATAAGTTCGACGGGATACACATATGGCGAAAGCACCGCAGCGCCCGCGTCGCCGCGAGCGCAAGAACATCACTTCGGGCGTGGCGCACATCAACGCCACGTTCAACAATACATTGATCACCATCACCGACGCCCAGGGCAACGCCATCTCGTGGTCCTCGTCCGGCTCGCAAGGCTTCAAGGGGTCGCGGAAATCGACGCCGTACGCGGCGCAGGTCGCCGCCGAGGATGCCGGGCGCAAGGCGGCGGAGCACGGCATGAAGACGTTGGAAGTGGAAGTGAAGGGGCCGGGATCCGGGCGGGAGTCTGCGCTGCGGGCTCTGCAGTCCGCCGGGTTCGTCATCACCGCGATCCGGGACGTGACGCCGATTCCCCACAACGGTTGCCGCCCGCGGAAACGCCGGAGGGTCTAGCGCAGCGCGCGCCGGTGCTGCTTGCGCCGGGGCCGGCCGCCCCGAAGTCATTGGCGAGGCTCCGTTGCGGAAGCCGTAAGGGTGGTTCCGCCGGTCCTCGTTTTTCTGTTTTTGCCTCGTGAGGTGCTGCAAGTGATTCAAAAGAACTGGCAGGCATTGATCAAACCTTCAAAGCTGGATGTCACGCCGGGAACCGACCCGCGGCGCCGGGCGACGATCGTCGCGGAGCCGCTGGAGCGGGGCTTCGGCTTGACTCTCGGCAACGCGCTACGGCGGGTTCTGCTGTCATCGCTGCAGGGTGCCGCGGTGACCGCGATCCAGATCGACGGCGTATTGCACGAGTTCTCGACTATCCCTGGCGTCCGCGAGGACGTCACCGATATCGTGCTCAACATCAAGACCCTGGCGCTCAGGATGAGCGGAGAGGGGCCGAAGCGCATCTATCTGCGCGCCGACGGTCCCTGTGAAGTGACCGCTTCCATGATCGACAGCGGCCACGACATCGAGGTGATGAGCCCGGACCTGGTCATCTGCACCCTCGACGACGGCGCGCATCTCGCCATGGAGATGACGGTGGAGAACGGCAAGGGCTATGTCGCGGCGGCAGGCGCCCGCTCCGAGGATTCGCCCATCGGCCTGATCCCGGTGGACGCCATTTTCTCGCCGGTGCGCAAGGTCGCTTACAAGGTGGAGAACACCCGCGTCGGGCAAGTGACCGACCACGACAAGCTGTCGCTGGAGGTAACCACCAACGGCGCGGTGACGCCTGAAGACTCGGTGGCCCTGGCGGCCCGCATCCTGCAGGACCAGTTGCAACTCTTCATCAACTTCGAGGAACCGCACCTGGCGGTGGAAGAGGAGCGCCGCGACGAGCTGCCGTTCAACCGCAATCTCCTGCGCAAGGTGGACGAGTTGGAGTTGTCGGTGCGTTCCGCCAACTGCCTCAAGAACGACAACATCATCTACATCGGGGATCTGGTTCAGAAGTCTGAGGCCGACATGTTGCGCACCCCCAACTTCGGCCGCAAGTCGCTCAATGAGATCAAGGAAGTGCTCCAGCAGATGGGCCTGCAGCTTGGCATGGAGATCACCAACTGGCCGCCGGAAAACATCGAAGACCTGGCCAAGCGCCTGGAGGAACCGTACTAGCGCACAGACCCATTCGAGTGATTCACTCGAACGGACATGTGTGCACCAGAATCAAAAGGTTCGTGCAGCAATGGCGCATTCTTGAATGCACCGCTGCACTAGGGTGAGCTGGTTAAAGCATTAGCCTAACAAAAGAGCCGCGCAAAAGCGGCGCGTCAGGAGTTGAACGATGCGACATCGTATGAGCGGCCGGAAGCTGAACAGGACCAGCACCCACCGGCAAGCCATGTTTGCCAACATGACGGTCTCGCTGCTCAAGCACGAGCAGATCACGACGACCTTGCCGAAGGCCAAGGAACTGCGCCGCTTCGCGGAGCGCATGATCACTCTCGGCAAGCGCGGCGATCTGCATGCCCGCCGCCGGGCGGCCTCGTTCCTCGGCGATGACGTGGTGCTCCGCAAGCTGTTCGAGACCCTGGCGGCGCGCTACCAGGCCCGGCCGGGAGGCTACACGCGCGTTCTCAAGGCCGGGTTCCGCCGCGGCGACAACGCGCCGGTCGCGGTGATCGAACTGGTCGACCGCGATCCGGAGGTCAAGGGAGCCGAGGATCGGGCGCGCGTTGCGGCGGCGGAACAGGCGGCAGCCGAGGCCTGACCGCCACGCCGAGTCTGTTCGAACACCAGGCGCCGCGGCCGCTCGCCGATCGCCTGCGCCCGTCAGCGCTGGATGAGGTCGCCGGGCAAGATCATCTGCTGTCGGCGGACGGTCCGATCGGGCGGATGATCGCCGGCCGCCATCTCGGCTCCATGGTCCTCTGGGGTCCGCCCGGCTCCGGCAAGACCACCATCGCCCGCCTGCTCGCGGCCCACACCGATCTGCACTTCGAGCCGCTCTCTGCGGTGTTCTCCGGCGTCGCGGACCTCCGGCGGGTGTTCGACGCGGCCGCCAGGCGGCGCGAGGCCGGGCGCGGCACCCTTCTTTTCATCGACGAAATCCACCGGTTCAACCGCGCGCAACAGGACGGCTTCCTGCCGTACGTCGAGAATGGCACCGTGGTTCTGGTCGGCGCCACTACCGAGAACCCGTCCTTCGAACTCAACGCGCCGCTCTTGTCGCGCTGCAGGGTGTTCGTCCTGAAGCGGCTCGGCGACGATGCGCTGGAGGACCTGTTGCAGCGGGCCGAGCGGGATGTCGGCCGCGCCTTGCCGCTCGACGATGATGCGCGCGCGGCTCTCCGCGCCATGGCCGATGGCGACGGCCGCTATCTCTACAACATGGTCGAGGCGCTGCTGGAGCTTCCGCCGGAGCCGCGCCTCGACACCGGCGCGCTGGCGGCCATCGTCCAGCAGCGCGTGCCGCTCTACGACAAGAGCCAGGAGGGGCACTTCAACCTGATCAGCGCGCTCCACAAGTCGCTGCGCGGCTCGGACACCGACGCCGCCCTCTACTGGTTCGCGCGCATGCTGGCCGGCGGCGAGGACCCGCGCTACATCGCCCGCCGTCTGGCGCGGTTCGCGGTCGAGGATGTCGGCCTTGCGGAACCGCAGGCGCTGGTGCAGACCCTGGCGGCATGGGAGGCGTACGAGCGCCTGGGATCGCCGGAGGGGGAGTTGGCGTTGGTGCAATGCGTGATCTACCTCGGCTCGGCGCCCAAATCGAACGCCGCCTACAAGGCCGAAGCGGCGGCGCGGCGGGCGGCGCGCGAGACCGGCTCGCTGATGCCCCCGATGCACATCCTCAACGCGCCGACGCGGCTGATGCGCGAGCTTGGCTACGGGGACGGCTACGTCTACGACCACGACACCGAACAGGGGTTCTCGGGCCAGAACTACTTTCCCGACGGCATGGAGCGCCGCTCGCTCTACCGGCCGGGCGCGCGGGGCTTCGAGGCCGAGATTGCCAGGCGCCTCGCTTACTGGCGGCGGCTGCGGGAACAGGAGCACCAGCCCTGAGACTGGTGACGTGCGCCGAAAAAACGGCTTTGAGTTTGACGCCGAACGCGTAGAGTGGAGGCCGGCCTGCACTGCTTGACGACGAAAGCTGCACGCACGCCGACCGGCTCGGTTGGAGGCGAGGATCCAAGGGATTGAGACCTGTGGCCGTGAAGGCGGGTGCGGCCGGCAGCAGGCGACGGCGCAGCGGGCCGGTCGGCGACCGCAACCATAACCGGACCCCCGCGCCTGCGCGCGCCTTGAGCTTGGCGGTCGACGGCTTCGACGCCATGCTGTTCGACATGGACGGCGTCATCACCCAGTCCGCCCGCTTGCACTCGATGCTGTGGAAACAGGTATTTGACGACTTCCTGCAGCAATTCTGCGCCCGCCACAACGTGCCTTTCCGGCCGTTCGATGCGGAGCGCGATTATCACGACTTCGTCGACGGCAAGCCGCGCTACGACGGCGTCCTCGGCTTTCTCTCATCGCGCGGGATCATGATTCCGTTCGGCGAGCCGACAGACGGCGAGACCACCGACACCTGTTGCGGCCTCGGCAACCACAAGAACCGCCTGTTTCTGGAGCACCTCGCCCGCGACGGCATGCCGCTGTTCGACTCCACGGTCAGCCTGATCCGCGAACTTCGCGCCCGCGGCAAGCTGCTGGCGGTCGTGTCCTCCAGCAAGAACACCGAATCGGTGCTGCAGAAGGCGGGCCTGTTCGAGTTGTTCGACGTCAACGTCAGCGGTCGCGAAGCCGCAGCCATGAGCCTGGCCGGCAAGCCGGCGCCCGACACCTACCTCAAGGCCGCCGAGTTGTTGGGCGTCGCTCCGTCGCGGAGCGTCGTCTTCGAGGACAGCGTGGTGGGGGTGCAGGCCGGCAAGAGCGCCGGCGCCGGCCTCGTCGTCGGGGTCGATCGCGGCGCCGACCGCGCTGCGCTGCTATGGCACGGCGCCGACCTGGTGGTCGACGACCTCGGCGAGCTGAAGCTCGATTAGCGTCTGGCACGGCAGCAGGTCATGGGTCACGTGCAAACCGTCACCGTCAGCGCCGACGAGGCGGACTTGCGGCTCGATCGCTGGTTCCGCCGGCACTACCCGCAGGTGCCCCACGGCCGCCTGCAGAAATGGCTGCGCGGCGGGCAGGTGCGCATCGATGGCCGGCGCGCCGAAGCCGGGAGCCGGCTGGACCCCGGCCAATGCATCCGCGTGCCGCCGCTCGGCGACGATCGGCCGCCCCCTCCCGCGAAGGCCGCGCCGCCGCCCGTGGCTTCCGCGGACGCCAACGAACTGCTCCGGCGCGTTCTTTACCGGGACGATCACCTGATCGTTCTGGACAAGCCATTCGGGCTGGCGGTGCAGGGCGGAACCCGCACCCACCGCCACCTCGACGCCATGCTGGACGTGCTTCGCTTCGGCGGCGAGCGGCCGCGCCTGGTTCACCGCCTCGACCGCGACACCTCCGGCGCGCTGGTGCTGGGGCGCACCGCAGCAGCGGCGGCGGCGCTCACCAAGGCGTTCAAGTCCAAGACCGCGCAGAAGCGCTACTGGGCGGTCGTGGTCGGGGTTCCGGCATATCCCCAGGGTCGCATCGACGTCGCACTCGCCAAGGTGCTTGGCCGCGGCGGCGAGCGGGTGCAGGCGGACGCGGAGCATGGCCGCCCGGCGATCACCGATTATCGCATCATCGCCAAGGCGGGCCGCGAGGCGGCGTGGCTGGAGCTGGAGCCGGTTACCGGGCGAACCCACCAGCTTCGCGTCCATTGCGCCGCCATGGGCACGCCGATCCTCGGCGACGGCAAGTACGGCGGCGCGGCCGCCTTTCCGGGCAGCCAGTGGTCCGGATCGCGCCTGCACCTGCACGCCCGCGCCATCGTCATCCCTCACCCCGCCGGCGGAACCCTCGACGCCGAGGCGCCGCTGCCGGACGACCTGAAAACCACGTGGCGGTTCTTCGGGTTCTCGGAGACCGACGGGGACGATTTGCGGCCCCGACCCGGCGGCTGCGCATCGATCAGGTGACAGGCCGCCAGACGGGAGTGCCCCACCGAAAACAGGCTGGATGCCGGCCCAGACCCGCCACATGCGGCGGTTTCGCTGTTGGCCTCCTCTTCGACAATGGGGGCTCGTTTCCGCCAGACGGGCGGTACTAACAAAGCCGGCGCAACTTCGGACGACGCACACACACGGGTCTTGCGGCGCTCGGCGTCGGCGATACATCATGGTTCGCAGGTGACGCTTTTCACTTGCCAGACCGAGGAGGGAACACATGGCGTTGTACCGGTATGGGGTTGATCCTTGGGATGCGCCGCACGCGCCGCTGCGGCGTCTTCAGGAAGAGATCAATCGGGCGTTCGGCGATTTTCGCGTGCCGCAGGCGACGGAGTTTCCGCCCATGAACCTGTGGCGCGGACCGGACGGTATCGTGGCGACGGTCGAGGTGCCGGGGATCCAATTGGAGGACCTGGAGATCACCGTCCATCAGAACACGCTGACCATCAAGGGACGGCGCGAACGGCCGACCGCGGAGTCGGAGGTGGCCTATCACCGACAGGAGCGCGAGTTCGGCCCGTTCGCCCGGACCGTGTCGCTGCCGTTCAACGTCGATCCGGACAGGGTGACGGCGCGGGCTCAGAACGGCATCCTGACCATCGAATTGCCGCGCCCGGAGGCCGACAAGCCGAAGCGAATCCAGATCAAAGCGAGCTGACGGAGGAGATTGGACGATGACCGAGAGCCACCAGCCGGCAGCCGGAGACACCGGCGCCGAGAGCACGCGCAACGTTCCGGTATTCCGGCCGCCCGCCGACATATATGAGACAGCCGACGCGCTGGTCCTGCTGCTGGAGATGCCGAGCGTCGCGCCCGAGGACATCGACGTGACCCTCGACAAGCGCGTCCTGAACGTGGTCGGGCGGGGTCGCGGCGTGACCCCGGAAGGATACGCTCTTGCGCACGTGGAGTACCGGGATGGGGATTATGAGCGCTCATTCACCTTGTCCGAGACGATAGACGCAGACGGCATAGAGGCGTCGATCAAGGACGGCGTGCTGACCTTGCGACTTCCGAAGAGCCAGCCGGCGCCGGCGAAGTCGATTTCGGTGAAGCCCGGTTGAGCGCACCGATCCGATCGTGCAGTCGCGGATGACGAGGCCGTTGCGGAGTCGGGCGGGCGGTGGTCGGCGGTCAGGGCCGGCGCTCGTCCGTCTCGCTCTCGCTGCGTGTCTCGCCGTTTTTTCGGCGGTCTCGGCAGTCCCCGCCGCGGCGACTCTTCCGGCCATCGGACCGGGTGGCGACGTCCCGACGTTGGCGCCGGTGCTGCGGCGGGTGACGCCGGCGGTTGTCAACATCGCGGTGCTGTCGCGGCAACCGGTGCAGATGAACCCGCTGCTGCGGGATCCTTTTTTTCGTCGCTTTTTCAATGTGCCTGACGATTTGCCGCGAGAGCGCCCGCGCATCAGCGCCGGCTCCGGCGTCATCGTCGACGCCGTCGGCGGCTATGTCCTCACCAACCAACACGTCGTCCAGAACGCTTCCGAGATCGCGGTCACCCTGAAGGACCGCCGCCGCCTGGAGGCGGAACTGGTGGGCAGCGATCCGGCCACCGACGTGGCGGTCCTGAAGATCGACCCCAAGGACCTGACGGCGTTGCCGTTCGGCGACTCGGAGGCCCTGGAGGTGGGGGATTTCGTTCTGGCCATCGGCAATCCGTTCGGGCTCGGCCAGACCGTGACGTCGGGGATCATCAGCGCCCTCGGCCGCAGCGGCCTTCGGGTCGACGGCTTCGAGGACTTCATCCAGACCGACGCCTCGATCAACCCCGGCAACTCCGGCGGCGCTCTTGTGGATCTGCACGGCCGTTTGATCGGCATCAACACCGCCATCATCGCGCCGAGCGGCGGCAACGTCGGCATCGGCTTTGCGATCCCGAGCCGCATCGCGCGGGCGGTCATGGACCAGATCATCCGCTACGGGGACGTTCACCGCGGCCAGCTGGGCGTATCGATCCAGGACGTGACTCCCGATATCGCCGAGGCTCTCGGCCTCGATCGCGCCGCAGGGGCGCTGGTGGCGGCGGTCCAGCCGGGCTCCGCGGCGGCGCAAGCCGGGCTGCAAAGTCGCGACGTGATCGTTGCCGTCGACGGCGAGCCTGTCGATGGCGCGGGTGATCTGCGCAACCACATCGGCTTGACGCCCGTCGGCAGCACCCTTGAACTGCGCCTGTTGCGGGGCGGCCGCGTCCATTCCGTTCGCGTTCGGTTGACCGGGCGCTGACGCCATGGTCAGACTGTGCGTGTTCGACTGCGATGGGACGTTGGTGGACGGCCAGGCGCCGATCGTCGCCGCGATGGCAGCGGCGTTCGCCGCTCACGGCCATCCGCCTCCGGCCGCGGCGGCGGTGCGCAGGGTGGTCGGCCTGTCCCTGGTGGAGGCGATCGCCAGACTGTTGCCCGAGGGCGACGCCGCCGCCTGGGGAGCGCTGGCCCGCGCGTACAGCGACGCCTTCGCGGAGAGCCGGCGCATCGGCGCGGTGGCGGAGCCGCTCTACCCGGGGGCGCTGGCCTGCCTGGAGGCGCTGGAAGACGGAGGGTGGGTTCTAGGCTTGGCGACCGGCAAGTCCCGGCGGGGGGCGCTGGCGACCCTCGCCCGCCACCAGTTGGTCAGCCGCTTCGTCACCGTCCAGACCGCCGACGTGGCGCTCGGCAAGCCGAGCCCGGACATGGTCCTGCGGGCAATGGACGATGCGGGTGCTGCTCCGTCCGCGACCGTCATGGTCGGCGACACGACCTATGACATGATGATGGCATGCAGCGCCGGCGCGTTGGCGGTCGGCGTGACCTGGGGTTACCACGGCATTGAAGAACTGACGGCATCCGGCGCCCACGCCCTCGTCGACCGTTTCGATGATGTGGCGTCAACCGTACAAGCCCTGTGCGACGCCCCGCGACGTTGAGGAAAGCCGAACGTGTCCCGATTGCCAAAACGCTTCTACAAGAGCGCCGAGGTCGCCCCGGCCAAGGGCGGCTATACGGTTGTGCTTGACGGCCGCGGCGTCAAGACTCCGTCCGGCGCGCCTCTGGTGACCCCGGCGCTGGCGGTGGCGACGGTGGTGGCGGAGGAGTATCTGGCACAGGACGATGTGATCTTGCCGTCAACGATGCCGGTGACTCGGCTGTTGGCGACGGCGATAGACAGGGTCGAGCCGATGCGCGCCGGCATCGTCGCGCAGTTGGCGGCCTGTGCAGAGAGCGACGTACTCTGCTACCGGGCCGAGGAACCGGACGACCTGGTGGAGCGGCAGGAGGCAGGGTGGCAGCCGCTGCTGGACTGGGCGGCGCGCGAGTTCGGCGCGGGCTTCACCGTCACCCACGGCATCATGCCCGTAGAACAGCCGCGTCAGGCGATCGATGCTGTGCGTTGCGCGATCGCGGCGCTGAGCACCGCCGAGTTGACGGCGCTGTCGGCGGCGGTGCAGGCCTGCCGCTCCGTAGTGGTGGGTTTGGCGCTGGTCAGCGGGCGCATCGGCCCGGACGAGGCGTTCGCCTTGACCGAAATGGATGAAAGCTTCCAGATCGAGCGTTGGGGCGAGACCGAGGAAGCGGGCGCGCGGCGCCGGCGCGTGCGCGACGACCTTCGCGCCGCCGCCGCTTATCTCATGCTGGCGCGCCAGTCGGGTCCGGAAGAAGCGCGGTTGTCGGACGTGTGGACATGAACGATCCGATCAAGACCGTGGCGGTCCGCATTCAAGGCCGGGTGCAGGGCGTGTGGTATCGCGGCTGGACCGTAGAAGAGGCCAAGCGGCGGGGGCTCGACGGATGGGTGCGGAACCGCAGCGACGGCAGCGTCGAGGCGTTGTTCTCCGGACCAAAGAACGCCGTCAACGGCATGCTCGACGCTTGTTGGCAGGGCCCGCCTGCAGCCAAGGTGTCGACCGTTCACCCTCGTCCCGCCGACCCGCCGGAACAGACCGGCTTCCGTCCCTTGCCGACGATGTAGCGGCACTGTCATGCCGCGCGACGAGTCGATGGCGCTCGATGGGGGCGCCGACGGGCCGTTCTGGGTGTTCGGCTATGGTTCTCTGATGTGGGAGCCGGGATTCGAATACGAAGAGGCGCGCGCGGCGCGGCTTTGGGGGTATCACCGGTCGTTGTGCCTGTTGTCGGTGCGCAACCGCGGCACGCCCGAGCGCCCGGGCCTGGTGCTGGCGCTCGACCGCGGCGGCAGTTGCCAGGGTCTGGCGTTCCGGATTCCGGCAGAGGACGCCGCCGCCACGCGCGCCTATCTCTGGCAGCGGGAGATGTATACCGGGGCCTATCGCGCTCGCATGTTGCCGGTGCGCCTCGCCGACGGTCGCCGCGTTGCGGCGCTTGCCTTCGTCGCGCGCCCCGACCACGCGCAGTACTTCTGTGCCGCCTCCTCCGAACATGCCGCAGAGATGGTGCTCCAGGGTCAAGGGCGGATGGGCACGTCGTTCGACTACCTGAAGAACGTCGTCCGCCACCTGGACCAGCTCGGCATTACCGACGGACCACTGCACCAGGTCTTGGGCTTGGCAGAAGCGCGCCGGACCTGACGGCCGCGCATTATTTGCCGACGGCCGTCTTCGGGTCGGACACCAGGCCGGCGGCGTTGATGCCGACAATGGCGCAGAGCTCGTCGTTGTCCGAAGTATCGCCGCTGACGCCGACGGCGCCGATCACCGGCCCCTCCGGATCGCACACCAGCACGCCCCCCGGCACCGGCACGAAGCGACCACCGGCGGCGACCGATACGGCGGTGGTGAACATCGGCCGGTCGAGCGCGACGTCGCGCAGCACGCGGCTCGAGACTCCGAGGCCAAGGGCGCCGTAGGCCTTGCCGATGGCGATGTCAAGCCGGAGGATGCCGGAGCCGTCTTCCCGTTTCAGCGCCATCGCATGACCACCCGAGTCAAGGACGACCACCGTCAGCGGCAGCATTCCGTTTGCGCGGCCAGCTTCCAGAACGGCGTCGATGATGGTGCAGGCGGTCTCCAGCGTCAGCGCCGTGTGCCTCCTTGCCGTATCGTTGTTCATGAGATCTGCTCCTCCTCCCTTCTGTACGCTTGTCGACAACGAACCAAGTTGTTCGCGTCAGGTGCCATATGAGTTGCCCGCTTCTGTTGTGGCAGGGGTGAGCCGGCCGGCATCTTACCTTACCGGGACGTTGTCGATGAGGCGGGTGCGGCCGAGGTGGGCAGCGGCGAGAACGCGGCCGGGGCGGGTGCGGTCGGTCCAGGCGGCGAGGGTGGCGGCGTCGCGGACTGCCACGTAATCGACGCGGGCGAAGCCGGCGTTGCGTAACGCTGCGACGGCGCGGCGTTCCTGCTCGTCGGCATCGGCGCCATCGGCCACGGCGCTGGCGACGGTGGAAACGGCGTGGTGCAGGGCCGGGGCGATCCCCCGCTCATCCGGGCTCAGGTAGGCATTGCGGGACGACAGCGCCAAGCCATCGGCCTCGCGCACCGTCTCCGCCGCCTCGATGCGGACCGGGATGTGCAGGTCGCGGACCAGCCGCCGGATGACCTGCAGTTGCTGGTAGTCCTTTTCGCCGAACACCGCCGCGTCCGGCAGCGCCTGGATCAGGAGCTTGGTGACGACGGTGGCGACGCCGGTGAAGAAGCCGGGACGGAAGGCGCCCTCGAGGTCGTCGCTGAGGCCGGGGACCGAAACCCTGGTGGCGTCGCCCTCGGGATACATCTCCGCCACGTCCGGCGCGAACAGGAGGTCGGCGCCCTCGGCCTCGAGCATGGCGCTGTCCGCCGCTTCGTCGCGGGGGTAGACGTCGAGGTCCTCGTGGGGTGCGAACTGGGTCGGGTTGACGAAGAGCGTCACGCATGTTCGCTCCGCCAGTGCGCCGGCGCGGCGAACCAAGGACACATGGCCGGCATGCAGCGCGCCCATCGTCGGAACAAGGGCGACGGACTTGCCGCCCGTGCGCCAGCCGCCGACGTGCGCGCGCAGATCGGCTACTGTCCGAACGACGTCGATCTCAGCCCCATGGGAACGACGTTGACCTCCGCCGACTCCGTTGCCGGCTCGGCTTCCGCTTTCACTTTCGGCGACGCAGGCTCCGGAGGCTTGACGCCGAAGCAGTGCTCCAACGTGGGAAAGCGGCGGGCGCGGACATCGGCGGCATATTCCTCGACCGCCTTCTCGATGCCTTCCCCCAACTCGGCGTAACGTTTAACGAATTTCGGCTGGAAGCCAGAGAACAGCCCGACCAGGTCTTCGAGCACCAGGATCTGGCCGTCGCACGCCGGAGATGCGCCGATGCCGATGGTGGGGATCGTCAGCATCGCGGTGATCTCCCGCGCCAGCGGCTCGACGGTGCCCTCGATGACGGTGGCGAAGGCGCCGGCGTCCTCGACCGCCTTGGCGTCTTCGATGATCCCGGCGGCCTCCTTGTCCTTGCGGCCGAGCGAGCGAAAACCGCCGGCGGTGTTGACCGACTGGGGCAGGAGGCCGATGTGGCCGAGCACCGGAATCCCGCGCTGGACGAGGAAGCGAATGGTCTCCGCCATCTCCACGCCGCCTTCGAGCTTGACGCCGGCGCAGCCCACTTCCTTCATCACCTGCGCCGCGTTGTGGAAGGCGCTCTCGGGAGACTCCTGGTAGCTGCCGAACGGCATGTCGACGATGACGCAGGCCTTGCGCGCCCCGCGCATGACCGCCTGCCCGTGGCCGATCATCATGTCGAGGCTGACCCCGAGGGTGGAGTCCATGCCATAAAGCACCATGCCGAGAGAATCGCCGACCAGCAACAGGTCGACATGCTCATCCAGCAGCACCGCGGTCAGCGACGTGTAAGCGGTGAGACAGACGATCGGCTCTCCGCCCTTGCGTTCGCGGATCTGCGGTACCGTAACCTTCTTCCATTGCTTGTGAACGCTCACGGGTGTCCTCCTCCCTGAAGCGACGGCCGGTACTCTACTGCGAACCGCTTGCAGGCAAAAGCGCTTTTCGCATGCGCAACATGACAGGCGGGCCTGCTTCGCGCGCATGGTCGGACGAAGGCTGCGCATGCCTGCAAGATCCAGGAGACGCAGCAGAGGCAACGCAAAGCAATTCGGAATGCACTGGCGATTGATCGATGACAGGAACGCTGCTACGACCGCCGGAGTTCCAGCCGAACGGAGGCAGCGTGGGCGGACCTTCCGACGATCTGTTTCCGGACGCAGAGGGGGAGGCCGCCGTACCGGCACATACCACCGGCATCCTGCCGGCGCAGGAAATCCGCGCCCTGGTTCGGAATCGGGAGATCCAGGCCACGGCTAAGATCGACGAGGAGCAGATTCAGCCGGCCAGCTTGGACCTAAGACTGGGACGCGTCGCCTATCGTATTCCTGCAAGTTTCCTACCGGGGGTCGGCGCTAGTGTCATGGGTCGTATTCGTGACTTCGCCATGCATCAAATAGACTTGATGGAAGGAGCGGTGCTGGAGCGCGGCTGCGTCTACATCGTGCAGCTGATGGAGTTTCTGTCACTACGCGGTGGCCTTTCGGCTACGGCCAACCCCAAGAGCTCGACCGGCCGCCTTGACATCTTCACCCGCCTGATCGCGGATCGGGCCACCGTGTTCGATCAGGTGCCGGCCGGCTACAAGGGGCATCTCTACGTCGAGATCGCGCCGAGAACCTTCAGCGTCGTCGTCCGCATGGGCACCCGCCTCAACCAGCTTCGCTTGCAGCGGGGCAATCCACCCACCTCCGATCAAGCCATCCGCCGCTTGCACAAGTCGGTGCCGCTGGTGGATAGCGAGCCGGGCAAGGAGGTCATCGACCGCGGCCTCGCCGTTACCGTTGATCTGGCGGGCGGCGCCGCCGCTCTTGTCGGTTATCATGCACGACGGCACACCGATCTCATCGATCTCGCCAAGGTCAACCACTACGATTGGCGCGACTTCTGGGAACCGGTCCATACCGACCGTCGCCGCACCGTGATACTCAATCCCGGTGACTTCTACATTCTCGCGTCCAAGGAAGCCGTGACGGTGCCGCCGGACCATGCCGCCGAGATGCGCGCCTACGACACCCAGGTCGGCGAGTTCCGCGTCCATTACGCCGGTTTCTTCGACCCCGGCTTCGGCTACGCCGATTGCGCCGGCGCCGGCTCGCGGGCGGTCCTGGAAATCCGCTCGTTCGAGGTACCGTTCGTGCTCAGCGACGGCCAACTGGTCGGACGGTTGGTCTACGACCGGCTGACGGCCGTTCCCGACAAGCTATACGGCCCCGACATCGGGTCGTCCTACCAGCGCCAGGGCCTGAACCTCGCCAAGCAGTTCCGCCGCACCTAGTTCCGCCGGGCTCGCCGCGGCTCCGCCGGGAGTTGCCCCGGCCGCCGCGGCTCCGCCTGCAGTCGTTCCGCGTCTAGTAAGAGATCACCTTGGTGTGCTCGCCCATCTGGATGCGGATGGTTTCTTCGTTGCCGGGCTTGGTGCCTTCGATCCAGTCGGTCTGCGACATCCCGGCCGCCTTCGTGCACATCTGGCAGACATGAACGGTTGCGCCGTCGTTAATCAGTTTGATCAGCTTGTCCCTGGGCGGCACGCCGTCCTGGCCCGGTTCCTGCGTCCCCGCCTTGTTGGCCAGGCGCACGCCTTTCACGTTGAGGAAGACGACCACCGGATAACCCATGCTGCGCACCTTGCCGGCATAGGTGAGCGCCATGTCCGCCGTCCAAGGATCATCGGTGGTCAGGTTGAGGAACAGGGTGCCGCGTTCGTCCTCGCTGGCGTGACCCTCTTGTCCCGGCAGCACGACCGCCATGGCAAGCATCAAGATGGCCACGAAGGCCGGTAGCAATCGTCTCATCCGCATCGCACGTTCTCCTTCCTGGTGTGTTGACGCGACCTTCCGGACGTTGCCGGAGAGCCCGCATGCCGATTGCCGATCAGTCGCCGGCCTTGCCGTGGCCCATGTCATGCGGTGATGTGCCCATGCCGCCGTGGCCGGGCCCCATTGCGCCGGCACCCACCACCGGCACGTCGACGGTGATCGAGCCTGCAGTCTCGAACGTGAGGGTCAGCGGGAAGCTTTCGCCTTCCTTGAGCGGCTGCTGCAGCCCCATGAACATCACGTGGTCGCCGCCCGGCTGCAGCACGGCCGTGCCCCCCGCCTGAACGTCGACAGCGTCGACGGGCCGCATCTTCATGACGTCGCCGTCCATTAAATGAGTGTGAAGCTCGACCGTCTTCGAGACGTCGGCCGACGCCGATATGAGGCGGTCGTCTTCGGCGCCCGCGTTTTCGATGGTCATGAAGGCGGCACCGGCTCGGGCCGCGCCCGCCGAGGCGCGCGCCCACGGCGACTTCACGGTAATGTCACCGACCGTCGCATCTGCGGCCGAGGCGCCGCCGCCCGCCACGACGAGAGCGGCAAGCACCGCTGCGCCGATCGCATGAACCATACGGGTCATCAGGTCTGTCTCCGCTGGAGGGCGCACAGAACCGTGCGTGTATTATCGTTTGCTCATGTCCGTGTACTGCCTCGGTCGCGGCAAGGCAATCGGCATTTCGCTCTCGTTCCCGCTGGTTCCCTCCGGCCCTCTGGTTCCCTCCGGCGCGACGGCAGGTTATCGTGAGCACCGCCTTCTCGTCGCCTTGATCAAGGGAGGTAATTCATAAGTGCCAGCCGCCCCTCCACGCTCGCCCCGGATTGCCATCACCGGCAGCGCTGGTGTCGGCAAAACGACCTTGGCGACGGCGCTGGCCGCCCGGCTCGCCTTACCCCTGGTGCGCGAAGGCATGCGAGAGCGGTTGGAAGGCGGTCTTGATCTTCATGCTCTGGGGCGGGACGGGGTTGGCGCCCTCATTGAGGCATTGTTTGTGGAGCATCTCGGCGACGTCGATCGGGCCGTGACGACGGCGGGCGGTTTCGTATCCGACCGCTGCCCGCTCGACAGCGCCGCTTTCTGGCTCTGCTACGGCTTCGGCATGGACGGCGACGCTACGTCCCGCATCTTCGAGCGGGCGGCGGCGGCCGTCGGCGGCCATGATCTGATCGTGATGCTGCCGTGGGGCGTCCTGCCCCTCGTCGCCGACGGCGTTCGGTCTGCCAATCCATGGTGCAGCTTCATTTCCAGCTGGTGCTGGAAGGCGTGTTGCGGCGCTGGGGCACGAGGACCCGGGTGGTGGCGCTGCCGGACGGGGTGACGGTGCTGGACGACCGCGTCGCGTGGGTGTTCGACCAGTTGCGCTGACGACCGGAACGGCGTCACTGGTCGTTATCAAATGCGCGAAGCCATGCCTGCAAGTTTGGCGCGTCGGGACAGGCGTGCACCATCTGGCGGAGTGCGATGCGGGCCGCGCGGCGGGTCCACTCGTCCTCGGAGCGAGGGAACCGCCGCGGTTCCAGCCCAGAGCACACGGCCCAGTTGATGAGCAGCTTCTCTTCCATGTAGCCGGCCGGCGCAAAGAGCTGGAGCAGCCGCTGGAAGGCTTCGTAGCGGCGCACGTCAAACCCGGCGTCGAGCGGCGGCCGCAAACCTCCCCTCTCGGCGACCGGGCTACGGGGATGCGCCGTCAGCACCGGCGTCAAGCCGGGCGGAATGGGCGCGTCGTCCGTCTTGCACCGTTGTACCGCAGATCGATGATGGAGCAGGTGCGAATGGAGCGGATTTGCGGTGTCGTCATATTGGCGGAGCGCATCCGGCTGAAAGTGCTCGATGCGCGCGGCCGCAGACCGACACACGCGATGCGGTTCGGCCGCCGAGATGGCGCTGAGTGCATCAGATGCATCGACGAACACGTTCCGACCCTGGCCGCGGCGGAGGATGCGTTTGAGGGCAGGGTCTTCGGTGCGGACGCAGAACTCCATATGCGGAACACCGAGACCGAGATCGAAGAGCACCCCGCTGCGGTCGTCTGGCCGCACCGCTCCCACATCCGGCCCGAGTTCCATCAACGCCGTTCGTCCGCTCAGGACCGCAGCCGGTTCGCGGACGCAGAAAGAGATGCTTTGGGTCCAGGAGTGCGGTCGCGGACCCACCTGCTCGTAGGCGATCGCGACCGTGTCCCCAGGGAACGCGAACTGCAAGGCGCCGGTCCGGGTCACGATGGCGCCGCCGTTGTCTTTCACCGCCAGTTCCGGCGCCGGATCACGACGGATACCCGGGAACGCGCAGACCGCGCGGGTCCCGATGCTCCACATGACGTCCGCGTCGTGAAGCATGTGTTGCGCCACTGCCCGTGGCGTCGTCGCCGCCGGTTTGTTCATGACCGTGCACCCCGGACCTGCGGGGTTCCTCCCAACCTGCGGCGGGCTTCCGCTACCTTGTCTTTCCCTGCACGTAACCTATTGATTCTCGCGGGTACTACCGCCCATCCGACTGTGTCGTTCGAATGGGCCAGTGCACCCAGGCGCATCCCGCACCGATCTTCGCTTCAGCGGCCGATCCAGTCAATTGCTAAGGAAAATCGTTCAGGTGCGCGTTATTGGCAATGCTGCATTGCGATAGACACGCTATGGTTCTGCGCCCATGTAACGCTACAGTTGCGCTGTCGCATCCGCGGGTCTGAGCCGCGGCAACAAAAGACACTGGAGGAACTGTCCCGTGCGTGACAGCTTTCAACCGTGGAAAGAGGCTTTCAAAACATGAACTGGGACCATACGATCGCCAAAGTGGCGCCTTACGCCGCCGTCGTCGTCGCCATCCTCGTGACGATGTACGTCTTCGCCGGCTATATGCAGGTTCAGTAACGGGGCAGGTTCAGTAGCGGGAGCAGACGCGGCAGACGGAGCGTGAGGGCACACGGCCGGCGTCACAACCGCATCAGGGGCGCAGAGCCAGCCGAGCCACCTCCCGAACCTCCGAGCGGATGGCGCCCGGAGACGGCGGATCGGCGAGCGTGGTGGTCCAGGCCGGCGGCGGATTGCGGCCGAGCCGATGGTTCCAGCGAACCTCCCGGAGCAGCGCTTCCGCCGCAGCCGGCAAGCGCTCCGGCGCCGCAATCTCATTAAGTGCGGCCCATACGCCGGCCCAGCAGCGGGCGACGGCGTAAGGATTGTACCCGCCGCCGCCCAGCACCAGCAGCCGGGGCGCCATGGAAGCGGTCGCTGCGATCACGCTCCAAAGGGCGCCGTTCGAAAGGGCGAGGCGGGTCATCGGATCGTCGGCGAGGGCGTCGGCGCCGCACTGGACCACCAGAACCTCCGGCGCGAACGCCGTTATCAACGGCACGATGACCTCGTCGCGAAAGAACGCCATTTCCGCGTCGTTGAAGCCCGGCGGCACCGGCAGGTTGCGCGCGGCTCCACCGGCGCGGTCGTGGACGCTGCCCGGACCGCCGCCGCCTTGGGGGCCGCCGTTCAATTTCTGACCGGCGCCGGCGCGCCACATCGGCCAGCGCCCTTCCTCGTGCACGGAGAGGGTGAAAACCCGCTCGTCGTCGTGAAACGCCTGCTGCACGCCGTCACCGAAGTGGGCATCCAGATCGAGATAGAAGACGCGGGTGACCCCGGCGTCCAGGAACTGCAGGATCGCCAGCGCCGGATCGTTGAAAATGCAGTAGCCGCTCGCCCTGTCGCGCTGACCGTGATGGGTGCCACCCGCGGGGTTGTAGACGATCCCTGGCCTGGCGGACAGCATGCGGGCCGCCATCAGCGACGCACCGCAAGCGGTGGCGGGGCGGCGGAACATCTCCCGGTAGATGGCGTTGCCGTTGACCCCGAGGTTGAAGCGGCGGCGAACCTCGTCCGAGACCTCCTGGTCCCGCTCGGCGTCCTGCACCGCTGCGATGTAGCCCGCGACGTGGAACCGCGCCAGTTCCTCCGGAGAGGCGCGCGGGCTCTCCCGGTACGCCGCGTCCGGCAGCCAGCCGAGAGCGCGGCAGAGGTCGATCGCCAGCGAGACGCGCGGGATGGCGAGCGGATGCCCGGAGGCATGGCGGGACTGGCGGAATATGTCGCTGCCGATGAGGATCGGTCGTTCGGGACTTCGCACGAGTGCTGCACGCAAATGTTGAGGCCGTGGTTTCCAGGGCATACGACTGCAACTGCGGCCTGGACGTCAAAGGTCGCCGACATCATCAAGGCTCGCAACGGCGCCCGCCATCCCCCATACTGCATTCAAGGATCCGAGAAGGCGGGAGCGAGCTTCCATGGGACGCATGTCGCTGGTGTTGATGGTGGTGGCCGGTCTGGCGCTGGCGACCACAGGCTGTGGCCGCAAGGCCGCGCCGGAGGCGCCGCCGGACTCTACGTATCCAAAGGTCTATCCCGCCTGGTAACGACGCGTTCGGGGAGGTCTGGTGGATCACTTTCACTTTCGCAATGGCCGGCTCTGCGCAGAAGACGTGCCGGTCGAGGAGATCGCCGTGCGCGTCGGCACGCCGGTCTACGTCTACTCCACCGCGACGCTCGAGCGCCATTATCGCGTGTTTCGGGCCGCCGTCGACGATCCCGGCGCGCTGATCTGCTACGCCGTGAAGGCGAACGCCAACATGGCGGTGATTCGCACCCTGGCGCGCCTCGGCGCCGGCGCCGATGTGGTTTCGGGCGGAGAGTTGCAATGCGCGCTGGCCGCCGGCGTCGCGCCTGAACGCATCGTGTTCTCCGGCGTCGGCAAGACCCGCGATGAAATGGCGGCGGCGCTCATGGCCGGCGTCTTCCAGATCAACGTCGAGTCCGAGCCGGAACTGGAGGCGCTGGCCGAGGTCGCGGCCTCCCTCGGCCGCGTAGCGCCCGTGGCCCTTCGGGTCAATCCCGATGTGGACGCCGGCACCCACGCCAAGATCACCACCGGGCGCAGCGAGAACAAGTTCGGGATCGACTGGACGGCGGCGCCGGCGCTGCTCGCCCGGGCGGCGGCGATGCCGGGCCTGTCGTTGCGCGGTGTCGCCGTCCATATCGGCTCCCAGCTCTCCGATCTCGGCCCCTTCCGTCAGGCGTTTCAGCGGGTGCGCGACCTGGTGGTGGATCTGCGCCGAGCCGGGCATGCCATGCACACCCTCGATCTCGGCGGCGGGCTCGGCATCCCGTACGGCGACGAGGCCGCGCCCGTGCCGTCGCCCGGGCAGTATGCGGAGGTGGTCAGACACGCTGTCGCCGGCCTGGACTGCCGCTTGATCCTCGAGCCGGGCCGGTTGCTCGTCGGCAACGCCGGGGTACTCGTGACCCGGGTCCTTTACGTCAAGGCGGGAGCCACGCGAACGTTCGTGATCGTCGACGCAGCCATGAACGATCTGCTGAGACCCGCCCTTTACAACGCCCGTCACACCGTTGTTCCTGTTCGCGAATCGTCCGCGGCGGATGCGCAAGCGACCACTGTCGACCTGGTCGGGCCGATCTGCGAGAGCGGCGACTGCCTCGCCGCCGGCGCCGCGCTGCCGCCGCTCGCCTCCGGAGATCTGCTCGCGGTCCGCACTGCCGGCGCCTATGGTGCGGCGATGGCGTCAACGTACAACGTCCGGCCGCTGGTGGCGGAGGTCATGGTCAACGGCAGCGACATGGCGGTCATCGCCGAACGCGGCACCATCGAGTCGATCCTGAACCGGCAGCGCCTACCGGTCTGGCTTGACGACGAAGCGTCGGCCCCGGTCCCGCGGCGCGCCGTGGGGGAGTGACGGACGGATGATGGGCGGCCGGGCGCGCATCCGCTACCGCCTGCTGCTGGACCTGGCGCGCGTCAGCCTGTGGATCGAGCGGTCGTGGCGCCCGGTCTGGCCGTCGCTGATGGTGATATCGGTGTTCGCCGCCGTGGCTCTGCTCGACGTGCTGCCGGCGCTGCCGCCATGGCTGCACACAACGGCGCTGGCGGCGTTTGCCGTCGCCCTCGTTCGCGCGCTCGTGCAGGCGCGGCGGGCATTGCGGCCGGTGCCCCTGGCGGCAGCCCGCTACCGGCTGGAACGGGACAGCGGGCTTCGTCACCATCCGCTGACTGCGCTAGAAGACCGCCTCGCGGCGGGCTCGGGCGACGCCGCGGCGGAAGCACTGTGGGACCGCCATCGCCGTAGTATGGCCGCCTCCGTGCAGGCGCTTCGTGCGGCAGGGCCACGAACCGGAATGGCGGCAAGCGATCCGCGGGGCTTGCGCTACCTCGCGCCGCTGCTGTTGGTCATCGCCGTCGCCGGTGGCTGGAACGAGCCTGGGGAGCGGTTGGCGCGGGCGGTGCAGCCACGCTTCGCTGCCGACGCCGCGGCCAGCATCGAAATCGACATGTGGATCACGCCGCCCGCGTACACGGGTCGTCCGCCGATGTTCGTGCATTGGCCGCCGCCGATCGAAAACGGGAGCGACGCCGCGGAGACGCACGCTCGTCCGCAACCGGCAGAGGTTCCTATCGAGGTTCCGGCCGGCAGCGCGGTTCTGGCCCACGCCCGAGGCATGCCGGCGGCGCCGGTGCTTGCTGTCGGCGGCGAACAGTTCGTGTTCACAGCGGTCGGCGGCGCCGACAAGGGTGACGGCCACCGCGCGGAAGCAACCATCACCGGCGGCGAGCGCATCGCGGTGCGGCGGCGCGGAGCCGAGGTCGCCGCCTGGCCGCTGAGGGTCGTACCGGATCTGCCCCCGCAGGCGACGTTCGCCGCCCCGCCGGCAGCGACGGCGGGGGCGCAGTTGTCGCTGAGCTACGCAGCGACGGACGATTACGGCGTCGCCGGCGTCGCTGCGGTCATCCGACATGGCGGGGGGGAGCGGACCTTCGACGGCGAAGCCGAGGTTCGTTTGCCGTTGCCGCTCGATCAGGTCAACGTCCCCGCAACCGGCGGCAGCGCGGTTGAAGATCTGACCGCGCACGCCTGGGCCGGCGCTCCTGTGCACATCCGCATCGAGGCCGAGGACGGCGGCGGCCAGACCGGGTCCAGCGCCGAGGTGGAGCTCGTCCTGCCCGAGCGCCAGTTTTCCCATCCGGTGGCCGAGGCCGTCATCCGTCAACGCAAGATGCTGATTCCCGACGCGGCGACCCACGTCCAGTGGATCGCCGGCGAGCTGGCTGCGATCGCCGCGCAGCCGGACCATTACGCCCACGACACGACGGTGTCGCTGGCCCTGGCGGTCGCCGCGGCGCGGCTTCGTCACCACCCCGACCGTGCGGCGATCCGGTCGGTGCGGGCGATCCTGTGGGACACCGCGTTGCGGATCGAAGACGGCGACGTGCCGGCCGCCGAGGCCCGGTTGCGCGACGCCCGCCAGGAGCTTTGGGAGGCGCTGCGCGGCGACGAGGATCAGGCCGAGATCGAGCGGCTCATGGACGATCTGCAGGCGGCGCTGGACGACTTCCTCGCGGCAGTGTCGGCGGAGCTGGCGCGAAAAGGCCTGGAACGGTTGCCCGTGGCGCCGGATGGCAAGGTGATGCGCAGCGACGATCTGCGCGAAATGATAGAGATGGCGCGGGAGATGGCGCGGGCCGGCGCGCCGGACCGGGCCAGCCGGCTCCTGTCCGAACTCCGCAACATTCTCGACAGTCTGCGCGCCGGGATGCAGCCCGGACAATCGGCAAAGGATCTGGTCAAGGCGCACCGCCTCATGGGCGACCTGACCGCGCTCGGCAACGATCAGCAGTCGTTGCTGGACGACACCTTCAAGCGGTCACGAAATGCGGAGACAGATGAACCGGGCGCCCAGCCGGGCGCGGCTGCGGGTGCTGACACACAGGAGCAACTGCGGCGCCGGCTCGGGGGCCTCATGCTGGAGTTCGACGAACTGCTCGGCGGCATCCCCGCGGAACTTGGCAAGGCCGAGCGCGCCATGAACCGGGCGCGCGGCTCGCTCGCGGCGGGCGATGGGGAGGAGGCGGTTCGGCAACAGACAGAGGCTTTGCAGTACCTGCGCCAATCGGAGACTGCGGCAGCCTCGGCGCTGGCGGAGCGCCTTGGCGGCTCGCCCGGCATGTTCGCGAATGACCCCGATGAGTATCAGGACAACCCCGGGGCGGACCCGTTCGGGCGATTCAGCGGCGGCGGGTCCCGTGGTTTCGGCACTGGCAGGGTCGACATCCCCGACCGGACGGAGGTCCGGCGCGTCGAGGAGATCCTGCAGGAACTGCGGCGTCGCGCGGGCGAGCCCGGCCGTCCGCGAATGGAGCGCGACTATATCGAGCGCCTGCTGCGCCGGTTCTAGTCCGGCCGAGCGCCGTGACCGACGCCGCAGAATTCGGCGATGGCGGAAAAATAGGCCCGCTGCCCCACCAGCATCAGGTCGTTGTGACCGGCGCCGGGCACCGTCACCAGGCGCTTGTCCTCGGACGGGCAGGCGTCGAACAGGGCGATGCCGTCGGAGACCGGGATGATCCAGTCGCTCTCGCCGTGGATCACCAGGGTCGGCATATCGATCCGCGCCATCTTTTCGAGGTTGCCGAAGCCGTCCCGCGCCTCGTCGGCGTCTCCAGGACGGCCGAGGCCGATCCGCTCGATCAACGGAAACGTGTGGGCAAAGCCGCTCTCGAGGATCAAACCGCGGGGCCGGCGGTCGTGCGGTGAACCGGCCGTCAGGCGCGCCGCAATCTCGAGCACGGCCGCACTGCCGAGCGAGCGGCCCATGAGGGTGAGGTCGCCCGCTTCGATCCCGCGTCCGGCGAGGACGGCTGGCGCCTGCTCGTAGACGGCCCAGGCGTCGTTGATCAGCGCCGTCGCGGTCGGATGGCCGTCGCTGGTGCCGTATCCCCGGTAGTCGACCACGAACAGGGTCAGCCCGGGCCGCAGGTACAAGGGCGCGATGGCGTCGTAGTCGGAAGCGATTTCGCCGTTGCCGTGGAAATAAAGGATGACCGGCGCGCCTGCCCGGGCGACGAAGATCCTGCCGCCCACGTGCACGTCCCCGTCGACCGGGATGCGCACGGTGTGGATTCCGGACCCGAGGCGCGGCAAACCGCCGTCCCGGCGCGGGTGAAACAGTGCGGCCAGCACCTCCGGCCGATCCAGAACGTCAAGCGTCCGCCCGGTCATCAAGCCTCCTCATCATGCACGAAAGCTATGGGACGTCCTCAAGCTACAGCGTGTATGGAACGCGAATGCCGGGCAGGTCCATCGGGAAGTCCTTGGTGTTGCGGGTGACGAGAAGTGCATCCGCAACCTCCGCTGAAGCCCAGACGACCGCATCCGGCACCTTGATCCGATGAGTGCGCCGAAGCCGCGCCGCAACCCCGGCGACCGCGGTATCCAGCGCGACCCAATCGAAGCGGCGCAGAAAGTCTCGCAGCCGCGTGTTCTCCTCGGACTTCCCCCCGACCATGACCTCGATCCAGGTGATCGGGCTGATCAGCAGGCTGTCGTAGCGCGTCAGCTCCCGTCTGGCGTCAACGATGCCGTTGAGATAATCGATCAGGATATTGGTGTCGAACACGGCCTTCACCGCGGCCACTCCTCGCGTAGCCTTGTCTGGTAGTCGACGCCGTCGATGTTCCGGTCTTTCCACAGGCCGAAGGCCTCGTCCTCCCGCGGACGCTCGTTCTCCTTGAGGTATAAGGCGATCGCCCGACGGATGATCTCGGCGCGCGCCACACGCTGCCGGGCGCCCAGTTCCGACAGTCGCTCAACCACGTCGTCCGGAATATCGATGATGGCTCGCATGTGATATCATTTATCAGCATCATACATCATTCGCAACATCGCCGCCCTCACCGCCGGCCTCGATGATGGTGACGGTGACCTCGAGGTCGATGAAGTCGTCGGCGTCGCCGCTCCACGTTCCGCCGATGGGAATGGCCTGGGCCGGGTCCCGCGCCACCGCCACACGCACCAATCCGAGGCCGCCGATGATGCCGTTGGTCGGGTCGAATTCCACCCAGCCGGCGCCGGGCAGGTAGACCTCCATCCAGGCGTGGGTCGCGCCGCCGCCGATGACGCCGCCGGTCTTTTCGCTCCGCGCCCGCGGGTTATAGAGGTAGCCGCTGACGAAGCGGGTCGCCAGACCGAGGGCCCGCAGCCCTTCCATCATCAGCAATGCGAAGTCGCGGCAGGTGCCGGAGCGGGTCGCCAGCGTTTCCGCCGGCTGCTGTGTACCTTCTTCATACCGGGCGTTGTAGCGGAAGTCGGCTTTGACCCCCTCGCACATGCGCCTCAGAAAACCCAGCGTCGGTGTCGCCGCTCCGGAATCGAGATGGGCGCGCGCCCACCGCTCGACGGCCCCGTGCGGGTCGGGGTAGTGCCGCCGCAGCACCGGGCCCAGGTCGATCAGGTCGCGATCATCGTACTCGAACGGGTAGGTGACGGCGTTGGCCAGGAGGTCCGGCTTCGGCTCGTCGTCGGAAGGATAATGTTCCAGTTGCAGCACAGAGCCGATCTTCAAGTGATCGGCCTGATCGTCGATTGTCGCGATGCCCACCGAGTTTCCGAACACGTCGTGGATCCATGTCACCCGCGCCGGCGGATCGATGGTCAATCCGGTGTCCAGAAGCCGCAGATCGTGACTGTCGCGCGGACGGATCATCAACCGGTGTGGCCCGATCGTGACCGGCCGGCGGTAGCGGTAGAGGGTGTCATGCTCGATGCGGAGCACGCGCTTGGCGCGTGCAGGCGCGGACGTCGTCATTGCGGCTGCCGCTCCTTCAAGATCAGCCAACGGTAAATCCCGAGGAGGTTGATCGCGGTCAGCACGACGTTCTGGACCATAAGGCTCGGGAGGTCCTCGAAGTATCCGGCAATGATCCACGCGATTGACGACACCGTGAACACGATGAATCCTATCCCGGTGAGCTTCCGGCCGAAATTTGCGGCGACGATGATGGCCGCGGAAATCCCAGTCAGGGTCGCGAGCCAGCGAACCACTTCTTCCATCACGGACCTAAAGAGTTGCCTTCCCGCGAGGCCATCGAGGTTGTCCTGGCTTGCTGCTGCCGGCCATGCGAACCGGCAACCACGCAAGTCCAGAATCACGCGATACAGAGGAAGCGCTTGCCGTCGACTTACATGATGCCGGCGAGCGAGAGAACGATAAGAACGACCACGATCACCCCAATGATATAAAATATATTGTTCACAGCACCTCTCCCCACCTGCTTCACGATACCGTTATCTGCCAGTTCTTGCGATGAGCCCGTCAGCGCTTCCGACTTGATGTCCGCGCTCAGACAGTCAGTTCTTCCGGCGGCAGCGGCGGTGCGCTCGGCCCCACCGTCTCATGCTCTTCTCCGATCAGGCCGATGCCGCGCCGGACCGGCGGAAGCATGGCGGCGATCGTAGCGCCGACGGCAACTGCCAGGGCGGTGACCAGGATCGGGTGATCACGCACGAATGCCACTGCCGAGTCGATCCCGGACTCGGAGTGGCCCATTGCCCGTGACCCTGAGTCGAGAGCGCTGCGATAGACGTCGTCAGCGGCTTCGGTGACGCGATCGTAGGTGCTTTCGTTCCGGTGTTGCATGTATGTATCCCTCCTCCGGCCGCCCGCATATCCGCGTTGTTCGATCCCCGCCGCAACGGAATCCTCATGTCGGTCGGGGCGCAGGATGAACACGGCAGATCCTTGAAAGTTCCACCAGGCGCCCGGCGGGTTGCAGGTTCTCATGCCCGCGCTGCCCCGGTATACTGTGTGGGTCTTCATGCCGCCGCACCGGCCGGCGTGGAACTCCGGGCGGGAGACGATGTGGAGATTGGCCAAGCGAAGGCAGGGTGAGGTGAACGAACCCGGCCCCGGGCAGTACCGGCTGGCCTTCGAAGGGCTCGTCGGCATTCCGTTCAGCGACGGCAACCGGATCGACGTGCTTCGAAACGGATGCCGCATCTTCCCGGAGATGCTGAAGGCCATCGACGAGGCCCAAAGCGGCATTCAATTCCTTACCTTCATCTATTGGCAGGGCGACATCGCGGTGCGCTTCGCTGACGCGCTGGCGGCGCGCGCCAAGGCAGGCGTCGAGGTGCAAGTGCTCCTCGACTCGTTCGGTTCGGCGCCGATGGCGCGTTCGCTCGTTGAAAAGATGGAGGAAGCCGGCGTTGAAGTGCGCTGGTTCCGTCCGCTTGCCAACTGGAAGGTCTGGGCGGCCGACAACCGGACGCATCGCAAGATCCTCGTCGTCGACGGCAAAGTCGGTTTCACCGGCGGCGTCGGCATTGCCGAGGAATGGGAAGGCGATGCCCGTAACGAACGGGAATGGCGGGACACCCACTTTCGCATCTTCGGGCCCGCCGTCCACGGCCTGCAGGCCGCGTTCTACAGCAACTGGATGGAAAGCGGCGGGTGGGTCACGAACGCATGGAAGGATATTGCCTCCTTGGACGACGCCGGCGAGGCCGGCATTCAAGTCATCCGCTCGACGGCGGCGGTGGGGTGGACCGACATCGCGCTCTTGATGAGGTGCATCGTCACGCTCGCGCAGAAACGCCTCCGGATCGTCACGCCGTACCTCGCGCCCGATGAAGTGTCGACGCGGATGCTGATCGAAGCACTCGACCGTGGCGTCAAAATCGACATCGTGATACCGGGCCCCTTCACCGACAAGCGGGTGTCGGAACTGGCTGGCGCTGACCAGCTCACCGATCTCCTGAACGCCGGCGTCAAGGTGTGGCGCTATCAGCCGACGATGATCCACACCAAGGTCGCGATCCTCGACGGCAAGGTCGCCGTGGTCGGCTCCGCCAATTTCAACCAGCGCTCCATGCTCAAGGACGACGAGATCGCCCTCGTCACGGATCATGCCGCCACCGTAGAGAAGCTTGAACAACACTTCGAAGACGACCTCGAGCACTGCAAGCGCCTGAAGCTGCATTCCTGGCGCAACCGCGGCATTCTCCGCCGCTCCATGGAGGCCGCATCCCGCCTCGTCAAGCAGCAGGTTTAGCCTCCGGCAGCTCGGAGCGTCTGGCGGGGCCGAACTACTTGTTCGGTGCCGCGGCTTGACTTCGGCGCAACAAGGCGTATGTGCCTTTAGCATTGTTGTCCGATGGGTCGGTGGACGTCAGGCTCGGCGTCCGGACGTGGGAAGTTGCGCGCCACGACGGGCCGGATGCCGAAAATCAGGGCTTCGTGTAAATTGTTTAACATCAAGACGTTAACGTCGACTTTGCATACATCGGAGTACATCGGCATACATTTTTCGCATGCCTGCGGACACAAAGTGAATGATATGAATGGGTTAGCCGGCGGATCCGTGGTCAAAACTGTGGCAGACAGCGCAAAGAAGCGCGCCGAGCATCCGCACGTCTGAAGCGCGCCACCGGCTCACCCATACAACCGCTCCAGCGCGTCGCCGTAGATGGCGCGGACCACGTGGCGGCGGATCTTGAGGGTAGGGGTAAGCTGCTCGTTCTCGACCGTCATCGGCTCGTGGGCAACGGCGAAGCGGCGGACTCTTTCCGGGACCGGCAGGCGGGCGTTGACCCGTTGGACCGCGTCGCCGAGCGCCTTCACGAACTCCGGGTCCTGGTGCAGGGCCGCAAGATTCGGCGGCCGCCCGGCTGTCCGCGCCCAGTCCTTCATCCATTCCAGGTCGGGGACGATCAGCGCCACTAGGTTCGGGCGGCGGTCGCCGTACACCATCGCCTGGCCGATCTCGCGCTCCATGATGAGGAAGCCCTCGATGCGCGTCGGCGAGATGTTGTCGCCGCCGGAGTTGACGATGAGGTCCTTCTTGCGGTCGGTGATCATCAGATGGCCGTCGGCGTCGAAGGCGCCGACATCGCCGGTGTGCAGCCAGCCGTCGCGGAGCGCCAGCGCCGTCGCCTCGTCGTTGTTCCAATAGCCCTTCATCACCAGTTCGCCCCGCACCAGGATCTCGCCATCCTCGGCGATGCGGACCTCGGTGTCCTTCAGCGGCCGGCCCACCGTGTGCATCTTGACGTCGCCGGGGCTATTGACGCTGACCACCGGCGCCGCCTCGGTCTGCCCGTAGCCCTGCAGGATGTTGATGCCGAGCGCCTGGAAGAACAGGCCGATCTCGGCATTGAGCGGCGCCCCGCCGGACACCAGCGCCTTCAGGCGGCCCCCGAACTGGGCTCGGATCTTGTCGCGGACGAGGCGCTCGACCACTGCATCGACCACGCGCTCCCAGAGGCCAAGCCCGTTCGGGTCGTGGAACCGCCGCCGGCCGAGATTGAGGGCTTTCAATATCAGCGCCCGCTGCAGCCGGCTCGCGCGCCGGATGCGCTGCTCGAAACGCTGATGCAGTGCTTCGTAGAGGCGCGGCACGGCGGTCATGATCGTCGGCCGTGCCTCCACCATGTTGGCGGCCAGTTTCTCGACCCCCTCGGCGTAGTAGATCTGGGCGGCGAGGAAGATCGGAAAGCACAAGCCCGCCGTGTGCTCGTAGGAGTGGGAGAGGGGGAGGAACGAGAGGAACACCTCGTCCTCGATCCCCAGCGGCTCGAGCACGTGCGCGGCGCCGGCGCAGTTGTGGAGGATGGCGCCGTGGTGGAGCATCACTCCCTTGGGCACGCCGCCCGTTCCCGATGTATAGATGATGCAGGCAACGTCGTCGCGCGTCAGGCGCCCGGCCGCGGCGACCACGTTCGTGTGCCCCTTGTTGCCGAGGGTGATCAGGTCGCCCCAGGAATGCACGTCCACGCCGGTGTTGCGCTCGGCGCTTATGGGATCCATGGTCACCACGAACCACGCCTTGGCGGCTTGGTGCACGGCGGCGAGGGCGGGCTCTGCAAGCCTGGCGGACGATACGATCAGCCCTTTGGCGCCGCTGTCCTCGAGGATGAAGCGATGGTCGTCGACCGTGTTGGTGGTGAACACCGGGACGGTGATGCCGCCGACCGCCATGATCGCCAGGTCGGCGATCAGCCATTCGGGACGGCTTTCGCTGACGATGACTACCCGGTCGCCGCGTTCGACGCCGATCGCTTCCAGTCCGCGCGCAAGCGCCGAGACTTGCGCCGCCACGCTCCGCCACGTCATCGGCGCATACGCGCCATCCCGTTTTGACCACAGGAACGGGCGCTCGCCCAGGCGATCGGCCTGCGCAAAAAACATCGTGACGAGGTTCGGCCAGTGCGGAAAGGTCATGTTCTGCTTCCCCGACGAAACCGGACGATCGGACGTTCGAACCTCGACCTTGTGGCGGCCTTGTGGTCGCGCCCTGCCGCCGCCACTATAGAGCACTGGGGAACGAGGATAAACGCCATGCATGACGGAATGACGCTAGGCGCGGTGGACGACGGAGCCGGAGAGGGGCCTCCCACATGGCGGCTCGGCGATCTGTACACGGCGATCGACGCTCCGGACCTGGACGCCGACCTGGACTGGGCGCGCGCCGAGGCGGCGACGCTGCGCACGAATTGCGCCGGGAAGCTTGCGTCGATGAGCGGCGCCGAGTTGGCCGACGCGATCGAGACCTACGAGCGCATCTGCGAGCGCTCACAGAAGCCCCTGACCTACGCGCAACTGGTGTTCGCCGAAGACATGAGCGATCCGGAGCGCGGGCGGTTTCTGCAGAACATGCAGGAGCGCTACAACACCATCTCGATGGAGACCTTGTTCCTCGGGCTGGAGCTCAACCGCATCGACGATGCCGTCCTTGCCGAGCAACTGAAAGACCCCCGTGCTGCGCGCTACAAGTCGTGGATCGAGGACAGTCGGCTGTTGCGTGAGCATCAGCTGAGCGACGAGCTGGAGGCGATCCTCCACGAGAAATGGGTCACCGGCCGTGCGGCGTGGACCCGCCTGTTCGAGCAGACCCTGGCGCGCATGCGGTTCCCCATCAACGGCGACCGCTTGACGCTGCCGGACGTGCTCAACCGCCTGTCCAGCAGCGATGAGCAGGAGCGCCGGGCCGCCGGCAAGGCGATTGGCGGCGAGCTTGGTAAGAAGATCGAGCTGTTTGCGCTCATCACCAACACCCTTGCCAAGGACAAGGAGATCGAGGACCGCTGGCGCCGCTACCCAAATCCAATCTCGCACCGCAACCGGATCAACCGGATCGAGGACGAGGTGGTCGAGGCGCTGGCCGGCTCCATCCAGTCGGCTTACGACGAACTTGCCCATCGCTACTACCGCCTGAAAGCCGGCTGGTTCGGCAAGGACGCCCTGGACTACTGGGACCGCAACGCGCCGCTGCCCGACGGGACGGAACGGCGCTTCTCCTGGGAGGAGGCGCGGGAGACGGTGTTGCAGGCGTTTCGCGGCTTTCATCCGAGCATGGCGGACATCGCCTCGGACTTTTTTACCGAACGCTGGATCCACGCCCTGCCACAGGCGGGGAAGGACGGCGGCGCATTCTCCCACCCCGCGGTGCCGTCGGCGCATCCCTACATCCTGATGAATTTCTTCGGCAGGCCGCGCGACGTCACCACGCTTGCCCACGAACTCGGCCACGGCGTGCACCAGCGGGTGGCGGCGAAGCAGGGGGTGCTGATGGCGGAGACGCCGCTGACCCTGGCGGAGACCGCTTCCGTGTTCGGGGAGATGCTGGTGTTCCAGGCGGTGCTGGATGGCGAGAACGACCCGGCGGTGCGTCGCCGGCTGCTGGCCGGCAAGGTCGAGGACATGCTCAACACCGTGGTGCGGCAGATCGCCTTCCACGACTTCGAGACCCGCGTGCACATGGAGCGCCGCGGCGGCGAACTATCCGCCGACCGGCTCGGCGAGATCTGGTTGACGGTGCAGTCGGAATCCCTTGGGCCGGCGATCCGTTTCGACGATGAGTACCGCCATTACTGGGCGTACATCCCCCACTTCATCCAATCTCCCTTCTACGTCTACGCCTATGCATTCGGGGACTGCCTGGTCAATTCGCTCTACCGGGTGTTCTCCGAGGGACACCCCGGGTTCCAGGATGCGTACCTCGACATGCTGCGCGCCGGAGGGACGCTCCGCCATCGCGACCTGTTGCGGCCGTTCGGCCTCGATGCCGGCGATCCCGGCTTCTGGAGACGCGGTATCGACGTCATCGTCGGCTTCATCGATCAACTCGAAGCCCTGGAATGAGCTTGGAGCGGCTCCGCCGCCGGGCCATATGATCGGCAGGTGAAGCCCGCGCGTATGCTTGAAGACGCAGTATCAGGTGCGGATCCGGCGCAACCGAGGAACAGGGCAGGTGATGGCTGACAACAGGTACGCTCCGTCGCAGGATTCCGGCGATCTCGATTCCCTGGGCGGACGGGTCCGGCGCTACGCCCGGGTCGGCAGCGCGGTCGGCTCGGCCGCGGCGCGCCTGGCGGGAGGGCGGCTGTTCGGGGTGCCGCTCGACAATCTCGAACACGCGGTCGAACTGCGCCAGGCCCTCGGTGGCCTCAAAGGGCCGCTGATGAAGGTGGCGCAGATCCTCTCCACCATTCCGGACGTGCTGCCGGAAGAGTACACCACCGAGTTCGCGCAACTGCAGACCAACGCGCCGTCCATGGGATGGGCGTTCGTAAAGCGGCGGATGACGACCGAGCTGGGGCCCGATTGGCAGTCCCGGTTCGCGTCGTTCGAGCGCATCGCGACCGCGGCGGCCTCATTGGGCCAGGTTCATCGCGCCCGCTCCCACGACGGCCGAAGCCTCGCCTGCAAGCTGCAGTACCCGGACATGACGTCGGCGGTGGAGGCCGACCTCCGGCAGTTGAAGCTGATCTTCTCGATCTATCGGCGCTACGACCGCGCTATCAACCCGTCGGAGATCCATGCCGAGCTGTCCGAGCGCCTGCGCGAGGAGTTGGACTACGAGCGGGAAGGCCGGCACATGATGTTCTACCGGCACATGTTGGCGGAGGAAGCGGGGGTTGCCGTGCCGGAGCCGCTGCCGGAGTTGAGCAGCCGGCGCCTGCTCACCATGACCTGGCTCGAAGGCGAGCGTCTTCTATCGTTCGTCGACAGCCACGCTGAACTGCGCAACACCCTGGCGCGCAACATGTTCACCGCCTGGTACACGCCGTTCTACAACTTCGGGGTCATTCACGGCGATCCGCACCTCGGCAACTACACGGCGCGCCCGGGCGGCAGCATCAACCTCCTCGACTTCGGCTGCATCCGCGTGTTCAAGCCGTCGTTCGTGCGCGCGGTGATCGACCTTTACTGGGCCTTGCACAACGACGACGAGGACCTCGCGGTACACGCCTACGAGACCTGGGGCTTCAAGAACGTCAGCCGCGAGGTCATGGAGATCCTCAACCACTGGGCGCGTTTCCTCTATCGCCCGCTGATGGATGACCGGGCGCGGCTGATCCAGGATGACGACGGCGTCATGTACGGCGCCCGCGTCGCCGGCCGCATCCACTCGGAATTGCGCCGCCTCGGCGGCGTGACGCCGCCCCGGGAGTTCGTGCTCATGGACCGGGCCGCCATCGGTCTTGGCGGGGTGTTCACGCGGCTCAAGGCCGAGGTCAACTGGCACCAGCTCTTCCACGGCATGATCCAGGGTTTCGACGAGGCCGCCCTGCAGGAGCGGCAGCGCCGCGCGCTCCAGCAATTTGACTTGCCGCTCCCCATCTGACGGAAACGAAGGACGCAGACATGATCATGACGACGACCGAAAGCATCGCGGGACGGACCATCGACGACTACCTCGGGATCGTCAGCGGCGAGGCCGTGATGGGCACCAATATCTTCCGCGACATGTTCGCCGGCATTCGCGACATCGTCGGCGGCCGCGCCGGGTCGTACGAAAAGGAGTTGCGCAAGGCGAAGCGCACGGCGCTGGAAGAAATGGCCGAGCAGGCTGCCGAGCTTGGCGCGGACGCCGTCGTCGGCATCGACCTCGACTATGAGCACCTCGGCATCGGCGACCGCTCGATGCTGATGGTCAGCGCCAACGGCACCGCCGTAAAGTTGCGCTGAACCAACTGCCGCTTGGGGCGTTGTCCACCGGTGCAGGGAGGACCGCGTTGAACATTGCCCTGAAAATCCTGATCGGCTTCGCTGCTGCGGTTCTGGTGCTGGTGGGCGCCGGCGTCATTGCGCTTTTCGTCATCGATCCCAACCAGTACCGCGGCGTCATCACCGCCCAGATCGAGCGGACGACCGGACGGGACGCCGCCATAGAGGGTGATCTGAGTTGGGACATCGGCTTTCCTCTGGCGATCTCGGTCGACGGCTTTCGTCTCGCCAATGCCGAGTGGAGCTCCCGACCGAACATGGTGACGGTCGGGGAGGGCTCGGTGGCGGTGGCGGTCCTGCCGCTGATCAAGGGTGAGCTGCAGGTTGCCTCACTGCATTTGAAGAACGTCGACATTCTGCTGGAAACCGGCGCCGACGGCCGCAACAACTGGACCTTCCAGGCGGACCAGGCGCAGCCGGACGATGGCGGTGGCGGCTCGGCGTCGATGCCGTCGGTGCGGGAGGTGGACATCCAGGATGCCACCATCACCTACCACGACGTGCCGTCCGGCCAGACCCTGACCTCGCAGATCAAGCGCTTCGACGTGCGGTCGGACAGTTTCGCGAGCCCGCTGGAGATTGCTCTGGCCGCGACGCTCGCCGGCGCGCCGGTGGATATTCAGGGCGTCATCGGGCCGTTGGAGCAGTTGACCGGGGGCGGGTCGCCCTATCCCGTGGACCTGCAGGGGACAGTGCTTGGGGCTGACGTGCAGATCGACGGCCAGATCGCGCAGCCGTTGCAAGGGGAGGGGATCGACCTCACCGTAAGGGCCGAGGCCGAGAGCCTCGCGAGCGAGGCCGAGGTCATTGGGCTTCAGCTTCCGCCACTCCCGCCTTTCGCCATCAATGGGCAACTGACCGATACCGACAGCGGCTATGCGTTGGACGATCTGGACGCCAGTGTCGGCGGTAGAGACCTGTCCGGCCGGATCGAGGTCGCCCTCGGCGGGCAGCGGCCGAAGATCGTCGGCACCCTGACTTCCGACGCGCTCGACGTCGGCGACGTCTTCGCAGGCAGTGCGGCGGCAGAGGGCAATGGTGAAGGCGCCGAATCATCACCCGGAGGCAACGGCCCGCTGTTCCCGGATGAGCCTCTGCCGTTCGACGCCCTCGCCATCGCCGATGCCGACGTGACGCTCAAGGTCGGGCGCCTGACAATGGCGAACGGCGTGACGGCCGACGACGTCGCGATCGACGTGAAGCTGAGCGACGGACGCCTGGTGGTGAAGCAGACGGTGGGCGGTTTTGCCGACGGCAGCCTGGATGGCGAAGTTCAGGCGGGCAAGGACGGGTCGGTACGGATCGACCTCACCTCCACCGGCGTGGAAGCCGGAAAGCTTCTGAAGGCGCTGGCGATCACCGACATGCTCCAGGGCGCCCCCCTCGACGGGCGCGTCAACGTGTCCGGCAATGGCAAGAGCGTCAACGATATCGTGGCGGGGCTCAACGGCGAAGTGAGCCTTCGGCTGGGCGAGGGCGGCATCGATAACGAGGCGCTGGAACTGGCGGGTGGCGACATCGCGACGCAATTGATCGGCGTCATCAATCCGTTCGCGGAGAGCGACAAGGCGACGCCGCTCAAGTGCGGCGTCGTGCGGACCACCATCCAGGACGGGATTGCCCAGTTCAACAACAGTATCGGCGTCGAAACCGACAAGATGAGCGTCGTCGGCGCCGGGGTCGTCAACTTCAAGAACAACCGGATCGATATCGGCTTTCGCACCGATGCCCTGGAGGGACTTGGGCTCAGCGTCGCCGAATTCGCCGCGAAGTTCGTTCGGGTGCAAGGCACGCTGACGGATCCCTCGATCGGCGTCGATCCGGCAGGCAGCGCCGCCGGCATCGCGAAGCTCGGCGCTACGGTGGGGGCGGCCGTGGCTACCGGCGGAATCTCCTTGATCGGCCCTGCGATTCTGGAGGGGGCGCAGCAGGGCGGCGTCGGCGAGGCGTGTGAAGTGGCCCTCGGCAACAAGCCGGAGGCCCAGCCGGGAGCGAACGCATCTGACGCGCAATCGGGCGCGGCGAACCCGGGCAGTCCGCGCGAGAAGAACAGGCAGGGCGGCGTTCTGGAGGGCGTCGAACAGAACCTAACCCGTCTTATTCATGACGCCGGCCGGGCGCGGGGTTTTTGAGCCGAGTTGGCTGATGGAACGAGCTTGGGCCTTCGGGTTTTTTTCCCGTTGTCGTTCGACTGGATTTGATGTTGGTCTGGCGGTTTCCGGGAGGGGTTTTGGCGGGGCGGTTGCGGCCCCGATGCTCAGGGTCCGGCGAGCGAGGTAGCGAGGTGTCGGAACAGCGGCGCCTCGGGACAGGCTGCGGCGAAGGCGAGGCGGACGCGCGACGTGGTCTCGATGACGCGGGCGCCGGTTTTGAGGAGCTTCAGGCGCAGGGTGGCGAACTCGGCGACGGCCAGCGCATGCGCCTTCGGGATGGCGTCGCGCAGCCGGAGCATCAGCCAGTAGGCGGCGGTATGGAGAACGAGGCGGACCGGGTGGCGGCGCGGCAGCTGGTACGATCGGACGCGAGTTGGGTCTTGTGCAGCTTGATCAGGTTTTCGGCTTGGCCGCGGGCGCAGTAGAGGACCTCGTAGACGTGCTCGGCCGTGCCTGCGGCGAGGCTGGTGACGACGAAGCGGACATCGAGGCCGAGCTTGGTGGCTTCGATGCGGGCGCAGGCCCGGCGTTCGCGTTTCCACGACCTGGCCCGGTAACGGGTTTCGCGAAGCCGCGCAGACAGGGTTTTTCTCCAGCGCGTCGGGTGCGGATGTCGTCGGCGGCTTGTCGACAAGACGGTCGAGCACCCTGTTGCCCGGCAGGCCGAAGAGGTAGTCGACACCGTTCGCCTCGCACCAGTCCATCACCTCGACCGGCCATAGTGGCTGTCGCCGCGGATGGTGATGCGGGTGATGGGCCAGCGGCGGCGGATGTGGCGGACGAGCCGGCGCAGATGGCCGCGGATCTCCTTGCCGGATGGCGTCCTGCCGGGGCGGAGGATCATCGCCACCGGACGGCCGGTCGCCGTATCGTAAACGTGGATCGGCAGAAAGCAGCGCTCGTCGTAGTGGGCGTTGAACAGCGACAGCTGCTGATGGCCGTGGACGACGTCGCAGGTGTCGTCGATGTCGAGCGTCACCGCGGCGGGCGGCGCCGGGTAGCTGGCGAGCCACAGATCGAGCAAGACCCGACCGAGCCGGATGACGCTGCGCAGGTCGGGCGCGTTCTCCCAGCGGGACATCGTCGGCTGCGAGCACAGGTCCCGGCCGCTGTCCGGGCAGCCGGCCGCAGGCGAGCTTGAATGCCGGATCGGAGCGCAGGCTGTCCAGGTCGTCGGCGTCCTCGTAGCCGCAGGCGATGGCGAAGATGCGCGCCCGCAGGATGTCGGCGAGCGGATGAATGACCCGGCTGGCGTCGCGGCCGTCCGGGATCGCGGCGGCGAGCTTCGCGGCAATGCCAAGCCGTCGCTCGGCTTGGCCAGCAGCATCACCCCGCCGTCAGACGTGATCCGCCCGCCGTCGAACGCGGCGATGACTTTCTTGCTCTGGGCGGCTGGAAACGCGAACGGCAGGGTCGTATCGTCGGTCATGGCGGATGTGGCCGGCCCAAATGTCGTCGAAGGACTGGTGTCAGCAACCAAATCCTACGCCACATCAACCGCTTACGCTACATCCGCCAGCCCCTGAAAAGGGGCGTCATGAATAAGACGGGCTAAGAGGCCTGTTCGGCAACTGACGGACGCAGCCCCCGGGCCGGATCGGCCGGCTCCGGGGGACGACGTTGTCGCTAGCTATTTGGAAAGTCGCAGTTGCGCCAGGTGGTTGGCGATCTCGTGGAACGCCAGGAGCAGGCTGTCGCGGCTGGGGGCGTAGTAGTAGTAGGGGGTGTTGGGGCCGCTCGCGACTTCCTTCAACAGTGCCTGTAGCGCGCTGCCTTCGTTGGCGAACTGGATGACGTAGAGGCGCACGCCGTTGGCCTTGATGTTGGCGGCCAGGAGCCGCAGCCGGTCATCCATGCCGTCGCGGCTGCCGGCCCAGCCGCAGAGGCCGAAGGCGGCGCGATAGCCGTCGCCCGACTGGGCGCAATTCTCGCCGTCGGTCAAGAGCACGATCGCCTGCTCGCGGTCGTAGTCGGGGTCCAGCACCGCCTCGGTGTAGGGCGGCTCGGGCGTAAGCACCCGCCACGCCCAGCCGAGCCCGCCCGGGATGTTGGTGTTGCCGCCGGCGCTGAGGTCGTCGATGGCGTCGAGGATCTTCGATTTCGAGTTGCTGAGGGGCAGTATGCGGGACGTGGGGCAGCTCCCACACTCCTGCCAGGACTTCGAGAGCTTGCACACGCCCCAGCTGGGCACCGGCTCGCCGGCCCACTGTGGGTGCGCCGCGTCGTCTCCCGGGAAGATCGGCTGCCAGCCTTTCCAGTCGAAGCCGCCGCCGGAGTGGGTGGATTCTTCGGTATCGGCCTGGGCGTTGGCCGGAAGGCCATCCTTGTAGCGGTTGAAGACGCAGCCCTTCCAATCGGCGTCCGGCTTGGACATGAGCGGCACGGGCGAATTGTTGGCGTAGTAGATCTTGTCCTGCGGCCATCCGGTTTCGGGGTTTTTGAACGAAGCCACGGCTTCTGTCTTGGTCGACACCGGAGCGAACGTCTCATCCCTGTTCATGACGTTGACCTTGGCGTTCCAGGGGACCAGGCCGATGTTGAGGAAGTCTTTGGACGAGTCGTTCCCGAACAGGATGTCGACGAGATCCTCGGCGGCTGTTTTGGCGGCGGCGATACGGCTGCCACCGCCGGGCGCCCCTTCGTTCATCGACCCGGAGATGTCGATGGCCATGACCACGTCGAGGGCGACCTGTCTCCGGGTCACCTCGGCGTCGGCGGCCACCGAGACGGTGTCGAAGCCGAACAGCCGCATGAAGCTGGTGGGGACGGATGCGGTGGCGGAGACGGTCAGTGTCTCCTCCTCCTCGTCGTCCTTGATGTCGAAGGCGGTGACCGTCGAGCCGATGTAATCCGGCGGGAAGTTGGTGTCGAAGTACATGCGCACGTCGGCGTCGCGGCCGGGCGCGAAGAACACCTTGCCGCCGGCGAGGCTGGCGGCGTCCACCGCCGACGACAAGCGCGACTTGACCATGAACATGCGCGCCGTATCGGTGGCGATGCCGATGAAGCCGATCAGCGGAATCGCCGCCGCCGCCATGAACACGAAGACGCCGCCGCGCCGGTCGCGAAAGAGGGCGCGCAGGCGCGCCATCAACGTACGTCCGCCCTTGCGGCTTTCCGTCGGTCCAGTCATCCCGATATTCATCATGAGACCATTCCAGCGTTCTGATTGCCGTTCCCGCGTCTTGTCGGAACTGCGGGCCCATACGTCAGAGTTGCGGCAAAAGGTGAAGGAATGGTTAAGGGCGCCGTGGCGGGTGCTAGATCCGCCAAACTAAAAAATTGCCGAGAGCGGCAAGAATGAACAGCACACACTTGTGACGTGGCGGCCCGTCTTCATTTACACTTTCTTAATCCTCACAGAGTAGATCTGGTGCTCGTACTGCGGGCATGGAGTGCCTGCAAGGCTTCGCAGAGCATGAGGAGATGCACCATGAAGCTTCGTTCACTGAAGACCATCGTCGCCGACGAGTCCGGCGCCACCGCCATCGAATACGGCCTGATCGCCGCCCTCGTCGCCGTCGCGGCAATCACCGCGCTGACCACGCTGGGCACCAACCTGACCGAGCTCTTCAACAAGGTCGCGACGGATGTGAAGCCGAAGTCGTAGGCGCCCACATCGTATTGCCTCCTGAAGTCATTGCATGAAGTTGGTCCTGTTCTCGCGAGCGGGCGGCGGAAACCCGCCGCCCATCGTCGTGGACGGGGGGGCCGCGGACAGAGGGGCCGCAACTCCGTGCAGTGTTCATGAATGCGCCGCAAAGGATCGGATGACGATGTTGACGGTATTCCGAGATCAGCCGTTCCGATTACTTGCTGACGAGCGCGGGGCGACCGCTATCGAGTACGCGTTCATCGTGCTTCTGATCGGGATTGCCGTCATCGGGGCGCTGACGGCCCTCGGCACGTCTCTCGCCGGCTTTTTCGAGGTTCCGGCCAATGCGCTCAACTCCGCCGACTGAGCAGACGTTTTCCTTAAAGCGCCGCTTGAGACTGCCGTGACACCGATCTTCGCAATGGTGGTGACGCTGTTCCTCGGCTTGGTAGCGTTGGCGGCGCTGACCGACCTGACGTCGCTCACCGTCCCCAACCGCATCTGCGCCGCCATTGCCGCGCTTTATCCCGTCTATGCCGTCGCGGTGCATCAACCGGACTGGCTGGCGGCGGTCGGGATCGCCGCAGCCGTGTTCGCGGTCGGCGCTGCGTTGTTCGCCACCGGGCTGATGGGCGGCGGCGACGTCAAGCTGATGACCGCCATCGCGCTGTGGGCCGGGCCGGAGATGGTCCTCGAGTTCATGCTGGTGACGGCCGTCGCCGGCGGCGTCATCGCGATCCTGATGGCGACATCCCTGCGCTTCGTGTTCGCCTATGCCTTCACGGCTCTCGGCGCCCGTGACGCCGGAGCCACGGTCCTCGGCCGCTCCGTCCCTTACGCCGTCGCCATCGCCATCGGCGCCTTCGTGGTGATCGGTCCGCCGCTGCTCACGGGCTAATTCAACAGGGAAAACTCCAATGAACTTTCGCACCATCATCCTGGTCGTCGTGGCCATCGCCACCGCCGGCTTTACTGCGTTCTACGCCAAGAACTGGCTGGCGGCGCAACGCGCGGCGCTGGAGGCCGACGCTCCGCCGGCCGCAGTCAGCGAGGCCGCGGCCGCCACCGTCGAGGTGCTGGTTGCGGGCCAGGACCTGCCGACCGGCACGTTCCTGAAGTCCGACAACCTCAAGTGGCAGCCGTGGCCCGAGGACAGCGTGTCCGACTCCTACATCACCCGCGCCGAGTTCGTGGAAGCCGATTTCGAGGGCGCCGTGACCCGCAACCAACTGTTCGCCAACGAGCCGGTCACCCCAGCCCGCGTCGTGCATCCGGGCGAGCAGGGGTTCCTCGCCGCGGTTCTCGATCCCGGCCTGCGTGCGGTTTCGGTGCCGGTCGACGCCACCACCGGCATTGCCGGTTTCGTGTTTCCCGGCGACATCGTCGACGTCATTCTGACCTTTCGCGTCGGCGTTAAGGAAGAAGAAAACAATGGCGGGCAAACTCGCTTCTTTAGTGAGACCTTGCTGAGAAAAGTTCGTGTTCTGGCCATCGATCAGCAAGTCGACAACGAAGACGGCATGGCGAAGGTGGCAAAAACGACGACCCTCGAGGTTTCTTCAAAGCAGGCGGAAAAGATCGCGCTTGCCCTCGAGATCGGCTCGCTGTCGCTCAGCCTGCGCAGTCTCACGCCCGAACCCGCCGTTGGGGTCGGGGTGACGACAATCGGGACCGATGCCGAGGGCGATGGGGAGGATCTCCGCAGCTACACCCGCGACTTCGACATCTACTACATGATCGGCGATCCTCTTGGCCTTCCGGTCCCCGGCGCCAAGAGCAAGGTTGTCGACGTTCTGCACGGCAAAACCGCCGAGCAGGTCAGCTTTTGAGGGAATACCAGCGCCATGGCTTTTTTGTCTCTCTCGCCTCCGTCCAAGCGGCTGAGGCGGGCCCTTGTCGCCGGGCTCGCCGCCGTCGCGGTTCTGGCGGTCGGACGCTCGGTCGACGCGGTCTCGGTCGTCCAGACGAGCGGCCCCTCGGTTCAGCTTGAAGCGAACAAGGGCACGCTGTTGCGCCTCGACCGGCCTGCGACGACGGTGTTCGTCGCCAATCCGGAGATCGCCGACGTCCAGGTCAAGTCGCCGTCGCTCATCTATCTGATGGGCGTCAAGCCAGGGCAGACGACGCTCTACGCAGTGGATGACCAGGAGCAGGTGCTGGCAAGCATCGCCATCACCGTCAGCCACAGCCTCGGCCGCCTGCGCCAGGCGGTCAAGTCCATGCACCCCGGCGTCAATCTCGACGTCGCCAGCATTGAAGGCTCGATCGTCCTTGATGGCGTGGTGCCGACGGCGACCGTGTCCGAAGACGTCCGTTCCCTCGCCGCCAGCTTCGTCGAAAAGGAGGAGGGGGTGATCAACCGCTTGTCTGTCTCCATGCCCTCCCAGGTCAACTTGCGCGTTCGTGTCGCCGAGGTGTCGCGCGACATCAACAAGCAGCTCGGCATCAACTGGAACGCGCTGTTCAATGACGGCGGCTTCGCGTTCGGGCTCGCAACCAACAATCCGTTCAACATCAACGTCATCGAAGACGTGGTAGTGGGCAGCTTGCGCACCAAGAACTGGTCGCTGGATGCCAAGATCGATGCGCTCGAAGACGAAGGGCTGATCAGCATCCTGGCCGAGCCGAACCTCACCGCCATCACCGGCGAAACCGCAAGCTTCCTCGCCGGCGGCGAGTTCCCGATCCTGGTGCCCCAGGGCGAGGACAAGATCACGGTCGAGTTCAAGAAATTCGGCGTGTCGCTGGAATTCACCCCGACCATTCTCGACAGCGGCCGCATCAGCCTGCACGTCCGCCCCGAGGTGAGCGCGCTCTCCAACGAAGGCGCGATCTCGGTGCCGATCGCCGGCGGACAGTTGCAGGTGCCGGCGCTGAAGGTGCGCCGCGCCGAGACCACCGTCGAGCTCGGCAGCGGCCAGAGCTTCGCCATCGCCGGCCTCCTCGAGAACAACATCTCTCACAGCCTGCACAAGTTCCCGGGTCTCGGCGATGTTCCGGTGTTGGGCGCGCTGTTCCGCTCCGACGATTTCCAGCGCGACGAGAGCGAGCTGGTGATCATGGTGACCCCATACGTGGTCCAGCCGGTCGCCAACTCCGCCATCGCCTTGCCGACCGACGGGTTCGCGCCGCCGACAGACGCCCAGCGCCTGATGTACGGCAAGACCCAGCGGACCCTCCCCAACCTTGGGCGGCGTCAGGTGGTGGTTCCCGATGGCGGCCGCCTGATCGGCGGGCCCGGTTTCATCCTGAATTGAGGCGATGACGATGACGACGACAACCAACAGCCGCACGCTGTTGCGTGTGGCCACCGCCGCGGCGCTGATCATGGGCGTCACGGGCCTCGCAGCGTGTTCGTCCACCGACGGCTCGCCCGAGCTCCGCGTCGCCCGGCAGCCGATCCCCAAGCAAGTGGGCTTCCACCACACCGTGTCCTTTGCGCCGAACTCGGCGACGTTGTCCCGCACCGAGCAGGAGCGCTTGCGCGCCTTCGTCGCTGCTCTTGAGCCCGACTACGGCGACACGCTCCTGGTGACCACGGACGCGACCTCCCCTCTCGGAGACCGCCGGGCGCGGATCATCGCGGCTGCGCTCCGCCCCGCCGAGATCCCGATCTACCAGCGTGCCGCCGCCGATCCCGCGCCGGGTGCGTCCACTCAAAGCGCCGGCTCGGTGACCGTGACCCTGCGCCGAACCATGGTGGAGCTTCCGGCATGTCCGGACTTCAGCGACGGCTGGACCGCGGTGTTCAACAACCAGCCCCACAGCAACTGGAGCTGCGCCACCGCCACCAACCTCGGCCTGATGGTCGCCAACCCCGCCGATCTGGCACGCGGCCGCGACCTCACCCCGGCCGACGGACAGCGCTTGGCCGGCTCGATCAAGCGCTACCGCGAGGGCGAGACGAAGCCGCTGCTCGGCAACGCGGTCAGCGACATCAACGCCATCAAATCCGCCAAGTCGGGTGGAGGCAAGTGATGGCCCTCGCAAAACTGATCGGCAAGGCCCCCCGTCCGCAGCCGAAGCCGTTGGTCGGATTTGCAACGGACGAGGCCAGCCGGGACGCCATAGCTCGGGCGGCCGAAGCCCATGGCATCCAGAAGCCCGAAGTCGTGGCGGGATCGATAGCGACCGCCGTGCAGTCGCTCGCCGGGCTCCCCACCCCGCAGCGGCTGCTGGTCGACCTCACCGATTGCGACGATCCGATGGCGGATCTGTCGGCGCTGGCCGATGTCTGCGACAACGGCACGCGGGTGATCACGTTCGGCGACATCAACGACGTCAACCTGTACCGCACCTTGATTTCCGCCGGCATCGACGATTACCTCGTCAAGCCGCTCATGGTGGAGGCGGTGCTCTGCGCCCTGCAGCACCAGGACGCAGCAACCATGGATCCGGCAGCGAATGCCGGCATTGCCCACCTGGTGGCGGTGGTGGGCGCCCGCGGCGGCGTCGGCGCAACGACCATCGCCTCCAGTTGCGCGGCGACCATCGCCCACGACTTCGGCGCCCGCACGGCGCTGGTGGATCTGGATCTGTACTTCGGCACGTGCGGCCTGGCGCTTGACCTGGAAACCGGCCGAGGCTTGCGCGAGGCACTCGAGAATCCCGATCGTATGGACGGATTGTTCGTCGAGCGGGCGATGGTGCGGGACGGCGAGAACTTGTTCATGCTGGGCGCCGAGGACGATCTTGAAAACGCCCATGACGTGGATCCGGTGTCCATGCAGCGGCTGATCGACCAGTTGCGTAGCGAGTTCAAGTGCATCGTCCTCGATCTGCCGCGGTTCGCGGCTCGCAGCCAACTCGCCCTGCTGACACCGCCGATGACGGTGTTGCTGGTGACCGATCCCACATTGGCCGGAATGCGCGATACGAAGCGCTTGCACAAGGCGATCATGACCGCCGTGCCGGCGGCGGACATCAGCGTGGTGCTCAACCGCGTCGGCGCCTTGAAGGGCGCCGAGCTCACGCAGAAGGACTTCGAGAACGGCGCCGAGGTCAAAGTGGACGTGGTCATCCCGTTCGACGCCAAAGCGGCCGCCGTGAGCGCCGGCGCCGGCAAGCCGTTCGGTCGGGGATCTTCCGGGTGCAAGAGCGTCAAACCGTTGCGGCGCCTCGCGGCGCAGGCGTCGCGGCTGGACGATGGCGCCGCCCGCGTGCCCTCGCTGCTGCGGTTCCTGAAGGGCGGCCGCTAGTGGCCATGTTCGGACGACGGCAGTTCGGCAACGCCGCTGCGACGGCGCCGAAGGGGGGCGCACGCTCGTCGGCGAATGCCGCTCCCGAGCCCGACCCTCAGCGTCATGGGCCCGCGCAGGAGGTCGATCCCGATCCTCCCGTCGAGACGCCGGCACCGGATGGACCCGATCAGGACGAGACCCTGGGGCTTCTGGAGCGCGCCCTCCTGGAGATGCGCAAACGCTTCGCCGACCGGGCGGCGGCGGAGGTGAGTCGCGGCGACCTTGCAGCCGCCGCCGGCGACATCCTCGATGATCTTTCTGCCGCCGGCATGCCGCTGACCCCGCTGGAGCGCCGGGACGGGATCACCGCGGTTCTTTGCGCCTTCCTGGAAGATTCGCGCGAGAAAAAAAGCGAGCAGCCGCGCACGGCCAATGTCCGGCAGATCGTCGAAACCGCCCGTCAGCGGGTGCAGCCGATCCTGATGGAGCGCATCGACGTGGCCAAGGCGTCGGCGCTGGCGCGTCCGGAACTCGAGGCGCAGATCAACGAGGTCATCGCCGAAATCCTCTCGGAGGAGAAGCTTCAACTCAACTTCGTTGAGCAGCGGGAACTCGTCGCCACACTGCTCGACGAGATGCTCGGCCTGGGCCCGCTGGAGACGCTGCTCGCCGACGATGCGGTGACCGACATCATGGTCAACGGCGCCAAGCAGATCTACGTGGAACGTCGCGGCAAGCTGGAAATCACCGACGTGACGTTCCGCGACAATGCCCACGCCATGAACATCTGCACGCGCATCGTCAACCGGGTCGGTCGTCGCATCGACGAATCGACGCCGCTGTGCGACGCGCGGCTCCCGGACGGCTCCCGCGTCAACATCATCATTCCGCCGCTGGCGCTTGATGGGCCGACCATCTCGATCCGCAAGTTTGCCAAGCAGAAGATCACCATTGACACCATGGAGCGGCAGAAGAACTTGTCGCCCGAGGTCGCCAAGGTTCTCAAGATCGCGTCCCGCTGCCGCCTCAATATCGTCATCTCCGGCGGCACCGGCTCCGGCAAGACGACCCTGCTCAACGCCATGTCGCGGATGATCGATCCCGGCGAGCGCATCGTCACCATAGAGGACGCCGCCGAACTGCAACTGCAGCAGCCGCACGTTGTCCGCCTCGAGACGCGTCCGCCCAACCTCGAAGGGCACGGCGAGATCACCCAGCGCGACCTGGTCAAGAACGCCCTTCGCATGCGTCCCGACCGAGTGATCCTCGGCGAAATTCGAGCCGGCGAAGCCCTCGACATGCTGCAGGCGATGAACACGGGTCACGACGGCTCGATGTGCACCATCCACGCCAACCGGCCGCGGGAGGCGCTGACCCGGCTCGAGAACATGGTGGCGATGACCGGCGTCAAGCTTCCGAACGAAGCAGTGCGCTCGCAGATCGCCGGCGCGGTCAACATGATCGTCCAGATTGCCCGCATGCGGGACGGCGTCCGGCGCATCACGCATGTCACGGAAGTGGTGGGCATGGAAGGCGACATTATTACCAGCCAGGACCTGTTCACCTTCGAGTACACGGGGGAAACTCCGGACGGCAAATTGACGGGCGTGTTCAAGTCGTCGGGCCTGCGCCCGCACTTCATGACCCGCGCTCAATATTTCGGTCTCGACCGGGCGCTGATGGCGGCGATCGCTGCCGCCGATACCGGGGAGGTGCGGCGGTGACTTACGAACTGATGGTCATCTTTGCCGGCGTTCTTCTGGCAATCCTGGCGGTCGGCTTTGCGATCGGCGGCGCATTGTCGCCCGGCGCCAGCGTGCGGAAGCGCGCCATCCGGCTTTCCAGCGGCGATGCCGGCCGCACCTCCGCCGGCGCGGCTGTCGCGGTCGGCGGCGGCAGCATTCTGCGCTCCGAGGTGCAGGGAATCCGGATGCTGGAGGGGCTTGCCAAGCGCCTGCTGCCGCGTCAGTCGATGCTGACCGGACGGCTGCGGCGGACGGGCCTCGACATCACCCTCGGGACCTACCTGCTCTGCAGTGTCGGGATCGGCGCCGTCGTGTTCGGCGCCGGCGTTCTATTCGCTGGCATCTCGGCGCTCACCGCCAGTCTGATCGCGGTGTTCGTGGGCCTCGGGCTGCCGCACATGATCGTCGGACACTTGATCGCTCGGCGGCGCAAGAAGTTCCTGAGCGTATTTCCGGAAGCCATCGAGCTCATCGTGCGCGGCCTCAAGTCCGGCCTGCCGGTGTCCGAGGCGATGGCGGCAGTGAGCCGCGAGATTGCCGATCCGGTGGGCGTCGAGTTCCGCGCCATCATGGACACCGTCAAATTCGGCGGCAAGCTCGAAGAGGTGCTGTGGCAGACGGCGAAGCGGCTCGACATCGCCGAGCTCAACTTTTTCGTCATCAGCCTGTCGATACAGCAGGAAACCGGAGGCAACCTCGCAGAGACCCTGGGCAACCTCGCCGACATCCTGCGTCGCCGCCGCCAGATGAAATTGAAGATCAAGGCGATGTCCGGCGAGGCTCGGGCCAGCGCCTGCATCCTCGGCTCGCTGCCGTTCATCATGTTCGCCATCGTCAATGTCGTGAACCCGGGCTACGCGTCGGACTTGTTCACGGATCCGCGGGGCCTGGTGATGGTCGGGGCAGGCCTTCTCAGCATGCTGATCGGAGTGGCCGTCATGATCAAAATGATCCGGTTCGAGATATGAGCGTCGCCGACCCTTTCGCCTTCTTCGGCATCGACGGCGAGGCCGTCCTGGTCGCAATGGCGGCGATCGCTGCCTCGGCCACTGTGCTGGCGGTGTGGAGCGCTCTTCTGAGCCGCGATCCGGTCTCAAGCCGCATGCAGCGTTTGCGCCATCGGCAGGCGGAGCTGCGCGCGGGATACCAGAACGCCAAGCGCAGTCAGCATCGCAATGCCGCCGCGCTCGGCTTTATGCAACAGGTGGTGAGGCGCTTCGATCTGCTGAAGAGCAGAACCGCCGGCAGTGTCGCCGAGAGGCTATCGCGCGCCGGTTGGCGGTCGAAGGATGCGCTCATCATTTTCATGTTCATGAAGTTGTGCATGCCGTTCGTCGTCGGCGCCGTCGCCTTCCTGTTCATCGGCGGGCTCGACGCGTTCAAGCTTCCTCCCATGGCGCAAAATCTGCTGCCCCTGGCGTTCGTGTTGATCGGCTTCTATGTGCCGGAGGTGTTCGTCAAGAACGCCATCGCCAAGCGCGAGAAACTGTTGCAGAACGGGCTTCCGGACGCCCTCGATCTCCTGGTGATCTGCGCCGAGGCGGGGCTGTCGCTGGACGCGGCGCTGACCCGGGTATCGCGGGAGATGGCGCAGTCGAGCCCGGAGATCGCCGAGGAATTCGGCTTGACGGCCGTGGAACTGGGCTTCCTGCCGGAACGGCGTGGGGCGCTCGACAACCTGATGAAACGCTGCCACCTGCCGTCGGTGCGCGGCGTCGTCAATACGCTGCAACAGACGGAGCGGTACGGCACGCCGCTGGCGCACGCCCTTCGCGTCCTCTCGGCCGAATACCGTGACGAGCGCATGATGAAGGCGGAGGAAAAGGCGGCGAAGCTGCCGGCGGTGCTGACCGTGCCGATGATCATTTTCATCCTGCCGACCCTGATGATCGTGCTGATCGGCCCAGGCATCCTCCGCGTCATCGACGCCTTCTCCAACATGTAGCCGCGGCGCTTGCTCTACTAGTAGAATCCAGACGTTGTCTCTGAGGTGGGCCCGCAAGAGGGCTTGCCCGTCCGGGCAGCGCCCCACCCTTGTCATCCGAGCCCGTCCGTGGAACAGGCGCGACAATCCAGAACCTGGCGCCAAGGCGGGTGGGCGCGGCAACGGCAGCGACCTGGATCGGCCGCTGCCGCCTGGAACGGGACCCGAGCGCTAGCGGACCTCAGTCGCTCGGCGGGACGACCAAGCAGCCGATGTCGCGAGCGCTGACGGCCGTGCACAGTTCCTGGGCCTTGCGGTAGCTTGACGATGCGTCGACGCGAACCCGGTAGAAATAGCCCTTGTTGCCGACCTGAGCGCGGACATAACGGGGCTCGGCGTCGGGGAGGACGGGGGCGATCCGCGGTTTGATTCGGTTCCACTCGCTCCTGGCGCCGTCTTCGGTCTTGACAGAGGCAAGCTGCAACTGGAACTGCCGGGGCGCGGCCGCCTCGTGCAGCGGAGTGGCCGCCTCGTGCAGCGGAGCGGCCGGCTCGACCGGCGACGTGTCCGTCGCATGCGCCGCGGCCTCGGCAACCTGCGTCTGCTCCGCGACGGGTCCGGGCGTCTGTTCGGGCGGCGTCGGGGCCTGATCGGCCTCCGTCCCCTTCTCCGCCATCCGCTCTGTCTCCTCCGTGGCGTCCCTCGGCGCTTCCGGCTCGGCTGCGTCAACAACCTGTTCGGCCACTGGGAACGAATCCTCGTCCGCATCCCGCGCGGCCGGTGGGGCGACAGGGACTGCAGGCACCGGCACGGTCGGATCATCATCGAGATAGGCGCGAAGGCGCCAGGCGACGTCGTCGAAGCTGACGGTCTTGTTCGCTGCTTTGCCGGCGTCTTCGGTCGCGGCCGCCTGCAGTTCGGCCGGGGCGGGGGTAGGGGTGGGAGCGTGCTCGGCCTCGGCTGCCGCCGCAAGCCCGGTTGCTGGTGCCGGCTCCCCGTCGGCGCCGAGGTCGGCGACCACAGGCGGCGGTGCTTCGGCAGCCGCGGCGGGAGCCGACGGTAACGCGGCAGCATCGTCAACGCCCGATGCCTCTGCCGGTTGCGCTACGACGAGGACGGGGGCGGGGGCGGGATCGGGGTCGGGCGCCGCCGCGCCAACATCAGCGTCCGCGTCCGCGTCCGCGGTCTCGGCAGGCGTCTTCTCGGCCGGCTCGGGGGCAGCGGCCGCCGCCGGACGCTCGCGGGTCGGCAGGGTGGTGACGTAGGTGACGGGCGTGGCGAATGCGGATTCCTGCTCGAACGCGGCTTGAAGTGCTTCGCGGTCGTCGTTCAGCACGGCTGCGGGAGCGATATCCGTCTCATCCGGAATCCCTTGTGCGGACGCTTCCGCCGCCCCGCCCATGTTCGCAAAGAAGACCGCCTGGGCGAGGGCGCGGCCGCTGAGGCCCTGCAAGGACTGATAGAAGGCGAGGTTGTTCTGGACCTGTGTGGGGTCCAGATCCTGGCGAGCCACGTCGGCGGCGGCGTCGATGCGGCCCGAGAGCGCATACACGAGCGCCAGGTTCTGGCGGATGCGAGCGCCGTAACCCGGCTCGGCGGCAATGTCCCGGAGCATCGCAATGGCCTCGTCATGGCGCCCGCTGAGCGCCAAGGACAGCGCCAAATTGTTCTGGATCGAATGGTCGCCGGGTGCCGCGGCGAGACCGCTGCGATAGCTCTTCTGGGCGTCGGCATGGCGTCCGAGCAGGTCTTCAGCCACGCCCAGACCATTGAGAGCGCGAGGATCCCCCGGCCGTACCTGAAGCGCTCGGCGAAACTGCTCGGCCGCCTCTTCCGTGTAGTTGAGGGAGAGCAGGGCGGATGCGTACCCGCGCATGGCGTCCGCGTCATCCGGCGCGACGCTTTGCGCTTCGGCGAAGAAACCGGCGGCGCGATCGGCGTCCCCCATGCGGGCCGATATCCTGCCGAGTGCGATCAGCGGCTCGGCTTGCGCCGGCTCCAGTTCGATCGCCTGGCCATAAAGCGACGCCGCTGCAACCAGATCGCCGCCATCCTCGGCCTTTTCGGCGATACTCATCAGGCGCTGGTACCGGTCTGCGGGTGCGGTCGCTTGCGGCCCCCCGGACCAAGGGGCGCTGTTGCATGCCGTCAAGCCCAGGGCGGCGGCGAGAACGGCGATTGCCAGGGTCTGTGCCCTGGTTCTTGTTTGCGCGCGGGTTCTCGGGGGTCTGCGCGAAGAAGTCTCCATTGCTCCGGCCTCGATAAGTGTTGCTTGCACGTGGAGCCTGGCGGTTAAGGCTTGAAAGCAAGGGACAGCTAGCGCGCCGCGCCACGACTCGCCGGCACTAGATCATCAGTTGCGTTAACAGCCCGTTACCACCACCACCGCTGGAAGAGTTTGCGAAAGATCTAGCAAAGCATGCGTTGCCATCATTTCCATTGAATGTCGGGGGATGATGGGTTGAAATTCGCACCAGTTCCGGTTCATTAGCCTGATGGAAGACGGTCGAGTCGTCAAGAGGATTTGCTACCATTAGTATTGCGTGTGTCGAGGTGGTTCGAATCGGCCCGTGACCGCAAAGATCGTGAACGACGAGGGGAGACTGAAATGACGGCGCGGCAGCGGGCGCAGACGGTTCAGGTCAAGATCAGAATGAGGCCGCACCTGCGCCAAGCGCTGGAAGCGAGCGCCGCGGAACGCGGCAACTCCCTTAACGCCGAGGTCGTGTCACGCCTCGACGAAGCCTTTCTGAGCGAGCGGGACATCTATGGTGGGCCCCATACCGCGGCGCTGATGAAGCTTCTCGGACTGACGGTGCGGATGGTGGAACAGATGACCGGCAAGGCGTGGGACACCGACCTGGGAACCCAACATGCCATGCGCCGGGCGGTTGCCGGTGTGCTTGCAGTGGTGGACCGTGCCGCGGACGGCGGCGTTCAACAGGAGCACGAGGAGCAGGTGGGACTGCGGGCGGCGGTCAAGGCGCTACGCATGGCAGGCCTGTCGAAGCGGGAGATCGAGCGACACTTCAGCCCGGAAGCCGTCCTCGTCGATCGCGGCCGATCAAGGTAATCTCGCTGAAGCAGTAACTTACGTGCGGATGCTCAGTTTCGAGCTTGGCAATGAACCGGTTCCGGTCCTGCTGCAGATCAGTCAGTGCGCGACCAGGTGACGCCTGAATTCGACGGCGCCGCCAAGCAGTCCCAGAAACAGAACGCAGACGGCGAACACGCTCAGGGAGAACGCGACGGATGCGTGCGCCGAGATTCCATACGTCTGTAGCGCCAACAGTGCCGCGCCCTCGCGCGGGCCCAACCCGAGTAGGCTGACGGGGAGCAGTGACGCCAGCACCATCGCCGATCGGATCCAGCCGATTTCGATCAGGTCGAGCGGGAGGCCAAGGGCAAGCGCGAGCAGGTAGAAGGTGGCGATGCCGAGCAGGTGCTGGGCAATGGACAGCGCGAAGATGGCGCTGAAGCGTCTGCCCGGCATCGCCCGCGACTCCCAGACCGCCCTGCGGACGGTGGCAAACCGGGCGCCGAGGAAGCGATCGCCCATCCGCAGCAGCAATTGCTTCAGCGGCCACGGCCGCCGGGCGAGCAGTGCGGCGACGACGACTGCCATCGCTGTGAGGGTCGCGAGGTTGAGCGCGAGCCACAGCAAGCCATCCCGCGGCAAAGCCAGCAGCCAGAAGATACAGCCGACGACACAAAGGTTAAGCGTCGCCACCAGCCGGTCGGCGGTCGCGGCAAGGGCGCCGCCTGCATAATGACCATGCTTTCCGGACAAGCGATAGATGCGCACCGCCATCGTGGCGAGGGTGCCGCCGGGCATGATCAGGCCGTAAAGCCGAGTCGCCAGGTTCATCTCGAACACCTGGAGAGTGGACAATTGCAGCCGGTGTGCGTCGGCAAGGATGCGCAACTGGATGGATGCGAGCCATTCTGCACAAAGCGCCAGGGCGCAGGCCGCCAACAGCCACTTCCACGCCACCGCTCGGAGGCTCGCGACCACCTCATCCAGCGGAACGTACGCGACCAGGCATGCGACGATGAGCACGCCTATGGACAAGCGCACCAGCTTTGCTCCCGACCATGGCAGCTTCGCTGCAGGCGGTTTCGTCGCAGTCACGTCTGGGCTCGGGTCCACGATTGCTCGGATGACGTTATGGATGGTCATGAGGCCTTGCAATCGATCCTGCCACAGAATGGTGAATGGTCTCTTTCGATGCAGGGAGACCGGTTCAGTGGCGCCCACACAAAAGGCGCGCTCTCCCATGTGTCGCTACATCGGAGAGCGCGCCGCTACGGACGTTGCACTCTAACATGAAGGGTCGCGCAACGGATGTACAGCCCGGCGGGTCCCGCCGTGCGTTTAAGTTGTTTTTGCCCCGCCATCCACAATGTCGCGCGACGCAGAGCGGGGTAGAACGCTGGACGGGCGGAAGCGTTGGTGCTTTCCTTCTGCGCCTATCGAAAACACGCGGAACGCTGGAGGGGAGCATGGGCAAGAGCGGCGGGCAGGGCAGGTTGACGTTGACATACGTCGATGGGCGATGGCTCGATGGAGATCCCAAGCTGCTCGGCGCCCACAGCCACGCCGTCTGGCTGGCATCCGTGGCATTCGACGGCGCGCGCGCCTTCCGGGGGCTGGCGCCCGATCTTGATCGTCATTGCGCCCGTGCGGTTCGATCGGCTGAGTTGCTTGGCCTCGCGCCACAGGTGTCGGGCAAGCAGATCGAGACGGCGGCCTGGGAGGGGATCCGCCGCTTTCCGGATGACGCCGAGCTCTACATCTGCCCCATGTTCTACGCAGAAGACGGCTTCGTCGTGCCGGATCCGAAGAGCACCCGGTTCGTAATGACCGTGCGGGAGTCGCCGCTGCCGGCGGGCCACGGGTTCAGCGCCTGTCTGTCGCCTTTCCGGCGGCCGGCGCGCGACATGGCGCCGACCGAAGCAAAGGCGTCCTGCCTCTACCCCAACGTCGCGAGAGTCGTCAGCGACGCGATGGCCCGAGGTTTTGACACGGGCGTGGTTTGTGATCCCAACGGAAACGTCGCCGAATTCGCCTACATGAACCTGTTTTTCGTCCGGGACGGGGTGGTCTTTACACCGGCGGCGAACGGCACCTTTCTCAACGGCATCACCAGGCAGCGAGTGGCGGAGCTGTTGCGCAAGGACGGGGTCGAAGTCATAGAGCGGGCCGTGTCGTTCGAGGAACTGCTCGCTGCGGACGAGCTTTTGCCACCGGCAACTATGCGAAGGTCCAGCCGTGCACGCGATCCAGGATCGCCGCCTCCAGCCGGCCCGCTGACCAGCCGGGCGCGGGAGCTTTACTTTGACTTCGCGTGCTTATGCACCGGGCCCGATGCATGAGCGGTGTGAGCTGTTCGACGACAACATTTGCATGGCGCGTCGACCGGACCGGGCTCTACCGCTCCCGGAATGATGAATGGATGGAGGCGTAGACGGGCTTGAGGATGTATTGCAGCAGTGTCTTGTCGCCGATGCCGATATCCGCCTGGACGGTCATGCCGGGCAGCAGCTCGTTCTGGCGGGGGTCGGCGCCGACGAACTGCTGATCGAGCCAGATCGTCCCCTTGTAGTACGGGAGTCCCTGTTCATCGACGAAGGTGGACGCCGACACGTCGACGAGCGTGCCGGGCACGGCGCCATAGCGGGCGAAATCGAAGGTGTTGACCTTCACCTTGACCGGCTGGCCGATCCGGACATGGCCGATGTCGGCGGTGGAAATGCGCGTTTCGGCCACCAGCCTGCCGGTCGGAACGATCTCCACGATCGGTTCGCCGGCGCCGATCACGCCGCCGGCCGCAGTCATCTGCAATCCCTTGACGATGCCGGCAACCGGCGCCTTGATGTCCAGGCGCGCGATCTGATCCTCGAGGCGTACGATGGTCTGATGGACCTCCGCGATCTCGCCGGCCACCTCGCCCATTTCCGACAAGGCTTCGGTCTGTAACCGCATGTCCAGTTCCACGAGGCGGCTTCGGGCCTCCGCCAGCGCGTCGGCGCTCTTCTTCCGCTCGTTTCGCGCGGCGGCGAGATCCCCGCGGGCCTCGTTGACGCGGCGCTGGACGTCCAGATACAGAATCTTGGACTGCAGTTGCTGCTTGTGCAGCGTTTTACGCATCTTGAGCTCTTCTTCCAGCAGCGCCACGGCGTCTCCGGCGGTCGCTTCCCGCGCATCGAAGCCGTCCTGCTCCGCCTCGCGCTGGGCGATCTGCTGACGCAGGACATCCCGCTGGCTGTTGCGACTGTTCACCTGGGCGCGGAAGATGGTCGTCTGGTCTTCGACCAGGCCTCGGTACTCAGGGCCGGCGAACGAAAAATCGGGCTCGCGGTCGGTCGCGAAGGCGAGCAGGCGGACGCTTTTGAGCTTCAGGCCATTGAGGCGCGCGCGCATCCGGTTGAGCTCGGCAACGGCCGCGGCATCGTTCAATTTGAGCAGGGTCTGCCCAGCTTCCACCAGACTGCCGTCGCGCGCCAGCACCGCCGTGACGACGCCACCGTCGGGATGCTGAACCACCTGGTTTCGCAGGCTCGGGATCAGCGAACCGGGAGTGACCGCGGTTTCCTCGATCCGCGCCACCCCGGCCCAGATCAGGAACCCGCAGACCATGGCGCCGATAGTGAAGGTGGCAAGGCGCACCAGCCGCGGCGAGCCAGCCTCTTCCAGGTAATCGGACTGACCGAGACAACGCACCTGACGCCGAGAGAGACGCACCGGCGGCAAGGCGGGCGCGCCTTCGACAAGCTGTTTCATCGCATTTCCTTCGGCATCGCCTGAAGTACTTCGTTGGCCGGCCCGAACGCCACGACGCGGCCAGCATCCATCCACAAGATCTTGTCGGCGAGCCGCAGGTGGCTCGGCCGATGGGTGACAATGACGACGCTGGTCCGTCCCTTCATGCGGTCGACGGCGGCGATCAGCGCCTTGTCGCCCGCGAAATCGAGGCCGTTGCTCGGCTCATCCAGCAGCACTAGCGGCGCACGCTTGAGAAACACACGCGCCAGGCCCAGTTGCTGGCGGAAGCTGGTGGGCAGGGTAGCGGTCGCGGCGTCGCCGATGCGGGTCGCAAACCCCTTGGGCAGCGCGAGGACGCTGTCCAGAATACCGGCCTCGGCGCACGCCCACTCGAGTTCGGCGTCCGTAGCGACCGGCTGCGCCAGGCGCAGATTCTGCGCGAGCGTCCCGTAGAAAAGGTCGCAGTGCTGCGGCAGGTAGGCGATCAGATCACGGACGGCGACCGGATCAAGCTGACGGATGTCGTTGTTGTCGAGGTCGATGCGGCCCGCCTGCGGCGCATAGAGGCCGAGGATGACCTTGAGCAGGGTCGACTTGCCGGATCCCGATCCGCCGACGATGGCGAGCACCTCGCCCGGGGTTATCGTGAAGTTGACGCCCAACAGAGCCGGCTGAGCGTCGGGAGCGTAGCGCAGCGACACGTTGGAGAAGCGCACGTGCCCGCCGAGCTTGCGGAGCGGCGACAACATGGCGTCAGGGTCGCGCTCCGACGGCATGGTCATCAAGGTGTCGATCTGACGGATGCTGGAGCGCACCTGGGTCAGCCGGCTGAAGGTGACGAAACCGGTCTGCAGCGGCGCCAGCACCCGCCATACCAGGATCATCGCCGCGATCAGGCCGCCCGGCGTCAGGCTTGCCTCGAACACCTGAACAACCCCGAATGACACCGTGGCGACGCCGGCGCCCATCATCACGAGGTGCGACAGATTGTTGATGAGGGCGTTGATCAGGCCGGAATGGAAGTTGCTGAGGCACGCTCGCGCCGACAGGTTGCGATAGCGCTCGAGCCAAACCTGTTCCGCCGCGGCGTACTTGATGGCGCGCAGCCCGGAGACCATCTGCGCCAGGAACTCCTGGCGCTGCGAGGCCGCGCGGGACGACTTCGCAACGGTCGTGCGCACCACTGGCGACATCAGCGCACCGAGCAGCAGGAACAGCGCGATGGCGCCGATGGGGACGAAGGCGAGGGGGCCGGCGATCAGGGCGATGACGGCGATAAACAGCAGCGCGAACGGGGTCTCGACCAGAGCAAACGCCAGCGGCCCGGTAAAGAAATCGCGCACGTTCTCGAAGTCGCGGAGCCGCGTCACCTGCGCGCCGACGGTTGCCCGTTCGATGAAGGCGGTAGGCAGCGACAGAATCTTCCGAAAGATGGCGATGCTGGCGATGTGGTCGAGGCGGGCGCCGACCATGCTCATGATTCGAGAGCGAATCCACCGCAGCAACGCGTCACTCACCAGCGCCAGCGCGACCCCCGCCGCGAGATACGCAAGGGTCGAGGTGGAGCCGGAGCCGATTACCTTGTCGTAGACGGCCATGACGAACAAAGGCGTCGCCAAAGCGAGGACATTGAGCGCCAGCGTCAATGCGATTGCATGCACCGTGAACCCGCGGAAGCGCCCTGCGATCCCCGCGAACCAGCCGCCGTGCTTGCGCGCCTGCCGGTCTTCGACCTCGTCCCGCAGCGAGAAAACGTATGCCGTGCCGCGCCATGACGGCACCGGCACCTCGCGGTAGGTGTCGACAGCGGCGTCGTAGATCATAAGCGAGCCGCCATCCGCCTTGATGGCGACGGCGGCGGCGCGATCGTCCGGCACGAACAGGCACGGCATCAGGCGCGGATCGAGCCGGTCGAGACGGCAGCGCACCGGCTGGCTGTCGTACTGCAGGCGGGCCATGGCGTTGCGCAGCCCGGTGATGTCGAGGTCGTCGACGAAATGGGGCAGCGCGTCCGCCACATGCCGCACATGCCCGTGCCAATGCAGCGCCCGCAATAACGGCTGCAGACAGAGGCAGAGGTCGGTCCTGGTGTTGAGCGCCTCCAGCGTCTCCCAACGGTCGAACGGATCCGCTTCATTGACCGGTGACGGGAGCGCGGTTTCCCGGTGTATTGCGGCGGCCAGAGCATTGTTCATCGCCGTCTAGGCTCCTGCCCTGAGCGCGAACTTGGCGGCCGGTTGTTGCTCGCGCGGCGAAAGAACACCGTTGTTCAGCTCGAACACCCGGTCGGCGAGAGCGACGAACGACGGCCGGTGGGTGACCAGCACCTGGACGATCTCGCCCTTCAGCTTTTCCAGGAGCCTGCGCAGCAGTTCGTCGTGCCGGCGATCGAGGCCCATGTTGGCCTTGTCGAACAACAGCATCACAGGGTCGTTGATCAGTGCCCGGGCGAAGCCGATCTGCTGCCTGATCCCCCGTGGCAACTGGTCGTCGGCGCCGTAGCCGATCCGCGTGCCGTAGCCGAGCGGCATGTGCGCCACCGGATCGTCGAGGCCGACCCGCTCCGCCACCTCGCGCACCCGGGCCGCCAGTTCGGGTCGGAACATGGTGATGTTGTCGGCGATGGTGCCGTCGAACAGGGTGACGTGCTGCGGGAGGTAGGCGATCTGTCCGCGCACCAGGGCCGGCTCGATGCTCGCCATGTCGAAGCCATCGATCAGCACGGTGCCGGCGCGCGGCCGCAGCAGCCCCATCATCAGGAACAGCAGCGTCGTTGTGCCGCTGGCGTTGCCGCCGAGCACGGCGATGGTTTCGCCCGGCTCGATGCTGATCGTGGCCCCGGCGATCACATCCTGCTCGGCGCCGGGATAGCGGAACGACACGTCGCGCAATTCGATGGCGCCGGTCAGCTTCGCCGGTGCGGCGCCGGCGTTCCTGTTCTCCTGTTGCAGGGCGAAGATCTTGGCGATGCGGGCGCGCGCCAGCCGCACCTTCTGAAACCGCGTCCAGATGCCGACGGCGCGCTGCAACGGCTGCATGGCGCGGCTCGAGAGGAGGGTGCAGGCCGCAAGGCCGCCGACGGTCAACCCGCCGTTCATGGCGATGATGGCCCCCAGCCCGACCACGCCGAACAGCGTGAGCTGCGAGAACAGCACGCCGACTCCGAGGGCGGAGGCGCTGTGTTGGGCGACGTCGTGCTGGTGTGCCGCGGCGGATTCCTGAAGCCGCTCGTAGCGCCGCAGCATCAGGTTCTCCACCGCCAGGGACTTGACGGTGTGCACCCCCTGCAGCACCTCGACGATGAAGTTGAGGCGGCGATCATCGGCGTTCATGCGCTCGGCCAGAGATGCGCGCAGCCGGTTGCCGACGATCAGCGCCGCGACGACGAAGACGATCATGATGGCGATCGGCACCAGAACGAGCGTTCCGGCGAGATAGCCGACGGCGCAAAGAAAGAGTATCGAGAACGGCAAGTCGCAGAGGATGACGATCGCCTGCCCGGCGTAGAACTCGCGAAGAGCCGAGAGCGCCTGCAGGCGGTTGAGGTGGACGCCGGCGCCGTCGTGCTCCAGCTCCTCAAGCTCGGCGCGGAGCAGGTGCTGCACGGCGGCACACGACAGGCCATGCTCCATCTGCGCGCCCTTCCAGCCGTTGAGGTAGTCCCGCCCCATGCGCAGCAGCACTTCCAGAACCAGCGCGGTGATCACGCCGGTCATCAGCAGCGCCAGCGTGCTGGTGGCGGTATTCGGGATGATGCGGTCGTAGACCTGCAACAGCGCCAGCGGCATCGCCAGCGACAGCACGTTGATCAACACCGAACACGACAGCAGATCGGCGGTGCTGCCGGGCATCCAGCCCGATGCGACGCCCATGCCGCGCAAGGCCTTCGGGAGCGGGTCTCTCAGCATGTCGACCGTTCTCAGTGCAGTTCGGAGCAGCCGGTCCGGCCAGGCTTGCGGTCGGGCTACCGTTGTCGGCATGATGGGGGAAGAGGCTTACCGTCCGGTAAAATTCGACCGGCATTGTTCCTGTAGTTCGCGGCGAGGCTGCGAAAGATGCGGCTGGCTCGCGTAAACTGGTGCACAGACCCGATCGAACCGTTCAGTCGAATGGGTCATCGTGCGCACGAGAATCAACAGGTTGCGTGCAGCGGTGCATTTTTTGCACGCACCGCTTCACTAGACAGCATTTCTCAATCTGTCATGAGACAAAGAGGGATGCCGCAGCTACCATTGCACCCGCTCGATTTCCTGGAAGGACAGCGACGAGCCGTCGTCGAACTCAATGGTGCCGGTGGCGCCATCGAAGTCCTCATAGGCCCGGGCGGCATCGGTGCCCGCGAATGTCGGGCCGCCATCGATGTGCAGGGTCCAGCCCTGGGAGACGCCGCACAGGTCGAGCGTGTCGAAGTCCGCCCCCCCGGCCACCGTGTCGGTCCACGCTGCGCCCGGGTCGTCGAAGCTGGAGTCGCCCCAGACGAACAGGTCGTCGCCGGCGCCGCCGAGCATGGTGTCGCTCCCGGCGCCGCCATGAAACACATCATCCCCGGCCCCGCCGTGCAGGTGGTCGTTGCCGGCGCCGCCGTCGAGGCTGTCGTTGCCGTTGCCGCCGCTGAGGCGGTCGCTGCCGGCGTCGCCGTGGAGCGTATCGTCGCCGACGTTGCCCCATAGCACGTCGTCGCCGTCGCCGCCCGAGATGCGGACGTCGCCGTATGTGTAGGTGGCGCTAGTGAGGTCGACCACGTCGTTGCCGCCGCCGGCATCAATGCTCTCGACGCTGGTGAGGCGGGCGGCGATCGCATCGGGTGCGGGCGACAGGCCGTCATCCAGGAACAGCGCGTCGTTGCCGTCGGTCATCTGCAACGTGTCGTGGCCGTCGCCGCCGTCGAACCGATCGAACGAGCGGTTCATGCCGCCGATGTTGTGCCGGTCCGCCGAGTCATCCATGTTCATCGCAGCATAGCCGTTGGCCCATGCGCCATCCGCCGAGAACTGGAGGACGTCGTCACCGGCGCCGCCGGAGAGGGCGTCACTGCCCTGGCCGCCAGCCATCGTGTCATTGCCGCCACCGCCGGCAAGCACGTCATTCCCGGAACCGCCGTGCAAGACATTGTTTCCGGCATCGCCCGTCAGAACGTCGTGCCCGGTTCCGCCGGTGACGTTCTCGAAGCCGTCGAAGCGGTCGCCTTCCGCGTCTCCTCCTGAAGCCAATCCGCTGCCGAGGTCGACGGCCACCCCGACAGTGTCGCTAGCATAGCTGAGGGTATCGTCGCCGTCGCCACCATAGAGTCGATCGGCGCCGCCGCCGCCCCGCATCTCGTCGGCGCCGTCGCCGCCGTGCAGGTAGTCGTTGCCGTCGCCACCGACGAGCCTGTCACTGCCGTCGCCGCCGTAGAGGTAGTCGTTGCCACCGCCGCCGGTCAGCGCATCGTCGCCGGCGTAGCCGTGCAGATCGACCCGCCCGCTCGCGCCCGAGGCGTCGAAGGTGTCGTTGCCGGCGTTGCCGACCGCGGTCTCGATGCTGGAGGCGGCGAGATCGAGCGCCACACCGTCAGAGCCCTGAACGTCGACCCGGTCGCTGCCGTCGCCGCCGTCCACGACGGTGTCGAGGGCGTCGATCATCAGGCGGTCGTTGCCGGCGCCGCCCCGCAATTCGTCGGCGCCGTCGCCGCCGTGCAGGTAGTCGTTGCCGTCGCCGCCCGACAGCATGTCGTTGCCGTCGCCGCCGTAGAGGTAGTCGTTGCCGCCGCCGCCGGTCAGCGCATCGTCGCCGGCGTAGCCGTGCAGATCGACCCGCCCGCTCGCGCCCGAGGCGTCGAAGGTGTCGTTGCCGGCGTTGCCGACCGCGGTCTCGATGCTGGAGGCGGCGAGATCGAGCGCCACACCGTCAGAGCCCTGAACGTCGACCCGGTCGTTGCCGTCGCCGCCGTCCACGATGGTGTCGAGGGCGTCGATCATCAGGCGGTCGTTGCCGGCGCCGCCCCGCAACGCGTCGGCGCCGTCGCCGCCGTGCAGATAGTCGTTGCCGCCGCCGCCCGACAGCATGTCGTTGCCGTCGCCGCCGTAGAGGTAGTCGTTGCCGCCGCCGCCGGTCAGCGCATCGTCGCCGGCGTAGCCGTGCAGATCGACCCGCCCGCTCGCGCCCGAGGCGTCGAAGGTGTCGTTGCCGGCGTTGCCGACCGCGGTCTCGATGCTGGAGGCGGCGAGATCGAGCGCCACACCGTCAGAGCCCTGAACGTCGACCCGGTCGTTGCCGTCGCCGCCGTCCACGATGGTGTCGAGGGCGTCGATCATCAGGCGGTCGTTGCCGGCGCCGCCCCGCAATTCGTCGGCGCCGTCGCCGCCGTGCAGGTAGTCGTTGCCGTCGCCGCCCGACAGCATGTCGTTGCCGTCGCCGCCGTAGAGGTAGTCGTTGCCGCCGCCGCCGGACATGTCGTCGTTGCCGTCGCCGCCCACGAGATGGTCTCGGCCGTCAGTCCCGGAAACGGCTTCCGTGTAGGCGACCTCGACTGTCGGCGGGCCGGCGGGCTCGACAGGCTCCTGCGCTTCGGCGGGGTCCGGTCCGGCCGTGCCTTCCCCGGCGCCGTCACCGGCGCCGGCGGAAGGGGCGGGGGCGCCGACGACGGTCTGCATCGGAGCTTGATCACCGTGGACTTGGCCAGCGCTCGGCCCATCCGCCGACCCAGCTTCGTCAAGGATCGACGAGGAGGCGCGACGTTCCCCAGAGACCTCTTGCGGCGCCTCCCCTGTGCCATCCTCGCTTCGGTTCTGCGCGAACGCTCCGGTCGGATTCATTGATTCCGGTCCGTCCGCAGGCGCATCCACGGCCCTGTCGCCGCCATCAACCGGCGTGGTGCCCGGACGGTTGCTGTGAGGAGCACCCGAGGGCGCGGCGAAAAGGCGCTCGGCCACGTCAACGGTCGCCGCATCGGCTTCGGTCGCCGGAGCCTGGCGGTCGGCAAGTGCAGGGCCTGCGCCGGTCCCGCCCCGCTTGTCGGTCGAGTCGACGCCTGCATGAATGGACCCTAGGGCGGCCGCGCTCTCTAGCGGCGCGGAATCTCCGGCGGAGCGTCCAAAGTCGCGGGCGCTCAGATCGGGTACGTCGCTGCCGCGGATCATTTCCACATCCAGACCGCGCCCATCGTCATGAGAGCGCCCGGTGGACGGCGGGAGAGATGCCTTGTTCATGATTGTGAGTCCATCCATGCGGTCGTGGGTCGGGCCAGTCGGCGGACAAAGGTTCGGCGGACAGAGGTCCAGTGTCGTCTCCGGCGCTTGAACACACTTTTAGATTGTATCGGAAGACGTGAACGTTCCGTTAAGGCGCGCCGCCGCTTTCGCCACGGGGTCTGCAGGTGGAAGCGGCTAACCGTACAGGAGCGAACAGATGAAGACGGCGGCGGCTATGCCGGCAGCATCGGCGGAGAGGGCCGCGATCAGCGTGTGGCGGATCCGCCGGATGTTCACCGCGCCAAAGTACACGGCGAGCACATAAAACGTCGTCTCGGTCGATCCCTGGAAGGTGCTGACCAGGATCCCGGTGTAGCTGTCCGGACCGATCGTCGGGTCGTTGATGATCGAAGCCAGAACCCCGTAGGCTCCTGATCCGGACAGCGGCCGCAGTAGCGCCATCGGCAGGGCTTCGGCCGGCAGGCCGACGGCGCCGGTCAGCGTCCCGAGTGGCGTGACGAGCACCCCCAGCGCCCCGCTGGCGCGGAACATGGCGACTGCGACCAGAATCGCGACCAGGTACGGTATGATGCGCACCGCCACCTGGAACCCCTCGCGGGCACCGTCCACCAGCGTCTCGTAGACGCGCACCCCGCGCACCATCCCGAACGTCAGCAGACCGATCATCAGGCCCGGTATGATCCAGGGCGCAATGCCGCGCCCATAGACGATGGTCAGCGGCACCAGGGCGACAAGTCCCCCCAGGACGACGACCGAAACCCACAAGGGATAGCCGCTGTCCGATAGTCCGAGGTCCGGCGCCATGCTGTCACTCGTGGCTGCACTCGTGCTGTCACCCGTCCTTGCGCCGGACGTCTCGGCGAGCGCAGCAGCCGCCGGCGTATCTTCCTTGCGCGCGGCGGCCGGGCCTGATGAACGCCGCTGCAGCATCTTGGCCATGACGATGGCGATGGTGGTGGAGCAGATGGTCGCGAACAGGGTGGTCGGCACGATTGCCGCCGGATCGTCGGAGCCTGCTGCTGCCCTCAATGCGATGACCCCGGTCGGGAGCAGGGTCACGCTAGAGGTGTTGATGGCCAGGAACAGCGCCATCGCGTTGGTCGCCGTGCCCTTGTCGCGATTGAGGGTGTCCAGTTCCTGCATGGCCCGAATGCCGAAGGGCGTCGCCGCGTTGGCGAGACCAAGGGCATTCGCGGAGATGTTGAGAATCATCGCTCCCATTGCGGGATGATCGACCGGCACCTCGGGGAAGAGGCGCTGCATCAGCGGCCGCACGACGCGGGCGATGATCACCAGGAGGCCGCCAGCCTCGGCCACCTTCATCAGCCCGATGAACAGCGCCATGACGCCGACGAGGCCGATCGCCAGGGTCACCGCGCCTCCAGCGGCGTCGATCATCGCCGTCCCGAGCGCCTCCATCGGCGGCGCCGCGTCCGTTGCCCCCGGTTGCCACAGGATCTGGCGGTAGCCGGCGACGACGAACGAAACGGCAACAAGGGCGAAGAAAATGACGTTCAAGGCAGAGGCCGGAGCGATGGTGCAGCGAACGATTGACCCGAACCCGGTCAGGCGCGGGATATTGGTGCAGCGGCGGTCGTCTCCGCAAGCTGATACCGCTGCCGGTGTTGAAACGGCGGTTGGTGGCGATGGTAATCATTCCGCAGCACATGCCGGCATACAGTCCGATTCGATGTCTTCGGGATGGATGCGACGGTCATGCGGGTGTTGCGCACGATTTTGGGGGTGATCGCGGCCACGCTTGCGGTGGGGCTGGCGGGCTTCCTCGTCCATGGCTTTTTCGATGCAGGCACCGCCGTCGACGACAGCCACAGGCGGTTCGCCGGGCGGCGCGCCGATCCCGATCTGACGCTGACACAGGTGAGTCCCGCGGCTGCAGGGCTGGCGGTTTCTCCGCGGCACGGGCGCGCGCCGTCCGTTGCTGGCCGTAGCGTTTCAACGCCTGGCTCGGACCGCCAGGCACCGGCCCCCTACGAGGTGGATGAGGTCCTTGTCGCCGATCCGCCGGCGCATTTTTGGAGCGCGGCCGCTGCAGACGGGCTTCGACTGGTGTCGTCGGTGACCCTGCCGAAGCTTGGGTTGACGCTCCATCGGTTACGGTTGCCTGCGGCCGATCGTGTCGCCGCGCGCATCGAAACCCTCCGGGGCCGCTTCCCGCGGCTGCTCGTGGACGCCAACCATCACTACCGGATCGCCGGCGAGGAGGAGTTTTCGGTGAGTTACGGGCGTGCGCTGATCGGCTGGAACAACATCCCCGCGGACTGCGGACGCGGCGCCGTGATCGGCATGATCGATGCCGGCATCGATGCCGCGCATCCGGCGCTGGTTTCCGCCAACCTGACCTACCGTTCGTTCCACCGCGCCGGCCGCCGGCCGGGGGCAGCCGACCACGGCACCGCCATCGCCGCACTCCTCGTGGGCAGTCCCGGCGCCGGTCGCGGCTGGGGAGGGCTGGTGCCGGGCGCCCACCTCAATGCTGCGAACGTGTTCGAATACAACGGGAACGGCGACATGATCGCCACGGCGGGCGCGCTGCTTGAGGCGGTGGAGTGGATGGTGGAGCGCAAGGTGCCCATCATCAATATCAGCCTCGCCGGGCCCGACAACCGCATCGTGAGGACGGTCGTCGCCATGGCTCGGGATTGGGGGCTGGTCCTCGTCGCGGCCGCCGGCAACGGTGGCGCCGCGGCGCTGCCGGCCTTTCCGGCCGCCTATTCGGACGTCATCGCGGTGACCGCCGTGGAAGCGGACCGCACCATCTACGAGCACGCCAACCGCGGCCACTACGTGGAATTCGCGGCGCCAGGGGTGCGGGTGTGGACGGCGGTCCCTGACGGTGGGCGCTACCAGAGCGGAACCTCGTTCGCGACGCCTTACGTGAGCGCCGTTGCCGCGTTGACCGGTGAGAATGGCGAACCGGCGGGACTGGAGGCGGTGCGCGAAGAACTCCGACTCGACGCCGTCGACCTCGGCCCTGCGGGGCGCGACGACATGTTCGGCTGGGGAATGGTGACGACAAGCCCTAGGTGCGGAAAGCCTGTCGGATCCGCATGAGAAACCCGCTCTGGCCGTCCGGCAGGCTCACGGCTCGGCCTCGGTGGAATTCGCGAGCACCCGCACCAGCCCGAACAGCCGTTTCCGCACCTGAGGATCGTAGATCCGAAAGTAATTGTGCATCAACTCGAACGATTCGCGCGACGTCATCGGGTCGCTTTCGAACTCGGGGATCGGCACGTCTGCGAATCCGGGGCTGAACACGTTACCCGTCTCCAGGGTGTCTTCGGCAGGCAACCCTTCGAAGAAAAATGACACTTCCACGCCCAGCGCCTTGGCAATGCGAAACAGATTGCTGGCTCCGACACGGTTGGTGCCGCTCTCGTACTTCTGGATCTGCTGAAACGTGACGCCGATCGCCTGACCAAGCTTTGTCTGGCTAATGCGCAAGCCCAAACGCCGGCCGCGAATGCGCGCGCCGACATAGCGATCTATGGGATCCGGTCCCTCTTCCGTCACCGAGCGTCTCATGGCGAGAAGACTACCCTCAATTGCACCGGTTGTCGAGATGCTCACCGTAGTGTCTCCTGGCAATCCATCATCTTTGCAATCGATTGTCGATAAGGAACGTCGCTTCGTACCAGAGACCGAACATCCACGTTGCTCCCCAGCGCGGTGATTATCCTTTGAATCGATTGTGACTTTGCATTCTGTCGGGGGCGTGGCACCATCGTTGGTCAGCTTCAGCGAATCGCCGTAAACAAGGGAGTTCCGACGATGTCGAGCGCCGCTGCCGTGCGAATCGGCGACAGCGAGCGATCGGCTCGGTTGTCGCTTGGGTTGTCATGCCTCGGACACCTGTACGCCCACCTGTTCGCGCCGATCTTCTACGTCGTCGTCCTCGCCCTCGACTCTGAACTCGGCCTCAGTCACGGCGAGACGGTGAGCCTGATCCTCGCCGGCAATGTGCTTTTCGGCGTGGCGGCGCCGGTCGCAGGCTGGCTGGGCGATCGCTGGAGCGCCACCGGGATGATCAGCGTGTTCTTTGTCGGCACCGGCACGGGCATGATGTTGACCGGCCTCGCGACGTCGCCGTTCCAGATCGCGGCCGCCCTTGCCGTGACCGGCCTGTTCGCATCCATCTATCATCCCGTCGGCATCGCGTGGCTGGTGCGCAACGCGCGGGCGCGCGGCATGGCGCTCGGCGTCAACGGGGTGTTCGGTGGCGTCGGTCCTGCGGTCGCGGCTATTTCGGCGGGCGTACTGACGGAGGTTTGGGGGTGGCGGTCGGCGTTCCTGGTGCCCGGCGCCGTCGTCTTCGCAACCGGTGGGGTGTTCCTGTGGCTGGTCTGGCGGCGATGGATCGTCGAAGTGCGTGAGGATCGCCACCGGGAGGCTCCGGCGACGCGGCGCGACGCGGCGCGGGCATTTACCGTGCTCGCCGTCACCATGCTGTGCAGCGGCCTGATTTACCAGGCGACGCAACCGGCGCTGCCCAAGGTCTTCTCGGAGCGGCTGGCGGACGTTCTGGCCGGCGGCGTCGTCGGCGTATCGGTCCTTGTCGCCGTCGTCTATCTCACTGCAGGCGCCTTGCAGGTGCTCACCGGTTACCTTGCCGACCGGTATCCGATGAAGACCGTCTACGTCACCTGCTATGCCCTGCAGATACCGTTTCTGGTCCTGGCTGCGGGTGCGGGCGGGGCAGAGTTGGTGCTGGTGGCGATAATCATGGTGTCGGCCAATGTCGGCGTACTGCCGGCCGAGAACAGCTTGGTTGCCCGCTATGCGCCCAGCCGCTGGCGCGGGCTGGCTTATGGCCTGAAGTTTGTTTTGGCTTTCGGTATCAGCGGCTTTGGCGTCCGTCTTGAAGCCGCGATCTATGACAGGACGGGAGACTTCTGGTGGCTGTTCGTGGCCTTGGCAACCATTGCCGCGGTCGGCGTGGCCGCCGCGACGTTGCTGCCGTCGGAGCGGCGGACGCCGGCGCCGGCCGCGGCCGAATAGCGGACGGCGCTATCTCGCCAGCCGGAGCAGCGCCCTGACCGGACGATGATCGGAGCCCCGGGAGGCGAGGACCCGCACGTCCTCAACCACGATCCCGCGAACCAGGATATGATCGAGGCGTAGCCCCAGCGGGCCCAGCCAATGCGGCCATGTCCCGTCCAGCAGGCCGGTCGGGCGAACGTCTGCGATAGATGAGAATCGTTTTAGCACAGGAGCATAGGGCGTTGCGTTGAAGTCGCCGGCGACCATGAGCGGACCCGGGCAATGCGCCACGCGCGCCGCCACGCCGAGCAGGTAACGATCGCGCGTGGCCGTCCGTTGCGGCGTCAGTGGTGGCTCGACCGTGTCGACGACCGCAAGCCACAGGTCTTTGGCCGGGGAAACCGCAAGCCGCACCAGCGCCGCAGCGCGCCCGTCGGGGGGTCGCTTCAGCTTGAAGGTGTCGATGACCGGAAACACCGACAGAACCGTGATGGCGCGCGCCTCGGGAAACTCGGCGCCGTCAAGGCCGGCATCGAAGAGGCTGGTTTGATAGGGATAGGCGCCATCGTCGCGAAGCGCCGCAGCGAATGTCGCCGGTGCTTCCTGCAGCGCCACCACGTCCGCCGGCCGCGTCATCAGCCACGCCCGGAGTTCGTCTTTACGAGGGTTCCGGTCGAACATGTTGAAGGTAATGACGCTGACCGATGGTCCCGCCGCTTCGCCGGCGCGGGCGCCTGGAGCCGTCTCAATCGTCCACGCATCAACTGCGAAGAACACTGTAACGGCGGCGGCAAGCACCGCCGCCAAGCGCATCCCGAGCAAAAGAGCCGAACCGGCAATGATCGTGCCGGCAACCGCATACTGCGGTGCGAAATGCGTCAAAAGCTCCAGTGGCCAATGGTTTGGCGCGAGCGCCTGGACCACCGCCGTAAGAACGATGCCCGCAAGGGCGAGCCAGACCAAAGCACGCCCTCGACCATACGGCGAGGCTGGTATCCTCAAGGGCGGCGTGTCTGGGCTTCGACGCCGTCCAACGCCCCGCCGCACAAGGCGATCGGTTGCTGGATGGCGAGCAGGTCCAGGAGTGTTCGGTCAGGCCACATGTTCGGTTCCACGCGCACCACTGCAGGGGGCCGCCTCGCCGCCGCCTATCGAGTCGGTTTGTCCTGCTCGATGACGCGGTCCTCGAAGTCGCGCGGAAGATACCCTTGTCGCTTCCACAGGGCATAATCCTCATGGAACGCCTTCTGCGACTCCCAGATGGTCCTGAACATCTTGTCGGCGGCCGCTTCCTCTTCGAGAACCTCCTGGGTGACACGATAAAGCTCGGCCAGCACCGGCTGCGGCACCTGGCGCGGCGTGACGCCGGCGTCCTTGTAATCAGCGATCACCGGGCCCTGATTGGCTTCCGACTTTGACAGACCATAGGTGGTCCCCGCCATGCAGCCCATGGTGATCATCGCCTGGTCCTGATCGCTCGTCTCACGCCAGACCTTCCCGTTGACGAGGATATGCATAGCCGTAAAGGTCTGCTGCCAGCCCGGGAAGTAGTTGTTCTTGACGATCTGGCCCAAGCCCAGCGTCTGGTCCACTTCCGGCAAGGAGGACTCGCTGGCGTCGATGGCGCCCTCTTCCAAGGCCCGGTAGATATCCGCGACGGGCAGCATCGTCACGGAGGCGCCAAGCTTCTGCAGGACCTTGCTGCCGAGACCGGCAAACCGGATCTTCAGGCCGTTCAGGTCGTCGAGCGACGCGATTTCGTTGCGGAACCATCCGGCGGAATCCGGTCCGATGATGCCGCACAGAATGGGGTGGATATCGAACGCGTCATAAACCTCCTCCGCCAACGCCTGGCCCCCGCCGTGGTGCCACCACGCCATGTACTCCCACGGCTCGAAGCCGAACGGGGCGCCAGCGAGCAGCGGCGCCGCCGGGATTCTTGCCGTGTCGTAGCCGATCCAGGTGTAGCCGGCGTCCACCTGCTCGCCGTCACTGACAGCTTCCGTAATCTGGAACGCTGGCACCAGCCTGCCCGGCTCATAAAGATTGAGCTGAATGTCGCCATCGCTGGACTTGTTCAGCATCCGGACGACCCACGGGGCCGTGTCGCCGAGGGCGGGAAGCCTGGTCGGAAATCCGGCCGCGACCCGCCAGCGGACCTTTTCGGCGGCCTGAGACGGCAGTGCCCCGACACCAGCGACGAATGCCCCCGCGACAGCGGCGACGAGGAGTGTACGCAGGCAATGGCGGACGGTCATGTGGAATCCTTGCGATCGATACATAACGTTAACAGCATTTTGCGAGACACTGCGGTCATTCCAGCTCAAACAGGCCGTCCACCTCCACGGCGGCGCCGAGTGGTAAAGAAGGCGCCCCGACGGCGAAACGGGCATGACGGCCGGCCTTGCCGAACACGTCGAGCATGAGATCCGAGGCGCCGTTGATCAGCTTCGGGTGGTCCGTGAAGTCGGCAATACAGCTCACGAAACCGCCCACCTTGACCACCCGCCGCACCCGGTCGAGATCGCCCGCCGCATCGCGGATCTGAGAGAGCAGATTGAGACCGCACAGCTTGGCCGCCGCATACCCTTCCTCGATGGAAACGCCGCCACCGAGGTGACCCGTGCAAGCGATCCGTCCGTCGCGGAGCGGCAACTGCCCGGAGACGAACACCAGTTTGCCGCTGGTCACGTGAGCGACATAGGCGGCGACCGGCGCCGCCGGTGCGGGCAACGTGAGCCCCAGTTCATCCAGTCGTGCTTGGATGCGTCCGCTCATGGCAACTTCCTCCTGTCACCTCGATTGCATCGCTTCAAACAGCGCCCGTTCCATGACCGCGAACGGCGCGTCGCGTCCTGTATAGAGACGGAACTGCTCCGCGGCCTGGTGCAACTGCATGCGCACGCCGGGGATCGTCGTGGCGCCGGCCGCCGCCGCTTCGCGCAGCAACCGGGTCTCGACCGGCGTCGGCACCGCATCGAACACCACCATACAGGAGTGGAGCGCCGCCAGCGGTGCGAGCATGTCGTCCGGAGCGTGAAAACCGACCGGAGTGGCGTGAGCCAGAATATCGAACCGCTCTGCGTCGACCAACGCGGCCGGCGGACCGCCGAAAGCCGCACCCGTGGCCTCGGCCACAGCGCGTCCGGCGTCTTGGCTCCGATTGTAGATCGTCACCCGACAACCGGCGTGGATCAGTCCGAAAACGATGGCGCGGGCGCCGCCGCCGGCGCCGATGACTGCCGCCCGCTTATTCGACAGTGCCGTCACCTCTTCGAAGGCACGCACCGCACCGATCCAGTCGACGTTGTAGCCGGTAAGATGGCCGTCGTTGTTGACGACGGTGTTGACGGCGCCAATTGCGCAAGCGGTTTGATCCACGGCGTCCAGATGGGTCATGATGCGTTGCTTGTGTGGTGTGGTCACACCGAGGCCGCGCAACCCCAAGGTCCGCATCGCGGCGACAGCGCCGGCGGTATCCTGGGTGCCGAAGGCAACGTAGACCCAGTCGAGGTCGAGGGCGCGGTAGGCCGCGGTGTGCATCGCCACCCCGAACCGTCCCGGGCGCCCGGCGATCGATCCGCACACCACCGGGTTGCTGCCGGCCATCATGCTCTCTGCCCCGTCGTCCGCGACTTCGTCGCGTTTTAGAATGATCGTGCCCTTGCGTCCACGCCGCCGCTTGTCGAGTTTTCCATCATGCATGTGCTGTGCGTTACCCCCAACATCTCCATCGACCGCACCGTCGGCGTTCCCGGCTTCGGCGCCGGCAAGGTCTGGCGGACGCGGCGGGTCAGCGTCGCCTGCGGCGGGAAAGGCGTCAACGTCGCCCGTGCAATTACTGCGCTGGGTCACCAGGCCACCTCAGCCGGATTGATTGCCGGGCACTTGGGACGCCTCGCGGCAGACCTTGCCGAAGCCGAGAGATTGCGCGCCGTCTGGACCGAGATCGAGGGCGAGACCCGCGTCTGCGTCATCGTCGTGGACGACAACGGCGCGACGACGGTCATCAACGAACCTGGTCCCCCGATCGCCAACCACCACTGGTCCCGCTTCGAGCGCGACGTTGCGGCAGCCGCAACGGCCGCCGATACGGTCTGCATCAGCGGCAGCCTGCCGCCCGGCTGTCCGCGCGGCGGTCTCGCCGGACTGATTGCCGCCGCTCGCGGCGATGGCAGCCGCCCGGTGTGGGTCGACACGAGCATGCCGGCGCTGGCGGAGGCGGCGGCAGCCGGGCCGGTCGCCATCAGGATCAACGCCGACGAGGCGGCGGCACTGCTCGGGCATCGGCCGTTGAAGCCGCTGGAGTTGCTGCGCGCTGCGCGAACCATCGCGGCGCGATGTGGAGGGCCGGTGGCGATCACCGATGGCGGCGCGCCGGCGGTGCTGGTCAGCAGGGAGAACGCCTGGCAGGCAGTGCCGCCGCCCATCGACCTCGTCAGCGCGGTCGGCAGCGGCGACTGCTTTCTGGCCGCCTTGATGGTGACGTTGACCGAATGCACAGATCCGGGCGCAGCGCTTCGCCGCGCCGTCGCGGCCGGCGCCGCCAACGCCCGCCACGCCGACGCCGGCGCCATTGACGCCGCCGAGGTGGCGCGCTTGACTGAGGAGACGCGCGTTGTGCGCCTCGATGGCTGAGCCGATAAGGAGGGAAGGAATGGAGGTCTGGCAACTCACCGGCGGTTTCGGGATCGACCACCTGCAACGGCTGACCCGACCGGACCCGACGCCCGGAACCCGCGACGTCCTCCTGGAGATGAAGGCGGCGTCCCTCAACTACCGCGACATCCTCGCCGTCAACGGCGGCTACGCGCCGCGAGCGCAGCCGCCGTTGATCCCCGTCTCGGATGGCGTCGGGGTGGTGGTTGCGGTTGGCGACGCGGTCACGCGAGTGCGCGTCGGCGACCGGGTCTGTCCGATGTTCTTTCAGGACTGGATCGGCGGCGAGGCGCGCCAGGCGAAGATGTTCACCAGCCTCGGCGGTCCCGTCGACGGGACGCTGGCGCAGTTCATGTGTCTCGGCGAGCAGGGCGTCACCATCGTTCCTGAACACTTGTCCGACGAGGAAGCGGCGACGCTGCCGTGCGCGGCTCTGACCGCCTGGAGCGCGCTGGCGACCCAGGGCGAGGTCGGTCCCTCCGATACGGTGCTGGTGCAGGGAACCGGCGGCGTCGCCCTATTTGCCCTGCAGTTCGCCAGGCTCATGGGCGCCCGGGTCATCATCACCTCGTCCCGCGACGACAAGCTGGCCCGCGCCCGCCAACTCGGCGCCGACGAGGCCATCAACTACCGCACCACTCCCGACTGGGACCGAGTGGTCAAGGACCTGACCGGCGGTGAGGGCTGCGACCACGTGATCGAACTGGGCGGCGCCGACACCCTCGCCAGATCCATTCGCGCCGCCCGCATCGGCGGCCGGATCAGCGTCATCGGGGTGCTCTCGGGCGCCAAAGCGGAGGTGGCCCTGCCCCTGGTGGTGATGCGCAATCTTCGCCTGCAGGGCGTAACCGTCGGCTCGCGCGACGGCTTCGAAGCCATGGGCCGCGCCATCGCCCGCCATCGCCTGCACCCGGTCCTCGACCGCGTGTTCCCGTTCGACGACGCACCGTCAGCCTTCCGCCACCTGGCCGCCGCCCGCCACTTCGGGAAAGTCTGCATCCGGCATCATCCCTGACACCGGAGTAACCGCACGCGAGCCCGAGAGAGTGGTGCTTACCGTGGTGTGGGCGCTGTCCTGCCCTGGCGTCAGCTCTCTCGGCCGCCGTCGTCGCGGTTGAGAACGTCGCGCACGAGTTGCGGCGTCACCTTGCGTTGTTGACGAAGCGCTTCTTCGTCGATGCGGGCGACCAGGCGGCGCGCCGCGTCGAACGAGCGCTCCATGCGGAGAAAAAGATAAGAGACAACGTCCTCGTCGATCCTGACCTGACGGTCGCCGAAGAGTTTCACCAGGACCGCGCGGATCATCGCATCGTCCGGGACCCCGAGGCCGACCGAAGGCGCGGCGCGCAGCCGCGATCGCAGATCGGCAAGCCGCAGCGGCCATCGCGACGGCGATTCCCGCCCGGTCAGCAGCATGTGCCGCCCCTGCTCGCGGACCATGTTGTAGAGGTGAAACAGCGCCGTTTCGGGCCCGTCGCCGACCAGGGCGTCGGCATCATCGATGGCGTAGGCGGGATAATCTTCCAGCAGATCCGCGATGTCGCGGGTTGCGATTTCGCTGCCGGTGAACAGGCGGCCGTGGGTTTGCGACAGAAACATTCTGACCAAGTGGGTCTTGCCGCAACCCGCGGGCCCATGCAGAACCAGCGCCGGCGACGGCCAGTCCGGCCAGCGATCGAGCCACGCAACAGCCTCGCGATTACTCCCGGCAACCAGGAAATCGTCACCGGTGAGGGCGGGGCGGTGCTCGAGGTTCAGGATGAGCTGACGGGGGCCGGTCATGATGCGCGCTACAACGCGCTCCCAATGCGCCGGGGCTATGTCCGCCGCGGGGCCGGCGCCGGCTCCGGCCGCACGATCCACATGTCTCCGTCCCGAACCAGGTCGAGCGCCGAGGCCCGCAGGGCCTCCGCCAACTGCTCGATGCTGCCGAGGAAATGGAGGTTCAGGCGGACCTCCCGCCGCGTCAGAAGAATCACGTCCATTTCCTGGATCATCGGGATGCGCTCCAGGCGGGTGCGGACCGACAACCAGTCCGGAAGGCCGGTGACCGGGACCACAGCGGTGACGACGCCGCTTTGACCGCTGTCGATGACGGTCTCGCCCGGCCGCTGCTCCTGTAGGCTCGCGCTGACCGCGTCGGCGGCGCGCGCCAGAACCGTCTCCGCCGGCTCTCCCGGCTGGCCGTCGATGGTGACGGTGTAGGTGTCGAGTGGCCGGCCGCTTGTGTAGTGGGTGGATTTCACCATCGCAGTCGTGGGCTGGCCGCCTGTGGCTGCGGACATCTCGGCCACCGTCACCAGCGCGTCTTCCGTGCCGGCGCGTCGCGCGATGGCGATGATCGCCGCCGCATCGCCGTCGATCGCCTGTTCGGCGCCGATTGCCGCGATATCCTCCAGATCGCCATCCGGAACGATGATCGGGGCGGCGGCGCTGTCGGCGCCCCGGCCATACCATACGTCGCGCCATGGGTTGGGATCGTCCCACAGAATGCTGCGGCCGGCGGTCTTGAACACGGGAACGACGACCACCGGCGTGGCGAACGCTTCCACATATCGGACACCGTGGCTTTGCAGCAACTCCTGCACCGCATCGGCCTTGAAGCGGAAGTCAAGGGTAGCGACGTAGCGGACGGCGGATGTCTTCTCCTGGCGGATGGAGAAATCGGCGATCAGGCCGGTGAGTTCGGCTTCGTCGAGGGGTGGCACGGAGCCAGGATCGCGCGTCAGCCTGTCGAGCAGTCTTCCGAACGCCTTGCGCTCTCCGTCGCGGATCGCCTGCTCACGCGCGGTTGCCGCGGATGCGGCGGTGACGTCCACCGCCACGCCGTCGACCTGGTAGACATCCGCCCCGGCCGCTACCCGGGGCGCCGCCACATTTGCGGCGGCAATCGCGACCAGGACGGTCAGGAAGTGGTGCCAGGCGCGTCGCGTCAAGCCAGAACGAAGGGTCATTGCATGCCGTCCGGGATACGATATGGTCGGGCTGCTCGCGCTGCACAGGCGCTTTCTCTTTGTATCACTTTGCACGAAGGGAGGAAGCCATAAGCGGTGACCGCTACAAAGTCGCCGGGGTCGACATCGACGCCGGCAATGCGCTCGTGGAGGCAATCAAGCCGCTCGCCAAAGCGACCGCGCGCCGCGGCACCGTCGGTGGCCTCGGGGGATTCGGCGGTCTGTTCGATGTGCGCGCCGCCGGGTACGACGACCCGCTGTTGGTCGCGGCGACGGACGGCGTCGGCACCAAGCTGAAGGTGGCGTCGGTGGTTGGCCGTCACGACACGATCGGCATCGACCTGGTTGCCATGTGCGTCAACGACCTGGTGGTGCAGGGCGCCGAGCCGCTGTTCTTCCTCGACTATTTCGCGACCGGGCGGTTATCTGTGGAGCGTGCGCGGGACGTGGTGAGCGGCATCGTCGAAGGCTGCCGCCTCGCCAACTGCGCCCTGATCGGCGGCGAGACGGCGGAGATGCCCGGGATGTATGGCGCCGACGACTACGATCTCGCGGGCTTCGCGGTCGGCGCCGTAGAACGGGGGCAGGTGCTGACCGGCGAGGCGGTCCGCGCCGGCGACGTGCTGCTCGGCCTCGCCTCAAGTGGTTTGCACAGCAACGGTTTCAGCCTGGTGCGCACGATCGTCGAAGAGATGCGAGCCGACTATGCCGAGCCGGCGCCATTCGACCGCTCGCGGTCGCTGGGAGAGGCGCTGTTGGAGCCGACGCGGATCTACGTCGCAAGTTGTCTCGCCGCGTGCCGGTCCGGTGGTGTCCACGCGTTCGCGCACATCACAGGCGGCGGCATCGTCGAGAACGTGCCGCGAGTGCTGCCGGCCGGGCTGTGCGCAGTCATCGATGCAGCGTCATGGCCGCTGCCGCCGGTATACCGGTGGCTCATGGATCGAGGCGGGCTGATGCCGGCGGAGTTGGCGCGTGTTTTCAATTGCGGCATCGGCATGATCGCCGTCGCGGCACCTGATGCGGTCGACGCGGTTCGCGCGATCCTTGAACAGGGCGGCGAGACGGTCTTCGTCATCGGCCGGGTCATCCCCCGAGACCAGGGCGCTGCAGCCGTGACAGTGACGGGAGGCGAGCGCGCGTGGCGAAGTTGAAGGTCGCGGTGCTGATCTCCGGGCGCGGAACCAACCTGCAGGCGTTGATCGGCGCCTGCGCAGCCGAAGCGTTCCCGGCGGAGCTTGTACTGGTGGTGTCCAACGTTGCCGGCGCCGCCGGACTCGTGCGTGCCGAGGCGGCCGGGATCGCGACAAGCGTGGTCGATCATCGTGACTTCAGAGATCGCCGTTCTTTCGAAGACGCGGTGCATGACGCGCTGAAATGCGCAGGCGCCGAGTTGGTGTGCCTGGCCGGTTTCATGCGCATCCTCACCGAGGATTTCGTAAGTCGCTGGCGGGACCGTTTGATCAACATTCACCCGTCCCTGTTGCCGGCGTTCCGCGGCCTCAACGTTCATGAACGGGTGCTCGAGTACGGCGCCCGGTTTTCCGGCTGCACCGTGCATTTCGTGCGTCCGACCATGGACGACGGCCCGATCATCGTCCAGGCCGTTGTTCCGGTGCTGCCGGACGATACGCCCGAAACCCTGGCGCAACGGGTTCTTGCGGAAGAGCACATGATCTATCCGCTGGCGGTGCGGCTGATCGCCGAGTCCCGCGTCCGTATCTCCGACGAGACGGTTCTGGTCCGTGACGCTCGTGCCGCGCGCGGGGCGCTCATCAACCCGTCGCTGCCGACGTCCCGCTAGTGCGCAGACCCCGCACCCGCGTGAACAGCGCTTAGAACGCGCGCGTCGCCGAAAACGACGTCATGGCGTCTGTCCTGGTGCAGAGGCCCATTCGGATGATCCATTTGACTGGGTCAGATCGTGAACTGGAATCAGCCCGTTGCGTGCAGCGGTGCATTCTTCGAATGCACCGCTGCAGTAGCGCGTCTGCCCCTTCGCGTCTGCCGATCCAGCACGAACGGGCAGGACGACGGTGCGGTCAGACCGGGTTGATCTGACCGCACGCAATCCGGCTGACGCTTGCTACCGCGCCGGTGAGCGCGGTCGCCATCGCAACGAGTGTGGAGGGGGTTCAGCCGACGATGTCGCAGTCGCTGAAGAAGAAGCGGATTTCCTTGTCGGCGTTCTCCGGCGAATCGGAGCCGTGGACGGAGTTTTCCTGAACGTCGATCCCGAACAGTTTGCGGATCGTACCCTCGCCGGCGCTGGCCGGGTTGGTCGCGCCCATGATGTCGCGGTTGCGCTGCACCGCGTCTTCGCCATGCAGAACCTGAGCGACAACCGGGCCGGAGCACATGTAATCGCACAACTCTCCGTAGAACGGCCGTTCGCGGTGAACGGCGTAGAAGGCCTCGGCCTGGGACCGGGTCAGATGCAGGCGCCGCTGAGCGACGATGCGGAGTCCGCCCTCTTCGAAGAGCGCGTTGATCTTGCCGGTGATGTTCCGCGCCGTGGCATCCGGTTTGATGATCGACAATGTTTGTTGGACAGCCATGGTCCCGCCCCTCCAGTTCGTATAAGGATATGATGACAGTCACGAGATCGTTCGCTCGGCAAGCAGAGACGCCGGCTGCACCGCCATCGGCCTCCGCAAGGACGCCGGCGCCTTATAGACCGACGCCGATGGCGGAGCAACCGCGACGTCCAGGCTGCGGCCCGCACTCCCTCGCTCCTCGTCGGCGCGGCCTCGCGGAAAAAAATGGGGCCGGCACTGCCGGCCCCAGTTGGTGCTTTCGAGGGAAGGGAGAACTCCGGATGGCATGACCATCCGCGAAAGACACTACAGCAACACGGCATAGTTGCATGTGACGGCCGTCACAGCAGAGTCATTTTCCTCCCGCCGGCCAGCAAGGTTGATGCGGGTGTCTGTCGGGCGGCAGAGCAGCCAGGATTGTTGGCATGGACAACGACCGCATCAATGAGAGCACTCTCATCATAGACGCCGCGGGGCGGCATCATCAGCCTGCGGGACGGGACGCCCGCATCGTCTCGCTGGTGCCGAGCATAACGGAGCTTCTGTTCGATCTTGGACTCGGCGCCCATGTGGTCGGGCGGACCGCCTTTTGCGTGCATCCAGTGGGGCGCGTCAAGCGCGTCCGCAGCGTCGGCGGCACCAAGCAGGTCAACCGGGACAAGCTGCATGCGCTGGCGCCGACCCATGTCATCGTCAATGTAGATGAAACCCCGCGCCGGCTCGCTGAAGAGCTTGCCGAACAGGGCTATGCGGTAGTGGTGACCCACCCCATCGAGGTGTCCGATAATCTCGCGCTGTTTCGCTTGCTGGGCGCGCTGTTCGACCGTGCCGCTCCGGCGGAGGCCCTCTGCCGCCGTTTCGAGCAGGCATACGACGGCGCTGTCGCCGCCGCCGCCGCCCTGCCGGCACTCCGGGTGCTTTACCTGATCTGGAAGGAGCCTTGGATGACCGTTTCGCGCGACACCTACATCTCGCGCATGCTGGCGCTGGTTCGCTGGCAGACGATGCCGGAAGTCGCCGAGGTTCGCTACCCGACGATCCCGTTGACGGACGCGGATCTTGAGAAGGTCGACCTGGTGCTGTTCAGCTCCGAGCCGTTTCCGTTCACGGTGAGCCATGTGGCCGCGTTCCAGGACGCCCATCCGGCCCACCGCGACTCCTGCCTCCTTATCGACGGCCAGATGGTGTCCTGGTACGGCAGCCGCGCCATTGCCGGGCTCGACTATCTGACACGGTTGGCGGCGGCTGATCGCGTCGTCACCCCCTGACGCTGACGGCAGCCGCGACGCCTCTCCGGCGCCCTTGGGGCGCTCCTGCGGATGCGATCGACCCCGGCCCCCACGAGGGCGGCCGGCGTAAACCCTGGTCCTAACCGAAGTCGACGTAGCGGTAGTCGAGGGCGCGGGCGGCGGTGACCGCGGTTTCGGAGAGCGCGGTCCACGCCATGGCGCCCTTTCGGAAACTGACGATCGAGTCCATCACCTTGCGCGACAATGGATCCTGGGAGGACAGATCAGCCACAACCTGCCCCGACAGCTTACCGAGCCCGGCAAGCACTTCGTCCGGGAACTTCTTGAGGACGACGCCGTGATCCTCGATCAGTGTCTTGAGCGACGAATTGTTGCGGGCGACGAATTCGCTCAAGACCATCTGATTGACAGCGGCATTGGCTGCCGTGATCACGGACTTGATGTCGTTCGGCAGCTTCTCCCAGGCCTTGAGATTGATGAAGTTGTCGAGCGACGCCCCCGGCTCCTGCCAGCCCGGGTAATAGTAATACTTGGCGCTCTTGTAGAGACCGAACGCCAGGTCGTTGTAGGGTCCCACCCATTCCACGGCGTCGATGGCGCCGGATTGCAGCGCCGGCGGGATCTCGGCGCCAGGCAAGTTGACGACGTTGCCGCCGGCGGCCTTGACCACTTCGCCGCCCAGGCCGGGGGTGCGCATCTTGAGGCCTTTGTAGTCCTCGAGGCTGTTGATTTCCTTGTTGAACCAGCCGCCCATCTGGACGCCGGTGTTGCCCGAGACGAAGTACTTGCACCCGAGCTGCTTGTAGATCTCGTCGCCCAGTTGCTGGCCGCCGCCGTACTCGAACCAGGCATTCTGCTCCTGCGCCGTCAGGCCGAACGGAACCGCGGTGAGGTACTGGGCGGCCGCAACTTTGCCCTTCCAGTAATAGGAGGCGCCATGGCCCATTTCGACGGTGCCATTGGCAACCGCATCCATTGCTTCGAACGCCGGAACGATCTCGCCGGCGCCGAACACCTTGACACTGAGCTTGCCGTCGGTTCCTTCCGTGATCAGCCTCGCCAGCAACTCGGCGCCGGTGCCGAGGCCGGGGAAGTTCTTCGGCCACGTGGTCACCATCCGCCATTCCATCCTTCCCTGCGAGATGGCGGGAGCCGGAAAACTGGATGTGGCGGCGCCGCCGATGCCCGCGATGGCGGCGCCCTTCAAGAAGTGTCGTCGGTTCATGGCTGTTTCCTCCCTGATGCCCGTGGGCGTCGAATGGGCGGCGCGCCCCCCAGTCCACGGGCAGGCCAACATCCTCAGGCCAGCATCCTAACCATGATGGCGGCGCGCGTGCAACTACTGCAGAGGCGCATTCAACGAATGCACCATTGCTGCACGTAACCTTCTAATTCTCGAGCGCACGATGCCCCGTTCGACTGAAGTATTCGAACGGTCCTGTGCACTAGTGCTCGGAGCGGAAATGGCGCATCACGGAGGCATCGTCCAGTCGCAGTGTGCGCCAGCCCTCGGGGGTGCAGGCCTCAATGGGGTTGAAGCGCGTCTTGTAGGCCATCTTCGGTGAGTCGGCGATCCAGAAGCCCAGGTAGACATTGCGAAGCCCCATCGCCCGGGCGCGATCCACCAGCCACAGGATGACGTAGGTGCCGAGACTGCGGCGCGGCGCATCGGGGTCGAAAAAACTGTAGACGGCGGAAACGCCGTCGGCCAGGCGGTCAGCGATGCACGCCCCGACCAGTGCGCCCGTTCCGTCGCGAAACTCGACGATCATGGTGTCGACCGGCGTATCCTCCACCAGCGCCTGGTAATCGAACTCGTCCATGCGCGCCATCTCGCCGCCGTTGTGGCGCCGGTCCTGGTAGGCTTGGAACAGGAGAAACTGCTCGGTTGTGGCCCGCGCCGGCGCCTCATGGGCGGTGAGGTCCTGGTTCCGCTGCCAGATCCGTCGCTGCGTTCGGCTGGGGATGAAGTCCGGGGCGACGATGCGCACCGTAACGCACGCGGAGCAGTCACGGCAGACGGGAGCATAGGCGAAGCGATGGCTGCGACGGAAGCCGGCGAGGGAGAGGGTGTCGTGGAAAGCGACACTGTCCCGGCCACCCAGTTCGGCCACCAGACGCCGCTCCATGCGCCCTGGAAGATAGGGGCATGGAAATGGCGCGGTCGCGAAGAAAAAGCGGGTCCCCGCCGTCGGTTGGTGTTTCATGCACGCATCCGCCTGGTGCTATGGCGCATTCGAACGATGCACCATTGCTACACGTAACATCTTGATTCCCGTGCACACGATAACCCGTTCGACTGAATCATGCGAATGGGTCTGTGCACTCGTGGGTCTCGCAGCGCCAGCGCGCGACATCCTGATCGGAAATGGCGCTCCTGCGCGGATGCTTCAAGCCCGGCCGGCTCCGTTCGCTTCTGGCAGTCAAAGGCCGGCAGAAGCGGCGGCGGCGGTGTTCAGCGGCGTGACGGCGTTCCGCAGCATCAACACCGACAGCCGTCGGTTGCCCGGAGCCTCGGGAGCCTCCGGCAGCAACGGGTCGGTCGCCGCCCTGCCAACCACCCGCGACACCCGATCGGGCGGGACACCGTACTGGAGCAGGGCCCGGCGGGCCGCGTTGGCGCGATCGACGGACAGTTCCCAGTTGCCGTAGCCGCTGTCGGTGGCGTAGGGGGTGGCATCGGTGTGGCCGGTGATCGCCACCGGCTGCGGCATCTCGACGATGACCTTGGCGATCAGTTCGATCAGCTTGCGCGTGTGGAGATACATGTCGGCGCTGCCGCGGGGGAACATCGCCAGCCCCTCCTGGTCGACGATCTGGATGCGGAGGCCCTCCGGCGTGTTGTCGATCAGCAGGCTGTCGGCGAGCGGCTTGAGGCGCGGCGCCGCCTCGATGGCTTCGAGAATGCGCTGCTTCGCCTGCTCGAACTGCTGTTCCTCGCGCTCGCGGACCATGTCGTCCAGGTCCTCAGGCGCCAGCTCCGCAAGGTCCGTGGGCGCATGTTCGATGACAGCCCTGGCGTCGTCGTGCTCGGGCGGCGTCTCTGCGTCGCCCTCGACTTCGGTTTCGTCGTAATCCCCCTGCCGGGCCGGCTGCACGGTGTCCGCTCCGCTCGATGGTCCCATCGGGTCGGGATAGTCGCGGTCCGAGCGCACCGTTTCGCCGCCGAGCAGGCCGCCGGCGCCACTGGTGGTCGCCGTGGTGGAGATCGGCGCGAAGTAGTTGGAGATGCCTTCGAGTTGCTCGTCGGTCACCGCGTTGAGCAGCCACAGCAGCAAAAAAAAAGCCATCATCGCGGTCACGAAGTCGGCATAGGCGACCTTCCACGCGCCGCCGTGATGGCCGTGGGCGCCCTTCTTGACCTTCTTGATGATGATCGGGCGGGCGGCGTCGGTCATGACGCGGCGGCGCCCGGCGGGTTCTGCAGCGACTCCTCGAGTTCGGCAAAGCTCGGGCGCACGTCGCCCCGCAGCGTCTTGCGGGCGAACTCCACCGACACCTGCGGCGCGTAGCCCTGCATGTGGGCGACGATGCCGGCCTTGATGCACGCGGCATAGCGGGACTCGGCGTCGAACGTGTTCTCCAACGACTTGGCCATCGGCGCCGCCAGACCGTAGGACATCAGCACGCCGCTGAAGGTTCCGACCAGGGCGCCGCCGATGAGATGGCCGAGCACTTCCGGCGGCTCGGTGATCGCCCCCATGGTGTGGATGACGCCCAGCACCGCGGCGACGATGCCGAGCGCCGGCAACCCGTCGGCCACCGCGTGCATGGCGCCGGATATGGCGTGCTTCTCGCCGTGGTGGACATCGAGTTCGATCTCCATGATCGCCTCGACCTCGTAGGCGTTGCTGGTGCCGAGAGTCAGGAGGCGCAGGTAGTCGCACAGGAACTCGACGGCGTGGTGGTCCTTGGCGAAGCTCGGATAGGCCTGGATGATCGAGCTTTCCTCCGGGTGTTCCACATGGTTTTCCAGCGCCAGTTCACCCTTGGATTTGGCGAGCTTGAAAAAGGCGTAGAGCAGGCCGAGGAGTTCAAGGTAGTTGGCCTTGGTGTACTTGGAGCCCTTCAGCAGCTTGCCGAACGACTTGGCGGTGCCGACGAGAACGGATTTCGGATTGGCGATGACGAACGCGCCGACGGCGGCGCCGAAGATGATGACGAACTCGAACGGCTGCCATAGGACCCCAAGATGGCCGCCGGCTCCCATGTAGCCGCCGACCACGGATGCCGCGACAATGATGAAGCCGATGATCAAAAACATCCGCTGCGTCCGTCAATGCCTTGACCGAGGGAGGGACGGTCCCGTACCTACTGCAGCAAGGGCCGGGAATGGCCATGCCTGCGGCAGGACCGTGTCCAGCTGCGGGGATACATCGAGTCCGGTTACCAGATCATAAATGTGCGGGTTATCATGACCAAAGCCATGCCAGAAGGCGGCGAGGAGCGGGAGCCCGGCAGCATCGCGCCGCGCGCCTTCCGCGATGCCATGAGCCGCTTCACCACCGGCGTGTGCGTGGTGACCACGGTCGGACGCGACGGCGCCCCGGCCGGAGTGACGGTCAGTTCCCTCACGTCCTTGTCGTTGGAGCCGCCGCTCGTTCTCTACTGTCTCGGCAAAAGAACCACTGGCGGCGACATCTACACCGAAGGATCGGCGTTCGCGCTCAACCTTTTGGCGGATGATCAACTGAACGTTTCGGAGACGTTCGCGAGCCAGGATGCCGACAAGTTCGCATCGGTCGCCTATCACACCGGCGAGGGAGGGTGTGCGTTGCTGGACGGGTGCCTCGCCAATCTGGAGTGCACGCGCCAAGCGGTTCTCGACGGCGGAGACCATGTCATCATCGTCGGCCGCGTGCAGTGCATCCATGCCGGCCCGGCAAAGCATCCCTTGCTGCGCTACCGGGGGCGCTACATGCGCCTCGGAGAGGTCGCGGTTTAACGGGTCGGCGCCCCGGGCTCGAGCACGAGGCGGCCGGAAGCGGCGTCGCGCAGCGTCTCGCGGGTACGGCCCAAGGTGATCCAGCCGCCGCTCCGCCACATCCGAAGCAGGTCGCCGTAATGCGGCGACAGCGGGTGTCCCGACTGCCCGGGCATGACGACGAACCGGGAGCGCGACAGGTCGGACAAGTCGTAGATGGCCCGATAGCCTGCGCCGTGGACGTGCTGATATGGCGCGTCGGGGTCGGCAAGCGCGTAGGCGCCGCGATTAATGGTGTGAGAGCCGCCGTCTGTCTCAATCTCGATGCGGGCGAGACGCCCGACAACCGGGATCCGGTCGAACAGCGGGTGGCGGAGCACGACGCGGTGGGCGTCCCCCCACCGCCAGGCTTGCGCGTCCGGCCCATGGAGATCGTTGAGGCTGGCATGTGCGGCGTTAAGGGCTGCGCCGACGCGGGCGGCGCAAGTCTCGTCCGCCGTCGTGCGGATGTCGTCGCACCAGCGCCGGCCGTCACTCAGCGCGTACTTGATGAACCGCGACCGGATATCCCAATAAAGTTCGAACGCGTCGCCGAGTTCGTCTGCGTACAGGGCTTCTCCGAGGGCGCGCAACCACGCGGTGAAGATCAGCGGCTCCGGCCGGTCGCGGCGCATGTCCCCGTCCCAGGAGCGCAGCATGGCGACGATGTCGTTGTGGCCGTGGTCCGGAGGCAGCGTCCGCAGCAGCAGCGGCAACAGGTCGCGGGCTGCCAGCGAGACGGTGTCCATCTGGATCGCCGCCATCGTGTCCAAAGTGTGCACGGGTCGGCTCTGCAGCAGGTCGAGAATGCGCCGGGCGCGGTAGCCGGGGTCCCAGGCGCTGCCGAAGTAGCCGGGATGATCAAGCGGGACATTGCGGTTGTTGGCATTGACGAGCAGGCCGGCCGGCGGATCGACGGCCTCCGGCAGATCGTCGTACGGGATGGCGCCGATCCAGTCGGCGTCACCGGTCCAGCCGGGGGCCGGAACTCGTCCGTCGCCGCTGCGGCGCACCGGCACCCGACCGGCGGCGACGAAGCCGATGGTGCCGTCCGTTCCGGCGGCGAAGGCGTTGATCTGGGTCGACTCGAAGGCGCGCAGCGCGTCGCGGAAGCCTTCCCAGTTGCGGGCCAGCGGCGCGCGGAACTGGGCCTCCGAGGTGCGGTCGCCGGCGCGAAGGTAGGGAGCCGACAGAGCGAGGACGTGTGCGCCGTCGGCCGGGACGCCCGGCGCGGTGGCCCCTCCGGCCGGCAGGGCATCCGAGATGACGGGGCCGTGACGGGTGCTCCGCACCGTGATGGCCACCGGCGGTCCGCCCTTGACCTCGATCACCTCGTCGCGGGTGATGAAGGGGAGGGGCCCGTCGGGGCCGAGGTAGCGATGGGGATTGGCCGGATCGAGCCGCTCGATGAAGACGTCTTCAAGGTCGCCGTCGCCGCTGGTGTAGCCCCAGGCGATGCGGTCGTTGTGGCCGAGGAAGACAAGCGGCGTCCCGGGCGCCGTGGCTCCCGCCATCGTCGTGTCCGAAGTGACGAGTCGCGCCAGATACCAGGGGCCGGGGACGGTGAGCGCCAGATGCGGATCGCTGGCGAGCAGCGGCTTGCCGGAGACGGTGCGCGCGCCGCCCACCACCCACACGTTGGAGGCGCCCTGCGGACGGTCCGGGCGCTCCGGGTCGACGAAGAGCGGGATGCCGGCAGTGCCCGTAATTGGCGCGGCGGCGCCGTCCCCGGGCCATAGCTCGTCGATCTGGTCCGGACGCAGGCGTTCGGCGAGGCGAGCGCGAAGCAACTCCGCCCCCCGGTTCTGGGTGAGCCGCCACGCCATGATCCGCCCCCACGCCAGCGTATCCGCCGGCCGCCACGGCTCGGGCGCGTGTCTCAGCACCAGGAACTCCGGCGGCAGCAAGACAGGGCCAGTCGCGAGCCAGGCATTGACGCCGGCGGCGTAGGCGTCAAGGATGCGGCGCCACTCGGCCGACAGTCCATCAAGCTCCTGCTCGGCCAGACGATAGAGGCCGAGGGTGCGCATGTAGCGGTCGCTCTGCAGGGTGCGTTCGCCGAACACCTCCGACAGGCGGCCGGCGCCGAAGCGCCGCATCGTCTCCATCTGCCACAGGCGGTCGCGCCCGTGGACATAGCCAAGGGCGAACACCGCGTCTGGATAGCTGTCCGCGAAGATGTGCGGCACGCCGTGGTCGTCGATCAGGACCTCGACGGAGCCATCCAGACCGGCGACGCGTAGGGTGGCGTCAGACGGCGGCAGCGATGCGTAAACGCACCATCCGGCGCCGATGGCGACGAGCGCCGCTGTAACGGCGAGACCCAGGCCGATGCGGAACCGCCACCGTGTCATCCGCGGCGCAGGTTGGTCTGCGTTCAGCGTCCCATCTCAGCGGTGTGGCAAGTCGAGCGGTCAATTCTTCGACTTGTCGACGAGGCGCTTTTCGGCGATCCACGGCATCATCCCGCGCAGGCGTTCGCCGACCGCCTCGACCGGGTGTTCAGCGGCGCGGCGGCGCATCGCCTTGAAGGCGGGCTGGCCGGCGGCGTTCTCGAGCATCCATTCGCCGGCAAAGCGGCCGGTCTGGATCTCCGCCAGAATCCGCTTCATCTCGGCCCTCGTCTCGTCGGTGATCAGCCGCGGCCCGCGGGTGTAGTCGCCGAACTCGGCGGTGTTGGAAATGGAGTACCGCATGTTGGCGATGCCGCCTTCGTAGATCAGGTCGACGATCAGCTTCACCTCGTGCAGGCACTCGAAGTAGGCCATCTCGGGGGCGTAGCCGGCCTCGACGAGGGTCTCAAAGCCGGCCTGGATCAGGGCCGAAAGGCCGCCGCACAGCACGGTCTGCTCGCCGAACAGGTCTGTTTCGCATTCCTCGCGGAAGCTGGTCTCCAGGAGCCCGGCGCGGCCGCTGCCGATGGCGGCGCCATAGGACAGGCCGATCTCCCGGGCGTTCCCGGACGCATCCTGTTGAATGGCCAGCAACGACGGCACGCCGGCGCCGCGCACGTACTCGGAGCGCACCAGATGCCCAGGCCCTTTGGGCGCGATCATGAACACGTCCAGGTCCGGACGCGGCTCGATGAGCCCGAAATGGATATTGAAGCCGTGGGCGAACGCGAGCGCGGCGCCGTCCTTCATGTTGGGGGCGAGGTCGGCCGCGTACAACGCCCGCTGATGCTCGTCCGGCGTCAGCACCATGACCACGTCCGCCTCGGCGGCGGCCTTGTCCGCAGGCAGCACCCGGAACCCCGCTCCCTCGGCCTTGGCGACAGTCGATGAGCCCGGGCGCAAGGCTACGACGATGTCGCTGACGCCGGAGTCCCGCAGGTTGAGGGCATGGGCGTGCCCCTGGCTGCCGTAGCCGACGATGGCCACCGTCCTGGTCTTGATCAGATTAACATCGGCATCCCGATCGTAATAGGCGCGCATCCGGATCATCCCTCCATTGCTTTGCGGCTCCGCCCGGCGCGACCCCTGAGGCCGCAAGCGTCGCCGGGGCGGTTTATCGGGACTCCGACTGAAGCGCAAGGTGCGACGGCGGCGACTTCTCGCAAGGCACTTTGCCGTGGCGACGATCGTGACGGCGTTTTGCTCGATCGTCGGCGGTTTTGTACCGGCGCGAAACTATTACCTCATTGAAAACAAACGATTTGTGTCCGTTTTCCGTGCGCAGATGTATGCCGATGTATGCGGATGTATGCAGAGCCGCTCGCAAGCCATTGAAATTACTTGATTTTTATTTTTAGTTGAAATTCCGAATAACATTTTCAGCCATGCCCTTGCTTGCGAACGTGATAAGAACGTAAGGGCGTAGCCGGCTTCGTCAAGGCATGGCGCGAAATTTGGGAATCGACGTGTGGCAGGCTGCCGACCTGCCGATTGTTGTTAACCCATATCGAATATACTTGAGGCGATGCAGGTCCTATCGCGTGGGCGACAGCCGAGGGCTGAACTCTTCGCTGCCAGGGGAGGCGGGATGCCGTCAAATCCGAATGCTGGGCACCGGGCGCGACAGCTCATACTGCGCCGGCTCGATCATTGCCCACGGCGTGACGCGTGGCTGGGCGCCTGACGTTCGGCGGTGTCTCCGGCCCGCAGACTGCTTCGCGGGCGAGACACCACAGGACGCAAAGGATCCTGCGGCGGTTGCGGCTGAACCTCGTCCGCTTTCGGGCCACCACTGGAACGCCGCGTCGGTTCCGGCTGGTTGTTGCGATGATTGGCATCATGCTCGCCGGCACCATCGCCGGCGCCGGCGTGGTCGGGTGGTCGATGCGCACGGCCATGCATGAACTGCGCACGGACTGGCAACAGCAGAACTACATGACCATAACCAAGTCGCTCGCGCGGCAGGGACTGCACGACGCGCTCGGCTACGGCGGGTTCATTCACAACTTCAATACCTACACCCTCGGCCGGGACGATCGGCTGGTGCCGCTGTTGCAGCGCGACCTGATCCGAGCGCGCGAGGGCATCGCCTTTTACCGCAACTTGCGGGTCAGTCAGGCGGAACGCGACGCGCTGGCGCGACTGGAGGCGGTGATCGAGCGCTACGCAGGTGCTCTCGACGCCGTCCGCAGCGCCATCGCCAACGATCGTTCATCCCTTGAGGTCGCCGACCTGGCCCGCGTCGATGATCAAGCCGCGCTCGATGCCTTGGACTTTCTGCAGAATGTCCTGACCCAGGAGCAATGGGCGGCGATCGACGCCAGCGCCGACAGCATTTCGCATCTGCTCCATTTACTGGTGCTGGCGACGCTCATCGTGCCGGTACTGATCACCACCGGCGTCGCGATCCTGTGGTTGCAGCGGCGCCTGGTCTTGGCGTTCAACGAGTCCGTCCGCCAGCGCTGCCTGCTCCAGGCGATCTTCGATTCCGCTCCCGACGCCATGGTCATTACCGACGACGACCAGAGAATCGCCTTTTGCAATGCGGCGGCCGCTGGTGTCTTCGGGCATCGGGAAGAGGCTTTGCAAGGGCGGGCCTTCGCGGACCTGTTCGCCGCAGACGCCGAAGCGGAACATTGCACGGCAGGCGCGGCGCCCTGCCCCGATCTCGGCGGTGGTTGTGGCTCGTCGCTTTTTCGCTATCGGCGCCAGAACGGCGAGGAGTTCTTCGGCGAGACCAGGTGCAGGCCCGTCGTCGACGAATTCAGCGACACCGCCGGCTGGCTTTGCCTGGTGCGTGACGTCACCGAGCGGGAAGCGACACGCAAACAACTCATCAAGCTTTCGCAGGCCGTCGAGCAGAGCTCGGCCTCGGTCATCATCACCGACCCCGCGGGGATCATCGAGTACGTCAATCCCAAGTTCACCGAAATGACCGGGTACGAGGCCGGCGAAGCGCTCGGCCGCGCCGTGCAAGACATCTTGCCGGACGAGGAGCACAAGGAGGTCGACAAACGCCTGTGGGCCACCCTCCGAGCCGGGCGGCCGTGGCGGGGCGAACTGGAGGCCAAGCGCAAGACCGGCGACCGCTGCTGGCGGCAGGTTTCGATCTCGCCCATCTTTGCCGACGACGGCCGGATCACCCATTACGTTGCCGTCGAGGAAGACATCACCCTCCGCAAGCAATATGAAGACCGGCTCATCGTGCAGGCGACCACGGACATGGTGACGGCGCTGCCGAACCGGGTGCTGGCGGCCGACCGGCTGGCGCAGGCGCTCTCCCGCGGGCGCCGCCAAGGTCTCAAGACCGCAATGCTGTTCATCGATCTCGACCACTTCAAGAACGTCAACGACACCTTCGGTCACGCCGGCGGCGATTTGCTGCTGCAACTCGCCGGAAAGCGGATCCGTCAGTGCGTACGGGAAGTGGATACGGTCGCCAGGCTTGGCGGCGACGAATTCGCGGTCATCCTGCCGGAACTGCACGTCAGCGGGGACGCCGAACGGGTCGCGTGCAAGATCCTGAACGCGTTCGCGAGCCCGTTCCAAATCATTGATGGCGAGGTGATGGTGACGACCAGCATCGGCATCACCATCGCTCCCGATGACGGCGACGACCCGGCGATCCTGATGCGCAATGCGGATGCGGCCATGTACCGGGTCAAGAACATCGGCCGCAACAGCTTCGAATTCTTCACCGAGTCGCTCAATCAGCAGATCAAGCGGCGTCTCGGCATCGAGCGGCAGCTGCACCTGGCCCAGGAGCGCGGCGAGTTCATGGTCCATTTCCAACCCATCGTCTCGGCAAAGACCGGCGCGGTGCTCGGCGCGGAGTCGCTGCTCCGCTGGCGCAATGCCGAGCTCGGTTTCACGGCGCCGCAGGAATTCATCGCCGTCGCCGAGGACACCGGACGGATCGTCGGCATCGGTGAATGGGTGTTGCGCCAGGTCTGTCGCCAATTCCGCACCTGGCTCGACGACGGGCTGCCGCTGCAACGGATTTCCGTCAACGTCTCCGGGCGGCAGTTGCGCTCGCCGGCGTTTGTCGACACGGTCCGATCCGCTCTCGACGGATGCGGGCTGCCGGCCGAAAACATGGAGCTCGAGATCACCGAAGGGGTCCTGTTAACCGATCTGCCGGATGTCTGGAATACGCTCCATCGGCTTCACGAAATCGGCGTTCGCCTTTCATTGGACGATTTCGGGACCGGCTGTTCCTCGCTCAGCCACCTGCGGCGCTTCCCCGTGGATACGCTGAAGATCGACCGCTCCTTCATCCGGGACCTCGACAATGATCCCGCCGACGTCCGGCTGGTCGAGGCGATCATCGCACTCGGGCACCGGCTCGACTTGGAGATCGTCGCAGAGGGCGTGGAAACCGCAAGCCAGCTCAAGTTTCTGCAGTCCGCCGGATGCGACCTGATCCAGGGCTATTTTTACAGCGCGCCGCTTCCGGCGGTCCCATTCGCGGAGTCGGTGCGGCGCGGGACGACGGCATTGGCAAAAACGTAAACGTGATCAGGCGTTGCTTGCGGGCCGACCGGTATGGCGGCACGCTGCTCTCCATCTGAAAGAGCTAGGGTACGACCGTGCGTTCAACCTGACCGCACCGCGCCCGAGCCACCGGCTGGAGAGAGGATGCATGGGCGCTGCGATTGAGACCGATATCTGCGTGATCGGCGCCGGATCGGGCGGCCTCTCGGTGGCCGCGGGGGCGGCGCAGATGGGCGCCCGAACCGTGCTGATCGAGCGCGGCAAGATGGGCGGCGATTGCCTGAACTACGGCTGCGTGCCGTCGAAGGCGATGCTGGCGGCCGCCCATGCCGCCGAAGCGGTCCGTGGCGCCGGCGTCTTCGGCGTCAATGTCGGGGGGCCGGAGGTCGACGGCGGGCGCGTTCGGGAGCACGTGCGGGGGGTGATCGCGGCGATCGCGCCCAATGATTCGGTGGAGCGCTTCGAGGGGCTTGGCGTGCGGGTGCTCCGCGCCCATGCCCGGTTTGTCAGCCCTTCAGAAATCGACGCCGAAGGCCAGCGGGTGCGGGCCCGCCGGTTCGTCGTCGCCACAGGATCGTCGCCGGCGACGCCGCCGATCGACGGCTTGTCCGATGTTCCGTACCTGACCAACGAGACCATTTTCGACCTGGCGGCGGTGCCCGAGCATCTGGTCATCGTCGGCGGTGGCCCCATCGGCGTGGAACTCGCGCAGGCCCACCGCCAGCTCGGCGCCCGGGTCACGGTGCTGGAGGCATCGCAGATCCTTCCCAAGGACGACCCCGAACTGGTCGACGTGGTGCGCCGGCGGCTGTCGAGGGACGGAGTGGAGATAAGGGAAGGGGTCAAGGTGGCCGCGGTCGGCACCGGCGCGGCGGGCGTGTCGGTGACGGTAACGGCGGAGGGCGGGCAGGAAAGCCGGGTCGAGGGCTCGCACCTTCTGGTGGCCACGGGACGCCGGGTCGACGTGGACGGGCTGGGGTTGGAGGAGGCCGGGATCGCGTGGTCGGCGAAGGGCATCGAGGTCGACGCCCGACTGCGCACCGCCAACCGCAAGGTGTACGCGATCGGCGATGCGGCGGGCGGGCTGAAGTTTACCCACGTCGCCGGCTATCATGCGTCGATCGTCCTGCGGAACGCCTTGTTCCGCCTGCCGGCCAAGGCGGACACGCGGACGGTGCCGTGGGTCACCTATACCGCGCCACAACTGGCTCAGGTCGGGCTCACCGAGCAGCAGGCGCGCGACACGCGGGGGGAGGTCCGGGTTCTCAAGTCGTTCTATGCGGAGAACGACCGGGCTCAGGCCGAACGTGAGACAGAGGGATTGGTCAAGGTCATCGCCACCCCCGGAGGCCACGTGCTCGGCGCCGGCATCGTCGGCGCCGCAGCCGGCGAGTTGATCCACACCTGGGTGCTGGCGATGAGCGAGCGGATCAAGGTCAAGGCGGTGGCGCAGATGATCGCTCCCTATCCGACCCTCGGCGAGATCAACAAGCGCGCCGCGGGCAGCTTCTATGCGCCGAAGCTGTTCAGCGAGCGGACCCGAAAGCTGGTCCGCTTCCTCGCGATGTTTCCGTAGCGCCCCGCGGCTTCCCGGTAGCCACAAACATCAAGCGACGCCTGGACCGCCACGCCGCTTGCGCTTCTCGCGATGGGGCGCGGGAGGCGCGCGTGCCGAGCGATCGGCTTGACTTCCCGGTAAAGTTGTGTAATCTTTTGCAGTACACGCATGACAGCTTGTGAAAGACTTCAATGACGACCAATGACTCTGCCGGCGTCGGCGAACGCCGGGCGAGCAGGCGCCACAAAACGCTGAAGGCGGGGCGAATCGCGCTCAACAACATGTGCTCGGTGGTGGATTGCACGATCGCCGACGTCTCGGAGGCGGGGGTTCGCCTCGAAGTGCCCTATGGCGTCGACATTCCCGACGCCTTCGCCGTGACCGGCGGCGACGGCGGCTATCGGGAGTGCGCGGTGGTGTGGCGCACCAACACCCGGATCGGCGTCCGCTTCATCGATGCCGACGCCGGGGTCGGGGCCGGGCGGGCGACGACGCCGGCGGAGTCCGATCTGGTCAGCCTCTCGTCGGAGGTGCGCCGGGCCTTGCTGGACCGCATCGACGCCATCCAGCACCAGCTTAACGCCATTCGGGAGGAACTGAGGGCCGAACACAGCACGGAGCGGTGACGCGACTGGTGCTCCGGGTGCAGGATGCTGAAGTAAACATAATAATAAAATGGGACGTAAAGTTAATTAAACTATATTATATTGCGCATGTCTCGACACTATATTACCTTTGGGGGCAATGTATTGAAAGCGTGCTCTGAAGTACATAGAGACCGAGCCATGTCGATACTTCTTCGCAAAATGTCTTCGTTGTCCAAAGACCGCCGCGGCACCCAGGCGATCGAGTTCGCGTTCGCGGCTCCGGTGTTGCTGCTGATCACATGCGGCATCTTCGAAACCGGCACGGTCCTGTTCCTCGACGTGCTGATCGAATCCGGCATGCGCGACGCGGCGCGTTACGGGATCACCGGCCAGGAGGCGGGCAGCGAGGACCGCATGGACCGCATCATCGAAATCGTCGAGGACCGCACCGTCGGCTTGGTCGACATGGACGAAGCCGAGGTCAGCGTGCTGAGCTATCCGGCGTTCAGCGACGTCGGCCGCGGCGAGGCCTTCGTTGACGGCGACGGCGACGGCAAGTACGGCCTTGGCGAGACGTTCAGCGACGAGAACGGCAATGGCGTCTGGGACGAGGACGTCGGCGAGGAGGGCGCCGGCGGGTCGGGGCAGGTCGTCGTCTACCGCATTGCGTACGACTGGAAGCTGATGACGCCACTGCTCGCGACCGCCATGGGCGACGACAAGGGCAACTATCGCCTCGAGTCGCAGGTCGTCGTCAGTAACGAGCCCTGGGAATAGGAGCCGGCCGATGATCCGACTCCCGGTGTTACGATGCCCGGTCGTTCGACGACTGGCTCAACGCCTGAAGAGCGATCGGCGCGGGACTCTCGCGGTGGAGTTGGCGGTGGCGATGCCGATCCTGATCGCGCTGACCTTCAGCGTCGTCGAGTTTTCGCGCTATATTCTGATCAACCAGAAGGTGGAACGGACGTCCGCAACCATCGCCGACATGGTCTCGCGCGCCTCGGCCCTCAGCGAAGCCGACCTCACCGTCATGTTGTCGGCGTCGGCAACGATCATGGAGCCGTTCGACATGGCGACGCAGGGTCAGGTCATCGTCACCAACATCAGCGCCAATGACGGCAACCCGCCGATCATCAATTGGCAGCGCGCCTACGGCGGGGGCAAGGGGAGCAGCGATTTCGGCAGCGAGGGCGACAACCCGACCTTGCCCAACGGCTTCAGCGTCGTCAACGGCGACAGCATCATCGTCTGCGAGGCGTACTTCGACTACGAGCCGTTGTTCATAACCAAGCTGTTCAAGGCCGAGACGCTCCGTCAGTTTACCCTGTTTCGCCCGCGCTTCGCCTCCCTCACGGCAGTCCTGCCCTGACAGGCTGCGCCGCCTCGCCACGCAGGCTGCGCCCCCTCGCCACGCCGGTTGCGCCGGCCTCGCTTCGACGGCCGGGAACGGCGGGCGGCCGGTCATTGCGGGTTCCGTTCCGCCTGGAAATGATGTAGCCGGAATGACCGGCGCGTCGGCGCGCCCCTCTCCGATATGCGGAAGTCCGACATGCGGTTCGTGCACTGCGCAGACGTTCATCTGGATAGCCCGATGCGCGGGTTGGAGGCCTATGAGGCTGCACCCGTCGGCGAACTGAAGGGCGCAACGCGCCGCGCCTTCGAAAACACCGTCAACCTGTGCTGCAGCGAAGGAGCCGCCTTCCTCGTCATCGCCGGCGACCTGTTCGACGGCAACTGGCGCGATTTCAACACCGGCCTGTTTTTCGTCAAGCAGATGGCGCGGCTGCGCGACGCCGGCGTCAAGGTGTTTCTGGTGCGCGGCAACCACGACGCCCAGAGCCGCATCACCAAGCGGCTGCCGCTGCCGGACAACGTCGTCGAGTTCCCGGCAGCGGCTCCGGCGACGAAGCGGCTGGATGATCTCGGGGTTGCGGTGCATGGCTGTTCGTTCGCCCGCCCGGACACCAGCGACAACTTGGCCGCCCGCTATCCGCCGCCGGTTCCCGGCTATCTCAACATCGGCGTGCTGCACACGGCGCTGAACGGGCGGGAGGGGCACGAGCCCTACGCGCCGTGCACGCGGGACGAACTGATCGCCCGCGGCTACGACTATTGGGCTCTCGGCCATGTCCACCAGCGGGAGGTGGTGTGCGAACAGCCGCCGATCGTCTTTCCGGGCAACCTCCAGGCGCGACACATCCGCGAGGCCGGCGCCAAGGGTTGCACGCTGGTGACGGTCGAGGATGGACGGGTAACGGCGCTGGAACATCGGGTGGTCGATGTCGCGCGATGGGTGCTGATCAGCGTGGATGCCGGCACCGCCGACACGCCCGACGAGGTGCTGACGCTGGTGCGCGACGCCTTGCGCGCCGAGGCGGTGGCAGCGGAAGGGCGTCTGGTTGCGGTGCGGGTGCGCGTCCAAGGCCGCTCGCCGGCGCACGACGCGTTGATGCGGCAGGAAGGGCAGTGGGTGCAGGACGTGCGGGCGACCGCCGCCGATGTCGGCTTCGAGACCATCTGGGTCGAGAAGGTGGAGCTGGCGACCCGGTCGCCGCGCCTTGACGACGCCCGGAGGCGCCCGGATGACGCTTTGGCGCAACTCCTGCAGGTGGCGGACGCGCTGCGCGCCGATCCCGAGGCGGCGGCCGCCCTGCTGCAGCCGCAGTGGAAAGACCTGGTGAGCAGGCTTCCCCCGGAAGCGCAGCACGGTGACGCCGCGATCAAGCCGGAGGAGCCGCAGCACCTCGATCGTCTGATCGAGCGGGCGGTGGACGTCATCGCCGGCCGGCTGATGCCGCCGGCCGACTAGACCGCTGCCGTGCGCTTTCAAGAGCTTCACCTCAAGTGCTACGGTCCGTTCAGCGACCGGGTGCTGGCGTTCGCGCCCGGCGAGCACGACTTCCATGCGATCTATGGCCGTAACGAGGCCGGCAAGACGACGACCTTGCGGGCTCTGTCGAACTTCCTGTTCGGGTTCGAGGATCGCCGTAAGGACGCTGTCGGTGATGATTTTCTGCACGAGAAGCGGGCGCTCCGCATCGGCGCCGTCATCCGCGCCACTTCGGGGCAGGTGCTCACACTTTATCGCCGCAAGGGCCGCACCGGCACCTTGCTCGATGCCGATGACCGGGCCGTGGACGATGGCGCGCTCGAACCCGTCCTCGGGACCATGCACCGCGAGCTGTTCCACCGCTTGTTCGGCCTCGATCACGTGCGCCTGCGGGCCGGCGGCGAGGACATTCTGCAGGGCGGCGGCGAGGTCGGCCTCACCCTGTTCGAAGCGAGCGCGGGACTGGTCGGCCTGCGCGGCGTACTGGATGATCTGTGCCGGGACGCCGACGCGATCTTTCGTCCGCGCGGCCAGACCCAGTCGCTGAATCAGGCGTTGAGCCGCTACCGCGAGGCGCGCACCCGCATCCGCGATGCGACGCTCTCCGAGGAAACCTGGCATCAGGCAGCCGAGGCGTGCCGGCAACTGGAGGCCGATCAGAACGACCTCGGGCACCAGCTCGACGACCGGCAGAAGGCGCGGACGCGGCTGGAGCGTATCCGCCGCAACCTTCGCGACCTGGTCGTCCGCCGCAGCATCGAGAGCACCCTTGCCGAGTTGGCGGCGGTGCCCGAGCTGCGGGACGGATTCGGCGCTGAGCGTCTGGCGGCGCAGGAGCGGCTCGTTGTCGCCGAGCGGGACGCGGTGCGGGCACGGGAGGCGGCGGACCGCATCAAGGCCGAGCTCGGCGTCGTCGCCGTGCCCGAAGCGCTGCTGGATCAGGCGCAGGACATCGAGGCATTGCAGGAGGAGCGGGGCAGGGTCCGCGGCGCCCTTATCGACCTCCCGAAATGCCAGATCGAGTTCGCGGCCGTCGAAGCGCGCATCTCGGAGCGGCTTCGGGAGGCGGATCTGCGCCTGACGGCGGAGGATGCAGCGGCGGCGCTGCCGACGCGGCCTGCGCTGGCGCGACTGCGCGCGCTGATCAAGAACCACGACGCCCTGACCACCGATCTCGCCCGTGTGCGGTCGGCGGCGCGCGAAGCCGACGAGGCTGTCCGGGCGGCGAACGAGGCGCTCGCCAAGCTGGATGGCGCACCCGATCCAGCCCCGCTGCGGGCGGCGGTGGAAGGCGTCGGCGAACAGGGGCGCCTCGAAGATGCGCTGAGCGATGCCGAAGCCGGCGTCGCCCGCATGACCGCGGAGCTCGGCGACCGGCTGGCTGCATTGCCGCTGTGGTCGAGCGCGGCGGAGGAACTGGTGCGGTTTCCGGCGCCGGCCGACAAGACCGTCGATCGCTTCGACGCCGACCTCGCCGATGCGGATGTGGCGCTGAGCGCGGCTCGCGCCGCGGTGGCCGCTGTGCACGACACCATCGCCGAACTCGAGCGAAACAAGAGCGCCCTCGTCGCGCAAGGACGGATTCCGACCGCGACAAGCGTCGCGGAGGCTCGGACGCGCCGGGACAACGGCTGGCGGCTGATCCGCCGCGCCTTCATCGATGCCTCCGGCGATGTCGCTGCCGAGGCCGCGGCGTTCGACGCGCAACGCGCCCTGCCGGAGGCTTACGAGCGGTCCGTCGCCGAAGTGGATGCCCTGACCGACGCTCTCTACAACGAAGCGGAACGGGTGGCGCGGTTCCAGGAGCTTGACGCCGCCCATCGGCGGGCGCTGGAGCAACTGGCCACGGCGCAGGAACTCCAAGCCGCCGCGGCCGATCGACGAGGGGCGCTGGAGCGGGCTTGGCGGGATCTGTGGGCGGCGCTAGGCCGGGAGCCGTTGCCGCCTGCTGAAATGGGCGTGTGGCTCCGTCACCGTGCGGACATCGTGACGATGATCGGGGCCGTCAGGAATCAGCGTGACCAGATCAACGCCCTGCAACGGAGGATCGGCGAGGCGCGCCGCGTCCTCATCGACGCGCTCTTGCCGTTCGGCGAAACCGCCTCGGCGCCCGGCGAGACGGTTGTGGCGCTGCTGCGGCGCGGCAAGGCCACGCTCGCCGCGATCATGGAACTCCGCGCCGAGCGTCTTCGCTTGAACGATCGCCGCGACGAAGCAGAGAGGACGCGGGACCGCGAACGGCAACGCCTGGCGCGCGTCGAGACGGCGCTGACGGAGTGGCAGGCGGAGTGGGGGCGGGCGGTCGGCGTTCTCGCACGGCCCCAGGATGCGACGACCGAGGAGGTCGAGGCGGTGCTTGAGATCGTCGACGACCTGCGCACCTTGCTGGTGAGCTGGTCCGACCTCCGCCACCAGCGCATCGAGGCCATGCAGGATCACATCGCCGGTTTCGAACGCCGGGTTGGCGCCGTCGCCCTGGCGGCGGCGCCGGATCTGCGGGATGAGCCGGCGGTGGACGCCGTCCGCCACCTGTGCGAACGCCTCAAGCACGCCCGGAACGAGCACCATCGCCGTCAGCAGTTGCAGGCCGATCTGGCGCGGGAGCATGCGGCCCTCCGAGCCGCGGAAACCGCCGCCGGCGAGGCGACCGCGGCATTGGAACGTCTCTGCCGGGAGGCGGGGCGCGACCGTCCCGAGGACCTCGACCACGTCGAACGGCAGGCTCTTCATAAAGCTCAGAAATTGAGGGACCTCGAGGAGATCGAGGCGCGCTTGCTGGAGCACAATCCGGCTTGCGATCTTCAGCAGATCGAAGCGGAGGCGGCGAGCGAAGATTCCGACAGCTTGCCGGGGCGGAGCGAGGCGTTGGATCAGGAGATTGCGGAGCTGTCCACCCGCCGCTCGGAGCTGGCGCGGCGGATCGGCGAGATCAGCAATCAGCTCCAGGGCATGGACGGCGGCGACGCTGCGGCGCGCGCCGCCCAGGACGCGGAGGCGCAACTGGCGCGGATTCGGGAAGACGCCGAGCGCTGCATCACCTACCGGGTGGCGATCGCGCTGTTGACCCGCGCCGTCGCCGCCTACCGGGAGAGCCACCAGGGTCCGTTGCTCGCGCACGCCGGCGCGCTCTTCGGAAGCCTCACCTGTCGTTCGTTCGAGGGCCTGGCGACCGATCTGGACGACCGGGACCAGCCGGTGCTCCTCGGCATCCGCCCCGGGGGCGCGTCGTTGACCGTGGACGCGATGAGCGACGGGACCCGCGACCAGCTTTACCTCGCCATCCGCCTGGCGGCGATCGAGGCCTACCTGGCGCACAATGAGCCGATGCCGCTGGTCCTCGACGACATCCTGATCAATTTCGACGACGCCCGCGCGGCGGCGACGTTGCGTGTGCTATATGATCTGAGCCGCCGCACGCAGGTGCTGCTGTTTACCCATCACACCCACCTCATCGACCTGGCGCGGGCGGCGATCGGTGAGCAGCGGATATCCGTGCTTACGCTCGACTCCTGACATCGCGCCGCGACCGGACTGCCGTCATGCTCCGCATCTCGAACCTCACTTACCGCATTGGTCCGCGTCTGCTGCTCGACGGGGCGGATGTGACCATCGGCGCCGGCCAGCGGATCGGACTGGTCGGACGCAACGGCTGCGGCAAGACGACGCTGTTGCGGTTGATTGCGGGATTCGCGGACGCCGACGGCGGCGCCATCCATATGCCGGCGACGTGGCGGGTCGGCATGACGAGCCAGGAGGCGCCGGGCGGCGCGGAAACCCTGGTCGAGACCGTGCTGGCTGCCGACGCTGAGCTGGTCGACCTCACCGGGGAAGCCGAGACCGCCACCGATCCCCATCGCATCGCGGAAATCCACACGCGGCTCCATGACAAGGACGCCCATGCCGCCGAGGCCCGCGCCGCGCGCATCCTCGCCGGCCTCGGGTTCTCGGAGGCGCAGCAGCAGCGCCCGTGCGCCGAGCTGTCGGGAGGCCTGCGCATGCGGGTGGCGCTGGCGGCCTTGCTGTTCAGCCAGCCGGACCTGTTGCTGCTCGACGAGCCGACCAACCATCTCGATCTCGAAGCGACACTGTGGCTTGAGGACTACCTGCGCGACTATCGCGGCACGATCCTCCTGGTCAGTCACGACCGCGGCCTGTTGAACCGGGTCCCGGAAGGGATCGTCCATTTGGAGAGCGGCAAGCTCACCCTCTACGGGGGCGACTACGACCGCTTCGAGCAGACGCGGGCGATGCGGATGCAACTCGACGACAAGCTGCGGGCGCGCCAGGAGGCGCAGCGCGCCCACATCCAGGCATTCGTGACGCGCTTCCGCTACAAGGCCAGCAAGGCGCGCCAGGCCCAGTCGCGCCTCAAGATGCTGGCGCGGATGGAGCCGATCCCGGACGATCGTGACCACGACAGCGTCACCTTCGACTTTCCGGAGCCGGATCCGCTGCCGCCGCCGCTCTACGGCCTTGACGGGGTGGCCGTCGGCTACGACGGCAAGGCGGTGCTGTCGGGGGTGTCGCTGCGGCTCGACAGCGACGACCGCATCGCCCTGCTCGGCGCCAACGGCAACGGCAAGTCAACGCTGATCAAGCTGTTGGCCGGACGCCTGGCGCCGATCTCGGGGCACGTCAATCGGTCGCGCAAGCTGCGCATCGGCTACTTCGCCCAGCATCAAGCCGAAGAGCTCGACCTGGAGGCGACGCCCCTGATCGCGCTCGGCCGCAAGCGGCCGCACGACGCGGAGGTGCGGCTGCGCGCTCAGCTCGGGCGCTTCGGCTTCTCGCAGGAACGGGCCGAGACGCCGATCGGAAGTCTCTCCGGCGGCGAGAAGGCGCGGCTGCTGTTCGCGCTGATGTCTGCCGACCGGCCCCATATCCTGCTCCTCGACGAGCCCACCAACCACCTCGACATGGACTCGCGCCAGGCCCTCGTGCAGGCGATCAACAGCTTTTGCGGCGCCGTCGTGATCGTCAGCCACGACCCGCATGTGCTGTCCCTGACCGCAGACCGCTTCTGGCTCGTCGACGGCGGGCGGGTGGAGGGGTTCGACGGCGACCTGGACGACTACCGGGCGCGCCTGTTCGCCGCCGGTCGGGCAGGAACCCGGAGCCGCTCCCCGGACACCGACAGGAGCGGCGACCGCAAGGAGCAGCGGCGTCGGGCGGCCGAGCGGCGTCAGGCGCTGGCGCCGTTGCAGAAACGCCTGGAGAGCGCCGAGCGGGCCGTGCATCGGCTGGAGGGCGAGCGCCAGCGCCTGCTCGAGGCGCTGGCCGATCCGGCGCTGTACGACGGCGACAGCGGGGCGCTGGTCGCCATGAAGATGCGCCTCGGCGACACGGAAAAAGCCCTGGAGCGCGCTGAGGCAGCGTGGCTGGAACTCCAGGAATCCTGGGAGGAGGCGCGCGCTTGACCCTTCGATGCCTCAAGCTTGAGCCCGCTCAGTGGAGAGCGATGACCAGCTTGGCGGCGGGGTCGAAGAGACTGGCGATCGTCCATACATAGATCCGCTCGCGCGGGCCGATGGGGACGACGCGGGCGGCGTTATGGTCCACGACGCGGGCGTCGGTGCGGAGCTTCAGCGAGCCGGTGCTGGTTATCCCGCGCTCACGCAGGCGGCGCGCGTCGTTCGCCGATATTGCGCGGCCTTCGAGGGTGACCTGGCCGGTGGACTCGACGTACTTGATGCCGAAGATGCGATCCGAGCGGCGGACGAAGTTGACGCTGCGGGCCTGCAGCAGGTCCCCCGAGCGCCGCCACTGCAGGCGAAACACGCCGTCGCCGACATGACGAAGGGTGCGGGTCGCCGGATCGCGCTCAAGGTCGGTCTCGATGCGGGCGATCTTGGCGCGCCGCTCATCGGCATCGAGGCTGCCCTCGGCGATCTCGCGCACCAGCGGAAGCCAGGCGAGATCGCCATCGAACTTCAGGTCGAAGTAGCCGGTTCGGGTGATGGTGGCGTCGACGTCGAAGCGGAGCGGCAGAAAGCAACCGTGGAGGCCCGCCGCGGTAACGGCGGCCAGAAGCAGTAACTGCACGATCCGCATTGGCGTCGCCCGGCGCATGGGTCCAGGGGACAGCATAGCCGGGGAGCGTTAATCATCCGTGAGCCGAGCCTCGAAGCGTTTCGCCGCGGTCCACAGCCGTTCCAGTTCGTCCAGATCGGCGTCTTCGGGGCGGCGGCCGCCGTCGGCGGCCAGCATGGCCTCGATGCGCTCGAAGCGGCGCTCGAACTTGCGGGTTGCGCGGCGGAGCGCCGCCTCCGGGTCGAGGGTCAGCTTGCGCGCCACGTTGACGCAACTGAACAGCAGGTCGCCAATCTCGTCCTCAAGGCGGTCCGCCGGAGCGCCGGCGGCGATTTCGTCCGCCAGTTCGCCGCTCTCCTCGTCGAACTTGGCGAGCGCCGAAACGGCGTCCGGCCAGTCGAAGCCGACCCGCGCCGCCCGCTTCTGCAGCTTGAGCGCCCGGGTGAGGGCGGGCAGGGTTCGCGGCACGCCGTCGAGCGCTCCGGCGGGTTCAGGGTTTGCGGCGCCCCGCTCGGCAGCCTTGTGCTGCTCCCAGCGTTCGGTCTGGGCCGCAGCGCTCTCCACCACCGCGTCGCCGAACACGTGGGGGTGACGGCGGACCATCTTGTCGCATATGGCGGCAACCACGTCGTCGAACGCGAAGGCGCCGATCTCGCGCGCCATCTCTGCGTGGTAGACGACTTGCAGCAGGAGATCGCCGAGTTCGTCCTTGAGGGCAGCCATGTCGTTGCGCTCGATGGCGTCGGCGACCTCGTACGCTTCCTCGATGGTGTAGGGCGCGATGGTGGCGAAGCTCTGCTCGACGTCCCACGGGCAGCCCCGCTCGGGATCGCGAAGCCTGGTCATTATCGCAAGAAGATCACGGATGTCGGTGCTCATCATCGCCCTCGCATTCGGGCTCGCGGTTGCTCGGCCTCCCTTAGCGTATCCCGACGGCGTTGCCCAGGTGCGTGGCCCCGCACGGGCGGCCGCGGCTCGTCGACAAATGCGTCGCAGAATCACTTGCAAAATGCTGCGCCTGTGCGCATATGCTCGCCGCTTGGGCTGAAGAAGAAGATGGAGCCGAAGATCGTCATCTCCAGACGCGGGCTCTGATGGCGTGGGAGGAAGAAATGATCGCGAAACGCTTGTTGCTGACCGCGCCGATCGCGGTTGCGGTGGCCGCCGCCTACGTTGCCGGCGACGCGGCCGGCATTCCGGCGGCTGCCGAAGAGGTCACCGCCGCGGCGGTGACCTCGTCCGATTCCGTCAGCCGCGGCCGCTACATGGTGGTGATCGGCGGCTGCAACGATTGCCACACCAGCGGCTATCTGTTCAGCAATGGCGACGTACCCGAGGCGGCCTGGCTCACCGGCGACACGATGGGCTTTCGCGGGCCGTGGGGCACCACATACGCCACCAACCTCCGCCTGCTGATTCAGGATCTGGGAGAGGACGAATGGGTGGCGATGGCAAGGAACCTCGTCGCCCGACCGCCGATGCCGTGGTTCAACCTGAGGCAGATGCAGGAGCAGGATCTCCGCGACATCTACCGCTACGTCCGCCATCTCGGCGGGGCGGGGAAACCGGCGCCGGCGGCCGTCGATCCCGATGAAGAGCCCACGACGGCCTACATCCTCATGCAGCCGCAGCCTCCGGTCGGACGCGGGCGGTAGGCGCCGGCGGCGCGGCTCACTCAGCCGCGGCCGCAGCGAGGCCCCGGTCGAGGTCGCGGATCAGGTCGTCGACGCTCTCGATTCCAACAGACAGACGGACCACATCGGGGCCGGCACCGGCGGCGACCTGTTGCGCCTCGGTAAGCTGGCGGTGGGTGGTGGAGGCGGGATGGATGATCAGCGAGCGGGTGTCGCCGAGGTTGGCGAGGTGCGAGAACAGCTCGACCGCTTCGACCAACCTGATGCCCGCTTGGAATCCGCCTTTGACTCCGAACGTGAACACCGAGCCGCAACCTCTTGACAGATACTTCTTTGCCAATTCATGATGGGGGCTCGACGGCAGCCCCGGATAGGACACCCAGTCGACGCTCGGGTGTTGCGCAAGAAACTCGGCGACCGCCTCGGCATTTTCGCAATGGCGCTGCATGCGGAGCGGCAGGGTTTCGATGCCGGTAAGCGTGTAGAAGGCATTGGCCGGCGACAGGGACGGACCGAAGTCGCGCAGCGCCACCGCCCGCGCCTTGGTCGTAAACCCGAAATCTCCGAACGTCTCGAAGAAGGTGAGGCCGTGGTAGGCCGGTTCCGGCGCCGTCATGCCGGGGAACTTGTCGTTCTGTGCCCAGTCGAAGTGGCCGGATTCCACCAGTGCTCCGCCCATGGCGTTGCCGTGGCCGCAAAGGAACTTGGTCGTCGAGTGCACAGCGAGGTCGGCGCCCCAGTCGAACGGCCGGAACAGGTACGGGGTGGGGACGGTGTTGTCTACGATCAGCGGGATGCCGGCAGAATGGGCGATGTCGGCGATCGGCTCCACGTCGACGACCACCGCTCCGGGGTTCGCCAGCTGTTCGACGAAGATCGCCTTGCAGCGGGGCGTCAAAGCGGCGCGAAAGTTCTCGGGATCGCGCGGATCGACGAAGTGACAGGTCCAGCCGAGCTTCTTGAAGCTGACACCGAACTGGGTAATGGAGCCGCCGTAAAGGTTGCGGGACGCGATGAACTCGTCGCCCGGCTCCAGCAGCGTGAAGAACGTGAGAAACTGGGCGGCATGACCAGAGGCGCAGCAGACGGCGGCGCGACCCCCCTCAAGATTGGCGATGCGCTCCTCCAGCACTGCCACGGTCGGATTGGTCAGCCGCGAATAGATGAACCCGAAGGTCTGCAGGTTGAACAGATCGGCGGCATGGTCGGCGTCCTCGAACACGTAGGCGGTGGTCTGGTAGATCGGGGTCGAGCGGGCGCCGGTGACCGGATCGGGGCGGGCGCCGGCGTGGACCGCGCGCGTTTCGAAGCCGAACGGGGATGCGCCGCCGCCGTCGGGGCAGTGGGATGAGGATCCGCCGTTGCCGCCGGTCATGGCTGGCGCCTTGGTCTCTTGGCGGAGATGATGCCCGAGTTGACGCCTTGCCACCCGAGTTCGTTGCACAGGCGCCCGTACTCGATCTTGATGCAGCGGTTCATGATCACCTGCAGCCCGGCGTCTTCGGCGCGCTGCGCGGCGGCGTCGTGACGCACCCCGAGCTGCATCCAGACGCTCTGGATGCCGAGCCGCTTCTTGAGGGCGATGGCCTTGTCTACGACCCCGGCGGCCGCGTCGGAGGCACGGAAGATATCGACCATCTCCACCGGCTCGTCGATGTCGTCGAGGCTCGCCCGCGTCATCTCCCCCAGGATCGCCGTTCCGGCGACGCCCGGATTGACGGGAATCACGCGGTAGCCCTTGCCCTGCAGATACTTCATGACGAAGTTGGACGGCCGCACCCACTTCGGCGAAGCGCCCACCATGGCGATCGTCCGCGTCTCGCGGAGGATGCGACGCACGACCTCGTCGTCGTAACGCAAGGGGACGCCGGTGCGCGTGGCCGCGATCACCGCCCCGTCCATGCCGGCAGCGGCCGTTTGGCGATGAAGGCGTCGACCCCGGCCTGGGCATCTTCGCCCATCATGTTGCAGGTCATGGTCTCGCTGGCGGCTTCATAAGCTGCTTCCAGTCCCATCTCCAACTGCTTGTAGAAAAGTTGTTTTCCGAGGCTGACAGCAAATGGCGACTTGGCGGCGATGGCGCCGGCGAGATCCGCGACCGCCTGGTCCAAGGCGTCCGCCGCCACGACCCGGTTGACGAGCCCGTAGTGACGGGCGGTCGGGGCGTCGATGAAGTCCCCGGTCAGCAGCATCTCCATGGCGACCTTGCGGGGGAGCTTGCGGCTCAGCGCCACCATCGGCGTCGAGCAGAACAGGCCGAGATTGACTCCGGAGACCGCGAAGCGGGCCTGTTCGGCGGCCACCGCCAAGTCGGAAGAGGCGACGAGCTGGCATCCGGCGGCGGTGGCGATGCCGTGAATGCGGGCGATGACCGGCTGCGGGATGCGGGTCAAGGTCATCATCACGCGCCCGCACTGCTCGAACAGAGCCTTCATGGAGTCCCGATCCGGCGTCTCGCGCATCTCCTTGAGGTCGTGGCCGGCGCAAAATGCCTTGCCGGCGCCGGCGAGCACCACGACACGCACGCCGGGATCCGCCGCGATGGCGTCCAACTGCTGCTGCAGAGATGTCAGCAGCGCCCGGGACAAGGCGTTGAATTGGCTCGGGCGATTGAGGGTAAGCGTGGCGATGCCGTCGCGGTCCTCGCGCAGCAACACGCCGGGTTCCGCGCCGGCGGCATTTCGTTCGACAACAGGCGCATCCATGGCCGTGCGCTCCTCTTCAGGGTGATGAAAAAGCAGAAGCAAATTGACGTTAACGTAGAGGTTACCTAGCCTGCCTGTGACCCACTTTCAACGGCGGGGCGGCCTTGAGATCAGAGGCAGGCGCGGTGGCCAAAATCAGCGTAGAGGATTTCAATTCCATCCTGCGAGAAGAAGTCCCGTTCGCGCATCAGATGGGCATGAGCGCCGACCTCATCGGCAAGGGGACGGCGCGGCTGCGGCTGCCCTATCGCGTTTCGATGCTGCGGCCGGGCGGCACCATCGCCGGTCCGATGATGATGGCGCTGGCGGATGCCTGCATGTACGCGGTCGCACTTTCGGTGATCGGGCCGGTCAAGCTGGCGGTGACCACCAATTTCAGCATCAATTTCCTGTTTCGCGCCAGCCCCGCGGATTTGCTTGCGGAAGGACGCCTTCTCAAGCTCGGCAAGCGCCTAGTGGTCATGGAGGTGACGGTCCATTCCGAAGGGCACAGCGAACCCGTCGCCCACGCCACCGGCACCTATTCCATCCCGCCGATGCAAGGCGGGAGCCCGGAGCCCTGATTCCTTAGCCTTCGTCGGAGCAGAAGCCATGGACAAGCCACTGTTGCATCTGGTGTTCGGCGGTCGCGTGCGCGATCCGCGCGGGGTCGATTTCGTGGACACAGGGAGCCTCGATATCGTCGGCATCTATCCGGGTTACGCCGAGGCGCTGAAGGCCTGGCAGGGCGTGAGCCGCAAGACCATCGATTATGCCGATATCAAGTACGTCATCGTCCACCTGCATCGTCTGCTTGAGCCGGACGCGGACGAGGACGGCTGAGGCTCAATCGGCGTCGGCGTGGGGGGCGACGATCGCGGCTGCCAGCCCGCCATAGTCGCGGAAGTGCGGGTACTGGGGGAACTCACGGATGACGGTGTCGGGAGCGCGGAACAGGATGCCGCGGTCGGCAGCGGCGAGCATGGTGGTGTCGTTGTACGAATCGCCGACCGCCGTCACCCGGAAGCGCAGGCTGCGGAACGCCTCGACGGCGAGGCGCTTGTGGTCCCGGAGGCGAAGCGTGTAGCCGACGATGTGGTCGGCATGGTCCACGTTCAGCCGGTGGCAGAACAGCGTCGGCCAGCCGAGCTGATTCATCAGCGGCGCCGCGAACTGGGTGAACGTGTCCGACAATATGACCACCGGCCCGCGCCGGCGGAGACCGTCCAAGAACTCGGCCGCCCCCGGCAGCGGCTCCATGTCGTGGATCACCGCCTGGATGTCGGCCAACGTCAGGCCATGCTTGCCCAATAGTTCCAGGCGATGCTGCATCAGGGTGTCGTAGTCGGGGATGTCGCGGGTGGTGAGGGCGAGGCCGTCGACGCCGGAGACGCGGGCGACATTGATCCACACTTCCGGAACCAGGACCCCTTCCAGGTCGAGACAGACGAGTTGCACGGATCACCGCCCTCGTATCGGCGCAGCCATGGGTGGCAGCCCTCATCGTTGACGCGCCCGCCGAGTGCAGCCGCGTGCCGGGCGGTATAGACCGCGATCCGCGGTCTGCGCAAATCCCTTGTTTCGAAGCCTCCGGAGTCAAGACCGGCGGAAGGCGACCAGGTCCTTGAACACGTCCTCGAACATTGCCGGGGTCAATCTGCCCGTATTGGTGTTCTGCCGCGAGCAGTGATAGCTGGCGGCGAGATCGATACCGCATGGCAATCGGTAGCGGACGCCGTGTGCGAAGGGATGCTCTTTGCGGCTTAGACCGAGCGCCGCCAGCACCGCGTCGTGGGCGACGGCGCCGAGGGCGGCGATGGCTTGCAGGCGGGGGAGGGCGTTGATCTCGGCATAGAGGTACGGGCGGCAGGCGGCGATCTCCGCCGGGGTCGGTTTGTTGGCGGGGGGCACGCAGCGCACTGCATTAGTGATGCGGCAGCCGACCAGAGAGAGGCCGTCATCGCTGCGGGCGTCGTAGTCGCCGGCCGCGAGACCGAAGCGGATCAGCGTCCGGTACAGCAGATTGCCGGCGAAGTCACCGGTGAACGGACGCCCGGTGCGGTTGGCGCCGCGCAATCCCGGCGCAAGCCCCACGATCAGCAGCCACACCTCGCTGCTCCCGGGAGCCGGTTTGAAGGACGCCACCGGCGCGTTGTGCCACTGCGGATGCAGCGCGCGATTGGCGTCTCGGAACGCAACGAGCCTCGGGCAGCGCGGACATTCACGGCCCGGCTCGATCGCGTCGGCCTCGACGGACATCACCGGCGGACGGCGTCGCCGTGGTCAGACTTCCTCGTACAAGCCCTGGGGCTTGCGGTTGCCATTCGGCTCCTCGCCCCCGTCGTCGTCGATGGGCGCCTGATGGTGGCGAGCGGCGCTGCCGTGACGGTCCGTCTGGCGGTCGTCGCGGCCAGGCAGGGTTCGCTCGATGCTCGCCTGCAGATCCACCAGTTCGACGAAATGATCGGCCTGGCGCCGCAGCTCATCCGCCACCATCGGCGGTTGCGAGCGAATGGTGCTGACCACGGTTACACGCACCCCCCGCCGCTGCACCGCCTCGACCAGCCGCCTGAAGTCGCCGTCACCGGAGAACAGCACCACGTGGTCGAGGTGCACGGCCATCTCCAGCACGTCAATGGCCAGCTCGATGTCCATGTTGCCCTTGACCTTGCGGCGGCCGGCAGCGTCGGTGAATTCCTTGGTCGCCTTGGTGACCACGGTGTAGCCGTTGTAGTCGAGCCAGTCGATCAACGGGCGGATCGGCGAGTATTCCTGATCCTCGACAAGCGCCGTGTAGTAAAACGCGCGGATGAGGTGGCCCCTGCTCGCGAAGACCTCAAGCAACCGCTTGTAGTCGATATCGAAATTGAGAGCGCGCGCTGCCGCATACAGGTTGGAGCCATCAATGAACAGAGCCAACCGTTCTTGTGGATAAAACACCATCGATCATATCCTTTTTCGCGAACCGCGGCGACCGGGACATGAACTGCCCGGCCAAAGGTACGGCGTGAAACACCGGCGCGGCGATCGCTGTTACAGAAATGTTCTGATAACCTAGGGAGGCGGTCTCAGCGGCGCAAGAGCATATCAGGCGAGCCTGGCAGGCCGGCGAGGGCCAAGCGACAGCGAGGGGTTTGAAATTGACGGGCATTTATATCGGCATCGGGGCGAACCTCCCCAGTCCCCGGCACGGTCCGCCGCTCGCCACCTGCCGCGCTGCCGTTGCGGCCATCGCCAACCGGGAGGTGACGGTGGTGCAATGCTCGCGATGGTACCGCAGTTCGCCGGTGCCGCCATCCGATCAGCCTTCGTTCATCAACGGCGTGATGGCCGTGTCGACGGCCCTTGCGCCGCCGGCATTGCTGGCGCTGCTGCACGGCATCGAAGCCGAATTCGGGCGCACCCGGACTTTCCCTGGCGCCGCTCGCGTGCTGGACCTGGATTTGCTCGCCTACGACGACCGAGTGACCGATTCGGCCGCCGGCGTGGCGCTTCCCATCCGCGCCTGCACGAGCGGGCGTTCGTTCTGAGGCCGTTGGCGGAACTGGCGCCGCACTGGCGGCATCCGGCGACCGGCGTCGTGATCGCGGATCTCCTGACCGCACTCCCGCCCGGCCAAAGCGTGGAGCCGTTGCCGGAAGACGTCCGCGACCATCGGGAGGATGATCATGCGCCTTGAGTCGGGGGCAGCTGCATCCTATATTTTGGTATTCTGCCGCGCCGGTTCTTGACACCTGCCATCTCGACACCTGCCATCTCGGTGAAGGCAGGCGATTTTCGGCATCCTCTTTTGGAGTAACCGTATGGCCCGCGTTACCGTCGAAGACTGCGTCCAACGTGTTCCCAACCGATTCGATCTGGTCATGCTCGCGGCGCAGCGGGCGCGGAACATCGGCGCCGGCGCAACCTTGACCGTCGATCGCGACAACGACAGGAACCCCGTCGTCGCGCTCCGGGAGATTGCGGACGGAACGATCGCCTTGAAGGAGCTCGAGAACAACCTGGTGCAGAGCCTTCAGAAGGTGCCCGAGTTGGACGAACCGGAAGACGATAAGATGGACCTGGGCAAGCTGGAGCAGGAGTTGGCGTTTGAGCAAGGCTTGCAGGCGGCGTTCGACGATGCCGATGCCGACGAGCTGCACGTCGATGATGATGACGGGGAAGAGAGCGATATCGAGGACGACGGGGAAGAAAGCGATATCGAGGACGACACGGATACGCCTGACATCGTTATCGAAGACGACGAGCCGGAGGAAGCCGGCGGCGACGGAAGCGGGGAGCCCGACGGCGACGGAAGCAGAGAGCCCGACGACGAGCTTTAAAGTGATTCCGATGCCGGACGCGTCACGAACGGTGTGGGGTGACGATCGAGGTTGATGGAATTTGAGTCGGGCCCGGCGGCAGCACGGTGTGAGGCATCCTGACAGGAATCACCATCGGATGGTGAAACAGGCGGGCCCGTGGGGGCATGAGCGCGACCCGAGATGATCCGGCAGTTCGAGCTTGTTGAGAAGATCAAGGCTTACGATCCGGAGGCCGACGAGGACCTGCTCAATCGCGCCTATGTCTTTGCAATGAAGGCCCACGGCTCGCAGACGCGGGCCTCGGGCGATCCTTATTTTTCCCATCCCCTCGAAGTCGCCGGCGTGCTGGCCCGTTACCGGCTCGATTGCGCGACCATTGCCACGGCGCTGCTCCACGACACCATCGAGGACACCGAGGCTTCGCTAGGCGACATCCATAAGCTCTTCGGCGCCGAAGTGGCGCGCCTGGTCGATGGCGTCACCAAACTGACGCGCATCGAGCTGCAGTCCGAACATACCAAGCAGGCCGAAAACCTGCGGAAGCTCGTGCTGGCCATGTCCCAGGACATCCGCGTGCTGTTGGTCAAGCTCGCGGACCGGCTGCACAACATGCGCACCCTGCCGTCCATCGACAACGCCGCCAAGCGGCGGCGGATCGCGCACGAGACCATGGACATCTACGCGCCGCTCGCCGAGCGCATCGGTATGCACGAGATGCAGAACGAGTTGGAGGACCTCGCATTCGCCGAGATCAACCCGGAAGCCCGCAACTCCATCATGGCCCGGCTCAACTTCCTCCGCGACCAGTCGGGCGACCTCATCTCGCGCATCGTCCAGGAGCTGCGCGCCACGTTCGCCGCGGGAGGATTGCGGGCCGCGGTGATGGGGCGGGAAAAGACGCCGTATTCGGTATGGCGCAAGATGCAGCGCAAGAACGTCGGCTTCGAACAGCTCTCCGACATCATGGCGTTCCGCGTCATCGTCGCCAGCGTGGAGGACTGCTACCGCGCCCTCGGCATCGTCCACGCCGCCTATTCCGTCATTCCCGGCCGCTTCAAGGACTACCTGTCGACCCCCAAGCCCAACGGCTACAAGTCGCTGCACACCGGTGTCATCGGCCCGGAGAACCAGCGCATCGAGCTGCAGATGCGCACCCGCGAGCTGCACGAAGTCGCCGAGTACGGCGTCGCGGCGCACTGGATGTACAAGCAGAGCCTCGACCTCACCGACGGCAAGCAGTACCGCTGGGTGCGGGAACTGCTCGACATCGTCGAGCATGCCTCGGGGCCGGAGGAGTTCCTCGAGCACACGCGCCTCGAGATGTTTCAGGACCAGGTGTTCTGCTTCACGCCCAGGGGCGACCTCATCAGCCTGCCGAACGGGGCGACGCCGGTGGACTTTGCCTACGCCGTGCACTCCGAGATCGGCGACACCTGTGTCGGCGCCAAGATCAATGGCCGCCTCAGGCCGCTGCGCACCCTGCTCAGCAACGGCGACCAGGTGGACATCGTCACGTCCAAGGCGCAGTCGCCGTCGCCGACCTGGGAGCGCTTCGTCGTTACCGGCAAGGCGCGCGCCCGGATCCGCCGTTACATCCGCTCGAAGGAGCGCGAGCAGTATCTCCAACTCGGCCGCTCCCTCGTGCAGCGGGCGTTCCGGGAGGAAGGCTACGAGTACTATGACAAGGCGCTCGAGGGGGTGCTCAAGAACTTCAAGCAGGCGACGATCGAGGATCTCCTGGCCCAGGTCGGCGCCGGCTACATCACTGCCCGCACCGTCATCGAGGCTGTGTTCCCGGGAATCCGCAAGCCCAAGAGCTTCTATGAAAAGGTCGTGCCGCTCAGGGTGCGACATCGCCGCGTCCGCAAGGACCCCGAGCCGGCGCTGCCGATCCGCGGCCTTATCCCGGGCATGGCGATGCATTTCGCCGGCTGCTGTCATCCACTGCCGGGCGACCGCATCGTCGGTATCGTCACCACCGGCAAGGGTGTCACCATCCACACCATAGACTGCGAATCCCTCGACGCGTTCTCGGAGACGCCGGAGCGATGGATCGACGTTTCATGGGAGGCCAACAGCGATGACGGCATCACCCACACCGGCCGCATCAATCTGTCGGTTCTGAACGAACCGGGGACTCTCGGCAGCCTCACATCCGTCATCGGCAAGAACGAGGGCAACATCACGAATCTCAAGATGACCAACCGCACGCAGCAGTTCTTCGACATGCTGATCGACATCGAGGTGCGCGACGTGCGGCATCTGACCAACATCATCGCGGCGCTCAGGGCCAGTCCGGTCGTCAGCTCCGTCGACCGGGCCTACGGCTGACCATCGGTTTCAGGGGGGAAGGGGCGACAAGCGATGACGGAGCATCTGCGGCTCGGCATCAACATCGACCACGTGGCGACACTGCGCAACGCACGCGGCGGCGCGCATCCGGACCCGCTGCGCGCAGCACAGCTGGCTATCTCCGCCGGCGCCGACGGCATCACGGCGCACCTGCGGGAAGATCGCCGCCACATCACGGACGCCGACATGGCGGCGCTGGTGCGTGAGCTTCAGGCCCCCATCAACATGGAGATGGCGGCTACCGACGATATGCTGGCGATCGCTTTGCGGCTTCGCCCGCACGCCGTCTGCATTGTCCCGGAGAACCGCGCGGAACGGACGACGGAGGGCGGGCTTGACGTGATCGCCGTCCGGCATGCGCTGACGCCGATCGTCGGCAAGCTGTGCGACGCCGGCATTCGGGTGTCGCTGTTCGTGGAGCCGTCCATCCCCCAACTCGACGCGGCGCTTGCAGTCGGCGCGCAGGTGGTGGAGCTTCACACTGGCGCCTACTGCGAGGCCGGCATCGATGCGCGCCCGGAGGAGCTGGCACGCCTCCGCGAGGCTGCAGTACATGCGCGGACGATTGGCCTCGAATGTCACGCCGGCCATGGCCTGACGTTTGCGACCGTCGGCGCCGTCGCCGCGCTGCCGCAGGTGGTGGAGTTCAACATCGGGCACTTCCTGGTCGGCGAGGCGGTCTTCATCGGCTTCGCAGCCGCCATTCGTGAGATGCGCCGGCGCATGGACGCGGCGCGCTCGCCTGCCGAGGATCACGGCGCGAAGTCCCTGCGCGCAGGTCGGACGCGATGATCATTGGAGTCGGCACCGATCTCCTTGACATTCGCCGTATCGAAAGAACCCTGGCGCGGTTCGGCGACCGCTTCTGCCAACGGGTGTTTACGGATCACGAGTGCCGGCGCTGCGACCGGCGCCTTCACCGGGCCGCCTGCTACGCCCAGCGCTACGCCGCCAAGGAGGCCTGCTCCAAGGCGCTCGGCACCGGGCTCCGCCGCGGCGTGTTCTGGCGCGACATGGCGGTCGACAATCTCGCCTCCGGCAAGCCGGTCATGACGCTGACCGGCGGGGCGCGACGCCGGCTCGAACACCTCACGCCCGGGGGAATGCGGGCGGCGATCGAGGTCACGTTGACCGACGAGTATCCGTTGGCCCAGGCGGTGGTCGTCATTTCGGCCGTGCCGGCGGGATCTGCGGAAATGGGAGGGTGAAGGCCTTCCGGCGGTCGCCGCCGCGGGATCAGCGCGATACCGCCGCGGAACGGGCGGCTTGACAGGAACATCGGCGGCTGGCTTGATCGGGCGCCATATCGCGGCCCGTCGAGGGGCTCGCGCCCCTCGACTGTGCAGGATCCCCCATGTCCAAGCGGAGCGGCCAAGGCTTCATCGAGCTGATCAAGACCGTCGTCTACGCGGTGCTGATCGCGCTGGTGGTGCGCACGTTCGCATACGAGCCGTTCAGCATTCCGTCCGGTTCGATGATCCCGACCCTGCTCGTCGGCGACTATCTGTTCGTCTCCAAGTTCTCCTACGGCTACAGCCGCTACTCCCTGCCGCTCGGCCTGCCGCTGTTGTCGGGGCGGGTTCTGGATACGCCGCCGCAGCGAGGCGACGTCGTCGTTTTCAAGTTGCCGACCGACAACGCCACCGACTACATCAAGCGGATCATCGGGTTGCCCGGCGACCGGATCCAACTGATCAACGGCATCCTCAATATCAACGGCGAGCCGGTCGAGCGCATT